>JALSJE010000072.1 GCA_026989495.1 Gammaproteobacteria bacterium | reverse complement strand
GCCGGCGCATCCGGCGCCGGCGAAGGCGCGGCAGCCGTCGCGCCGAAGCGCAGGACCGTGCCGGCGCGGGCTTCCGGGCCGCGTCCCGTGCGCGGCCGCAAGCCCCCGCACACGTCGCGCGCCACCGATCCGGTGGCAGCCGCCCTGGACCGCTACCGTCGCGGCGACGTCGCAGGCGCTCTGGCCGCGCTGGAGACTCTCGCGGTCGTGGCGGGCCCCGCGGCGGAGCGCGCCCGTGCCGCCCGTGCCGATCTCGTCGCCCTCGACACCCTCTACCGCGAGGGCGAGGCCGCCTACGCCCGCGGCGAGCCCGAGGCCGCGGCGCGCATCTGGCTGCGCCTCGTCGAGACCGAGCGGGAGCGGCTCGGCGCGGCCTCGAGCGCGCGCGTGGCGCAGGTGCGCGCGCGCATCGCCGCCCATTTCGCCGAGCGCGCCAGGGCGGCGGAGGCGGACGGCCGCATGCGCGACGCCTGGCGGCTGTGGCGACGCGCGGCCGCACTCGATCCCGAAGGGGAGGGGGGCGAGGGGCTGGCCCGGCTGCGCGAGGCGGCCCGCCGGCTCTACCGCGAGGGCTACCGCTACGAGACCGTGGACCTCGCGCGCGCCCGCGAGGCCTGGCGCCGCCTGATCGAGATGGCACCGCCCGACGATCCCTACCGCATCAAGGCCGAGGCGCGGCTGGCCTGGCACGACCGGCTGGAGGCCCTGCGCGAGCGATGAGCGTGCGCGCGACGGATCGTGACCTGCTGCGAGGCCGCCGCGGCCGCCCCGTCCCCGGGCGTGCGGCCCTCGCCGCGCTCGCCCTGCTCGTCGCCGGCTGCGCCGCCACGGGACCCGAACGACCCGGCACGCCCGCGGCGGACACGGGCACGCTCGAGCGCCGCCTCGAGGCCGACGCCGCCTATCGCGCCGGCGAGTGGCAGCGGGCGCGCACGGCCTACCGCGCGGTCCTGGCGGCCCGCCCCGACGACCACGAGGCGCGGCTGCGGCTGGGCAACATCGCCCTGCACGAGGGCCGGACCGGGGACGCGATGCGCCACTACCGCGCCATCCTCGCCGCCGACCCGCGCCATCGGCGGGCCCGCTACAACCTCGCCATGCTCCACCTGGCCGAGGCGGAGCGCGCCCTCCAGCTCTACCTGGCCTCCGCCCGGGCACCGGAGGCGGCGGATGCCGGCGGGGCGGACGAGGATGCGGTCGTCGAGCTGCTCGCGGCCCTGCGCCGCTTCGCGGCGCGCACGCAAAGGCCGCCCGGCCGGCACGCGCCGGCGGATCCCCTGGAGGCGCTGGCCGGCGCGCTCGCCGTCCCTCCACCCGGGGCAGGGCCCGATTCCGTGGCGGATCCCGCCGGCGCCGGACCATGAGGCTGAGATACGTGGCGTACACGAGCCCAGGGATCGGGAAGACGCGCAACGAGGACGCCGTGATGGGCGAGGCCTCGCTCGGCCTGTTCGCCGTGGCCGACGGTGTGGGCAGCACCGGGGCGGCGGCCCTGGCCGCGCGTCACGCGGTCGCCGCCCTGCGCGAGCACCTGCTCGACCTCCTCACCCGTGAGGAGCCGCCGGACATCCAGCGCGCCCTGACCGAAGGCGTGCAGGCGGCCCACGCGCGCGTGCGCCAGCTCTCCCGCCGGGAGGGCGTGAGCGCGGCCAGCACGCTCCTCGTCGCCAGGATCGAGCGCGAGTGGCTGACGCTCGCCCACGTGGGCGACGGGGCCGCCTGGATCTGGCGTGGCGACGTGCTGGAGCGCGTCAGCGGCGGCGACGCCCTGTCGGATCTGGCCATGGCGGAAGGCTTCGGCCGCCTGCATCGTGCCGAGAAGGGCCTGCTGGATGCCGTGGGCGCCGGCGATCGCATCCCCACGCCGCGCCTGGCGCAGCGGCGCTGGTATGCCTTCGACTGGCTCGTGCTCGCCACCGACGGCATCGTCGAGCGGCTCACCGGGCCGGCCATCGAGAGCCTCGTCGCCGAGGCCGCGCGCGAGCACCGCCCCGAGAGCCTCCCCGAGCGGCTCGTGCGCACCGCGCAGGACGCCGGCGCCCGGGACGACTGCACCGTCCTGGTGGCCTGGCGCCCGTAGGCAGGGAGAAACCGGATAGAAAAAGCCTCGCAGGAGGCTGACGAGAATGGTGTTTTTCAGGGAAGGATCGCGTTCCGGCGAGGGCGGTAGCGTGCCTGCGCGCATCGCCGGCCCCGCCCTCCCTTCACGGGCGCCGGCTCTTTCGCCCTCCGCCCCCCGCTGTCGGGCGGCGGTGGCGGTCCGATCGCGCCCCTCCCCCCGCCCGCGGGAGACGGGGCCTCGCCATTCTTCCTCCTCCCCCCGCGTGCAGGGGGAGGTGCGCCATCTGATCGCTGGTGCAGGCCTCTCTGCTCCCCTCCCCCCGCGTGCGGGGGGAGGGGCCGGGGGAGGGGGGGCATCGTCCCGCCCCGCCGGCACGAGCCTCGTGGCCATGACCCCCGTGGGCGCGCCTTCCAGGCGCGCCTCCCCCCATCCCATGGGCGCCCCCCTCCCTTCCGTGGGCGCGGCTTCCCGGCGTGCATCCGCCCGCATCCCCCGCATCCGCGGCGCCTCGGTGGTGGAGCTGCTGGTGGCGCTGCCGGTGGTGCTGCTTTTGATGCTGGGTGT
>JALSJE010000071.1 GCA_026989495.1 Gammaproteobacteria bacterium | reverse complement strand
CGGCGGGTGCCCTTCGAGTTCCGGTTCACGCGGGGAGGCGAACGACGCTGCCTGCTCCCGCAGGTGCGCTCGGCGGGCGGCTTGCCGCGTTTGCCGGTCGGGCCCTGCTACGAGGTCGAAGGTCCTGCGATCGCGGTTGGGGCGGACGGTCCGTCCCTGCGCGAATGCCCGCCGGGCTTGCCCCCTTCGGAGTGCCGCGGGCCGGCCCGCGCCTACCGTTTCCGGGACGGCACCGTGGTGAATGCGCTGCGCTTGGCTGTCTCCGCCGTGGCTGGGCCGCGCCGGCTGGGTGACGGCCGGTTCGAGATCTCGGCCGAGGCACGGCTGTGGAACTCGGGGCCCGATCCGATCGGGGAGCTGAGGCTGGAGGTGCTGCCTGCGGGCCCGGGTCCCCGCCTGCTGCTGCGCAGCCTGCGGGGCGAGCTGCCGCCGCGCCGTCCCGCGCGGCGGGTGCCCCTGCGGGTGGTCCTGACGGGCGACCGGCTGCGTGAGCTGGCGGGCGCCTGCCTGCGGGTGCGCGCCCTCGGCAGCGTGCGGGCGCCCGGCGGACGGAGGCCGCCGGCGGTTTCGGATTCCGTGCGGCTGTGCCCGCGCGGCGCCCGCCCCCGGGATGCGCTGGGCGCGGGGCTCGATGCGAGGGCCGCGCTCGAGGCGGTCCGGCGCAGCCGTCCGCGGGTGACGCGCGTGCGGCTGACGCGGCGCAGCGTGGACGGCGGCCTCGTGCGTTATCTCGGGGCGGTCTTCGAGATCGAGGCGCCGCGGACCGGGTCCATGCCCAGGGAGGGCTATCTGATGGAGGTCGGCGTGCGCCGGCGCGACGGTCGCGTGGACTGGCGCTGGCGGGGCAATGTCCGTGCGGGCGGGCGGCCCGTGGTGCTGGATTTCGAGCGGCATCCGATCGGCTACGGCGACTGCGCCGTGGCGCGTTTCGAGGGCGAGCCCTGGCCGCGGCCGGGCTCGCGCGCGAGCGGCTGCGTGCCGGAGCCGCCGCACCTGTTCGTCACGGTGGGGATGAACGGATTCAATGCGAGCCTGGCCGGGGCGCGCCCCGGCATGCGCCTGCGCCCCTGCATCGAGGCGCGCGCCGGCGGCCGCGGAACCCGTTCCTGCGCTGCCCGCACCTATCCTGTCCCCCGGGGCGGCGGCTGGATCCGGCCGCGTGGACCGGAGCTGCCGCAGGTGATGGTGGCCGTCCCGCGGGGGAGCGCGCTGGAGGTGCGCTTGTTCCTGGAGACGCCCGGCGGACGGATCGTGCGGGAGCGGCGCGACCGGCTCGAAGGGCCGGCCTACGCCTGGGTGGGGGGCCGTTTCCGGCACCGTTCCACGCCGGACGCTTCGTTCGCATGGGGGATCCTGAAGGTGGAGGATCCCTCCATCGCCGGTCGAAGGCCTCGCGGCGGCACGCCGCGCCTTCCGCCGGGCATCCTGCTCGATCCCGAGCGGCTCCGCGATGCGATGGGGCGCTAGCCCGCCGAGGGCGCGTCGCGCAGGCGCTCGGCCCAGAGCAGGGTGGCGCCGGCCACGCCCGCGGGCATGGCGAGGAAGTTCAGCACCGGCAAGGTGGTGAGCGCCGTCACGCCGAGGCCGAAGCCGAGGGCCAGCGCCCGCCGGGTGCGGGCCCGGGCCCGCACCTCGGGGAACAGCAGCCCGTGGTTGCCCATGGGGTAGTCCAGGTACTCCAGGGCCAGCACCCAGGCGCTGAAGGCGAGCCACAGGAAGGGGGCGAGCAGGTTCAGGCCCGGAACGAGGAAGAGCAGGCCGAGCGGCACGGCCCGGGCGAGGAACCAGGCGAGCTTCCGCACCTCCGCGCCCACCAGCCGGGGGGTCTGGCGCAGGATCCCGTGCAGGGAGAAGGCGGGGGGCGGCTCGCCCGTGGCGCGCCGCTCGACGGCCTCGGCGAGCCAGCCGTTGAAGGGCGCGCCCAGCAGGTTGGCCACGAGGCTGAAGGTGTAGAACACGAGGAGCGCCGCGGCGATGGCGAGCAGGGGCCAGAGCAGCCATTCGATCCAGGCGAGCCAGTCCGGGATCCAGCGCGCCACCAGCGCGTCCACCTGCGCGAAGACGTACCAGATCGCACCCGCGAACAGCGCCGTGTTGAGCGCCAGCGGCACGGCCACGAAGCGTCGCAGGCCCGGCTGGAGCACGAGCCGCAGTCCGCGCCAGGCGCAGCCGAGCCCCGAGAGGAAGTCGCGCATGGTGCCCTGCCCCGTTCAGGCGGTCCGGCGCGGGATTATGGGACAGGCGCCGCCGTCGCGCACCCGGGGAGCCGCCCGGCGGCCAGCCGCGCGGCACCGAGCGCCGCCGGAGCATCGGGGCAGGCGGTCACGGGCACGCCCAGCATCCGGGCGCGGATGCGCGTCCAGACGGGGTTGCGCGCGCCGCCGCCCACGGTCCAGACCCGGCGCACGGCGCCTGCCCCGAGCCGCTCGAGCAGCCGGTAGCCCTCGGCCTCGATGCGGGTGATGCCCTCCAGCAGGCCGTGGAGGAAGCGCGCGTCGTCGGCAGGGCGCGGGTCCAGGCGCGGCGGCAGGCGCGGGTCGGCGACGGGAAAGCGCTCGCCCGGCGCGGGCAGCGGGTAGTAGTCCAGCCCGCTGGGCCGCTCCGGGTCGATGCGGGCGGAGAGCGCCGCGAGGGTGTGCGGATCGAAGAAGCGCGCCAGCACCGCGCCGCCGGTGTTGGAGGCCCCGCCCGCGAGCCACAGCCCGCCCACGCGGTGGCTGTAGACGCCGTGCGGCGGCGAGAAGACCGGCCGCGGCGTGAGCAGCTTCAGGGCGAGCGTGCTGCCGAGGCTGGTGACGGCATCGCCGGGGCGGCTGGCGGGCGTGGCCAGGAAGCCCGCCACGCTGTCGGTGGTGCCTGCGCACACGACCGCCGACCGCGGCAGGCCGAGGCTTTCGGCGACGGCCGGATCCATCGGTCCGAGCGGCTTGCCGGCGGCCTCCACCCGCGCGAGCAGCCGGCGGGGGACCGCCAGCGCCTCGAGCCATGCCGGCCATTCGCGCCGCAGCGGATCCCAGCCGAGCTTGAGGGCGCTGTTCTCGTCGGCCACGCCCCAGAGGCCGGTGAGGCGGCCCGTGAGCCAGTCGGCCGGGTGCAGCGCCTGCGCCGTGCCGGCGGGGAGGCCTTCCTCGAGCCAGACGAGGAGCTTGGCGAGGCTGGAGCCCGCGCCGTGGGCGCCGGATCCGGCGGGCGCCACGGCGGCGATGCGGCGGGAGGCCGCGCGGCCGCGGGCATCGTCGTAGAGGCGTGCGGGCGCGAGCGGACGGCCGTCGGCGTCCGCGAGCAGGAGGGTGCCCGAGGTGCCGTCCACGGCGATGCGGCGCACGGCCTGGCGCACGGCCTGCGGCAGCGCGCGCACGGCCTCGGCGAGGGCGGCCCACCAGGCCTCGGGGTCCTGCTCGCTCGCCTCACCTTCCCGGCACGGCGGCGGCAGCGGGATCTCGGCCTGCGCCAGCACGGCGTCGCGCGCCGGGTCCCAGGCCAGGACGCGGCAGCCGGAGGTGCCGAGATCGATGCCGAGGGCGGGCCCCGCGCTTCCCGCGCTCACGGCAGGCGCACGGGCTCGGGCGGCTCCCACCCCGGCGCGCGGTGCTCGGCCACCACGGTGGTGTAGATGCCGCCGCGCACGTTGAACTCCGCCGTCAGGCGCATGTAGCGCGGCTGGCAGGCGCGCACCAGATCGTCGAGGATGCGGTTGGTGACGTCCTCGTGGAAATGGCCCTCGTCCCGGTAGGACCAGATGTAGAGCTTGAGCGACTTGAGCTCGACGCAGAGCCGGTCCGGCACGTACTCCAGGTGCAGCACCGCGAAGTCCGGCTGCCCGGTCCTGGGGCACAGGCAGGTGAACTCCGGCATCCGGATGCGGATCGTGTAGTCCCGGTCCGGGTGCGGGTTGGGAAAGGTCTCGAGCTGCTTGCTGGGGCGGGTCGGCATCGCCTGGGGCGGGCCTGACTCGGACGCGTACAGCATAGCCGTGGCCGGTGCATCATGGAACCGCAAGATCTTGGGTGGGCGGCATATAAGCGCTCCCTCATGTTGTGGCCGTTACGACGGGCTGCGCTTGTGCCCCGGGGGCGGGGCCGGTATCTTTGCGCATCATGCGGCTGAAGAAGATCCGGCTCGCGGGGTTCAAGTCCTTCGTGGACCCCACCGTCATCCAGTTCCCCAGCCCGCTCGTGGGCATCGTCGGGCCGAACGGCTGCGGCAAGTCCAACATCATTGATGCCGTGCGCTGGGTGATGGGCGAGACCTCCGCCAGGCATCTGCGCGGCGACGCCATGGCCGACGTCATCTTCTCCGGCTCCAGCGCGCGCAAGCCCGTCGCGCAGGCCTCGGTCGAGCTCGTCTTCGACAACAGCGAGGGCCGCCTCGGCGGACCCTACGCCAAGTACGCCGAGATCTCCGTGCGGCGGGTGGTGAGCCGTGACGGCCAGTCGCAGTACTTCCTCAACGGCACCCGCTGCCGCCGCCGCGACGTGGTGGACGTCTTCCTGGGCACGGGGCTCGGCCCGCGCAGCTACGCCATCATCGAGCAGGGCATGATCAGCCAGCTCATCGAGGCCAAGCCCGAGGAGCTGCGCGTGTTCGTGGAGGAGGCGGCGGGCATCTCCCGGTACAAGGAGCGCCGCCGCGAGACCGAGAACCGCATCCGCCACACGCGCGAGAACCTGGAGCGCCTGAACGACCTGCGCGAGGAGGTCGAGAAGCAGCTGCAGAAGCTCCAGCGCCAGGCCCGCACGGCCGAGCGCTTCCGCGAGCTGCGCGCCGAGGCCGACCGCGTGGCCGCCGAGCTGCTGGCGCTCAGGCTGCGCGCGCTGGAGCGCGAGCTGGCCCAGGCCGAGGCGCGGGTGCGCGAGGCCGAGACCGCGGTGGATGCGGCGCTCGCCGGGCAGCGCCGCATCGAGGCGGAGCTGGAGGCCCAGCGTGCGGCCCACGGCGAGGCGAACGAGCGGCTCAACGCCATCCAGCGCCGGTTCTACGAGACCAGCGCCGAGATCGGCCGCATCGAGCAGCGCATCCAGCACCAGCGCGAGCTGCGCGCGCGCCGGGAGCGCGAGCTGGCCGAGGCGCGGGACGCGCTCGAGGCGCTGGCGGCCGACCTCGAGGCCGAAGGGCGCCGCGCGGAGGCGGCGCGCGCGGCCATCGCCGCCCGGGAGCCCGAGATCGAGGCGGCCCGGGCCGAGGCGGCCGCGGCGGCCGAGGCCCGCGCGGAGGCCGAGGCGGCCCTGCAGGACTGGCAGGGCCGCTGGGAGGCCTTCCGGGCCGAGGAGGCCGAGGTCACGCGGGCGGCCGAGGTGGAGGCCACCCGCATCGAGCACCTCACCCGCCACCTGGAAGGCCTGGCCAGCCGGCGCGAGCGCCTCTCGGGCGAGCTGGAGGGCGCGCGCGCCGCGGCCACGGCGGCGGAGGAGGCGGCGCGGCTGGAGGGCGTGGCCGCGCGCCTGGAGGCCGAGGCCAAGGCGGCCGAGGCGCGCCTGGCGCAGGCCGAGAGCGGGATCGAGGCCCAGCGCGAGCGCATCCACGAGCTCGGGCGCGCGCTCGCGTCGGTGCGCGACCGCATGCACGACCGCCGCGGCCGGCTCGCCTCGCTCACCGCCTTGCAGCAGGCCGCGCTGGGCGAGCGTGGCGGGGCGGTGGCGGAATGGCTGGCGCGCCATGGCCAGGCCGAGGCGCGCCGGCTCGCCCACGCGCTGGACGTGGCGCCCGGCTGGGAGCGGGCCGTCGAGACGGTGCTGGGCGACGTGCTGGAGGCGGTATGCCTGGACGACCCGGCCGCGCTCCTGGGCTCGCTCGCGGACCTGGAAGAGGGGACCCTCACCCTCGTCGCCGCCGAAGAGGGACCCGCGGCGGACGCTGCCGGCGCATCGGACCCGCCGCCGCTCGCCGCGCACGCGCGCGGGCCCGCGGCGGCGCTCGCCTTCCTCGCCGGCGTGCGCGCGGCCGATTCGCTGGAGGCGGCGCTCGCCGCCCGGGCGCGGCTGGGGCCGGGCGAGTCGGTGGTGACCCGGGACGGGATCTGGATCGGTCCGGGCTGGATCCGCGTCGCGCGCGGGGAGGAGGGCAAGGCCGGCGTGCTCGCGCGCGAGCGCGAGATCGCCGAGCTCGAGCGGCGGCTGCGCGAGGACGAGCAGGAGGCGGCCCGGCTGGAGGCCGAGGCGGCCGAGGCGCGCGAGCGCCTGACGGAACTGGAGGCCGAGCGGGGGCGCCTGCAGGGCGAGGTCACGGAGCTGCACCGCGCGCACGCGGACGCCGCCGCCCGCCGCGAGGCCGCCCGCTCCCGCGGCGAGGAGGCGGCGGCGCGGGTCGAGCGCCTCGCCGCCGAGCTGGAGGAGCTGGAGGCGCAAGTCGCGCGTGACCGCGCCGAGCTGGAGGCGGCGCGCGCGCGGCGGGAGCGGCTGGCGGTCGAGGCCGAGCGGCTTGCGGCTCGCCGCGCGGCGCTGGAGGCCGAGCGCGAGCGGGTCACGGAGACGGCGGAGGCGGCCCGCGCGCGCGACCAGGCCGCCCGGGCGCGTCTCCACGAGCTGGAGCTCGCCTTGGGAAGCGAGCGTGCGGCGCTCGACGAGGCCCGGCGCAACCTCGAGCGCCTCGAGGCGCAGCGGGGCCAGCTCAGGGCGCGCTGCGAGGCGCTGGCCGCGCAGGTCGCCGAGGACGCCACCCCGCTGGAGGGCATGCAGGCCGAGCTGGAGGCGCTTCTGCAGCAGCGCGCGGGCGTCGAGGGGGAGCTGGCCGCCGCACGCGAGGATGTGGAGGCGCTGGAGCAGCGCCTGCGCGGGCTGGAGCAGTCGCGCAACGGGGCCGAGCGCCGGGTGGAGGCCGCGCGCGAGGGTCTGCAGGAGGTTCGGGTGCGGGCCGAAGGGGCCCTGGTGCGGCGCGACACCGTGCGTGATCAGCTCCAGGCCGGCGGGCACGAGCCGGCGAC
This sequence comes from Gammaproteobacteria bacterium, assembly GCA_026989495.1. Taxonomy (GTDB): domain Bacteria; phylum Pseudomonadota; class Gammaproteobacteria; order S144-34; family S144-34; genus S144-34. The sequence continues at coordinate 10,395 of JALSJE010000071.1, read as the reverse complement.
GCTGCTGGAGGGCCTGCCGGAGGAGGCCACGCCCGAGGCCTGGGAGGCGCGGCTGGCCGAGCTGGAGGGGCGCATCGAGCGGCTCGGCCCCATCAACCTCGCCGCCATCGAGGAGCATCGCGAGCAGCTCGAGCGCAAGCGCTACCTCGACGCCCAGCACGCCGACGTCACCCAGGCGCTCGAGACCCTCGAGAAGGCCATCCGCAAGATCGACCGCGAGACCCGCGCGCGCTTCAAGGAGACCTTCGACCGCGTCAACGCGCATTTCCAGAGGCTCTTCCCGCGCCTGTTCGGAGGCGGCCAGGCGCACCTGGAGCTCACGGACGACGACCTGCTCAGCGCCGGCGTGCGGGTGATGGCCCGCCCCCCCGGCAAGCGCATCAGCACCATCCACCTGCTCTCCGGCGGTGAGAAGGCGCTGACCGCGGTGGCGCTGGTCTTTGCCTTCTTCCAGCTCAATCCGGCGCCCTTCTGCATGCTGGACGAGGTGGATGCGCCGCTGGACGACGCCAACGTGGGCCGCTTCTGCGAGCTCGTGCGCGAGATGTCCGAGAAGGTCCAGTTCGTCATCATCACCCACAACAAGGTCACCATGGAGCTGGCGAACCAGCTCACGGGCGTGACCATGCACGAGCCCGGCGTCTCGCGGCTGGTGGCCGTGGACGTGGACGAGGCGGTGCGCCTGGCGGCGAGCTGAGGGCGGGCGCCGTGGAGACGGCGCTGCGCTGGATCCTGCTCGCGGCGGGGCTCGTGCTGGTGGCGGGCCTGTGGGGCTGGGGCCTGTGGCGCGAGCGCCAGGCCGCCCGGCGCCGGCTTGCCGAGGCGCGCGCGGCCAGGGCCGCGCTCACGCCCGAGGAGGCGGAGGCGGCGCTGGCGGCCCTCGAGCGGGAGGTGCGTCGCCGCCGAGCCCCGGACCGGGAGTCCGCGGGCGGGGCCGGCGAAGGCCCCGAGCTCGTCATAGCCCTCCACGTGGCGGCCCGGCGGGGCCCGGACGGCCGGCGCGGCCGCTTCGAGGGCGAGGCGCTCGCACGGGCCCTCGACCAGTGCGGGCTGGAGCCCGGCCCGCGGCGCATCTACCATCACATGAGCCAGGGACGTCCGGTCTTTTCGGTGGCGAGCATGGTCGAGCCCGGCCATCTGGAGCCCGAGATGCTTGCCGGCGGCTGCGGCACGCCAGGGCTCGCCCTGTTCCTGGCCCTGCCCGGCCCGGTGAGCGGCCGCGAGGCCTTCGACCGCATGCTGGAGACGGCGCGCCGGCTCGCCGCCCACCTCGACGGCGAGCTGCTCGACGAGCGCCGCAGCGCCCTCACGCCCCAGACGGTGGCCTGGCTGCGCGAGCGCGTGGCCGGGTGGGACCTGCGCCATCGGCGGCGCCCGGCGGCACCATGAGCGTCCCCGCAAAGGTCGCCGAGCGCGCCGCCCGGCTGCGGCGCGAGATCGAGTATCACAACTACCGCTACTACGTGCTCGACGCGCCGGTCATCTCCGACGCCGAGTACGACGCCCTCCTGCGCGAGCTCATGGAGCTCGAGCGCCGCCATCCTGAGCTCGTCACGCCGGACTCGCCGACGCAGCGCGTGGGCGCCCCACCCCGGGCCGACATGGGCGAGGTGCGCCACGCCGTCCCCATGCTCTCGCTCGACAACGCCTTCGGCGAGGAGGAGGTGCGCGAGTTCGACCGCCGCGTGCGCGAGCGCCTGGGCGCGGCGCGGGTCGGCTATTCCTGCGAGCCCAAGTTCGACGGCGCCTCCGTGAGCCTGCGCTACGAGGGCGGGGTGCTGGTCCAGGCCGGCACCCGTGGTGACGGATACCGCGGCGAGGACGTCACGGCCAACGTGCGCACCATCCGCACCGTGCCGCTGCGGCTCCAGGGCGAGGGCTGGCCGCGGGTGCTGGAGGTGCGCGGCGAGGTCGTGATCCCCAAGGCGGACTTCGAGCGCCTCAACGCCGAGCGGCTCGAGCGCGGCGAGGCACCTTTCGCCAACCCGCGTAACGCCGCCGCGGGGAGCCTGCGCCAGCTCGACCCCAAGGTCACGGCCGCCCGGCCGCTGGCCTTTTTCCCCTGGGGCTTCGGCGAGCTCTCCGCGCCCGTGGCGGAGACGCACTCGGCGGCGCTGGCGCGGCTTCGCGAGTGGGGCTTCCGCGTCACCGAGCACCTGGAGACGGCCGACGGGATCGACGGCTGCCTCGCCTACTACCGACGCATCCTCGAGCTGCGCGAGCGCCTGCCCTTCGAGATGGACGGCGTGGTCTACAAGGTGGACGAGCTCGCCGCCTGCGAGCGCCTGGGCTACACCGCGCGCGCGCCGCGCTGGGCCGTGGCCCACAAGTTCCCGGCCGAGGAGGCCACCACCGTGGTGGAGGACATCATCGCCTCGGTGGGCCGCACGGGCGTCGTCACGCCGGTGGCGGTGCTGCGGCCGGTGCACGTGAGCGGGGTCACCGTCACGCGCGCGAGCCTCCACAACCAGGACGAGGTCGAGCGCAAGGACGTGCGCATCGGCGACACCGTGATCGTGCGCCGCGCAGGCGAGGTCATCCCGGAGGTCGTGGCCGTCGTCAAGGAGAAGCGCCCGCCCGGCACGCGCCCGTGGCGGATGCCCGCGAAGTGTCCCGTCTGCGGCTCCAGGGTGGTGCGCCTGCCGGGCGAGGCCGCCCACCGCTGCATGGGCGGGCTCTACTGCCCGGCCCAGCGCAAGGGTGCCATCCGGCATTTCGCCTCGCGCCGGGCCATGGACATCGACGGCCTGGGCGAGAAGCTGGTGGACCAGCTCGTGGAGAAGGGGCTGGTGCGCGACCCCGCCGACCTCTACCGCCTGCGCAAGGAGGACCTGGTGGGGCTGGAGCGCATGGGCGAAAAGTCCGCGGAGAACCTGCTCGCCGCGATCGAGCGCAGCAGGTCCACCACGCTCGCGCGCTTCCTCTACGCCCTCGGCATCCCGCAGGTGGGCGAGGCCACGGCCCAGGCGCTGGCCGGGCACTTCGGCGATCTGGACGCCATCATGGACGCGCCGCCCGAGCGGCTGCAGGAGGTGCCGGACGTGGGCCCCGTGGTGGCCGACGCCATCCATTCCTTCTTCCGCGAGCGGCACAACCGCGAGGTGGTGCGCCGGCTGCTGGAGGCCGGCGTGCGCTGGCCCCGTCCGCGGCGCGCCGCCGCCGAGGCCCCCCTCCAGGGCCTCACCTTCGTGCTCACGGGCGCGCTGGAGTCCATGACGCGCGAGGAAGCCAAGGCGCGCCTCGAGGCCCTGGGGGCCAGGGTCGCAGGCAGCGTGTCACGGCGCACGAGCTACGTCGTCGTGGGCGCGGACCCCGGCTCCAAGCTCGACAAGGCCCGGGCGCTGGGCGTGCCCACGCTGGACGAGCGCGCCTTCCTCGCGCTCCTCGAGCACCCTGAAGATTTCGTGCGGCGGTGACGCTGCCGCCAGGAGGCGCGCCGCCGGGACGGTTCAGTCTGCCGCCGCCCGCTCTCCGCCGGCGTCCTTACGCTGCCCGCCGGTCGTCGCCGGGGCCTCCTTGACGCCCTTGCGCTCGATCTTCGCCTTGGCGAGCAGCTCCTGCAGGTAGCGCTGGATGCGCTGGCGCTGCACCACCTCGCGCAGCCGGTCCTTGACCTGCTCGAAGTCGGGCGGCGGGATCTCGCGCACGTCCTCGAGCTGGACCACGTGCCAGCCGAAGCGGGTCTGCACCGGCTCCTTCGTGTACTGGCCCTTCTCCAGCGCCGCCACCGCGTCGGCGAAGGGCTTGACCATCTGCGAGGGGCTGAACCAGCCGAGCTCGCCGCCCTGCTTGCCCGAGGGGCCGACGGAGTGCTCGCGGGCGAGCTTGGCGAAGTCGGCGCCCTTGTCGAGCTCGGCGATGAGCCTGCGTGCGGTGGCCTCGTCCTTCACCAGGATGTGGCGCGCCTTGAACTCCCTGCGCTTCTGCTTGACGAGCATCTCCTCGTAGATCCGCCTGAGCTCCTCGTCCGTGACGGGCTCGGCATCCATGCGCGCCTTGAGGGCGGCCATGGCGAGGATGTTGCGCGTCTGGAGCTCGATGCGCCGGCGCACCTGCGGATCGCGGTCCAGCCCCTTGCGGCGCGCCTCGGCGAGCAGCAGCTCCTGGGCGATGAGCTCGTCGAGGAGCTGCTTGACGGGCAGTGGCTTGCCGTCGGGCCCGCGCCGCTGGACGGCATAGGCGTCGAGCAGGCTGCGGCGTATGGGGGTGCCGTCGACCACGGCCACCACCTCGCTGGTGTCGGAGGCGCTCGCGGCCGGCGCCGGGCCGCCATCGGCGGGCCGGGTGTCGCTGCCGGGGCCTTGCGCCTCGCAGGCGCCGAGGAGCGAGGCGAGGGCGAGGGCGAGCATGGCGGTGGGCGTGCGCTGCATGGGCATGGCTGGACTTCCTGTGTGCGGCGGGGCCGGCGCCCCGGTTCTTGGAATCGGTCCCCTCAGGCCTCGCCGGGCGCGAGCGCCTTGATGCTGAGGGCGTGGATCTCCTTGTGCATGGCCTCGCCGAGGGCGTCGTAGACCATGCGGTGGCGCTCGATGGGCTTCTTGCCCGCGAAGGCGGGCGAGACGATGGTGACGATGTAGTGGCCGCCGCCGGCGCGGGCGCCCTCGTGCCCGGCGTGGCGGGCGGTCTCGTCGATGATCTCCAGCCGCTCGGGCCGGAGCGCGGCGGTGAGCCGCTCGCGGATCATCTGCACACGCGGGTCCTCGACGGTCTCGCTCATTTCGGCAGCACCTTCCTGAACGGTTTGACCTCGACCTCGGCGTAGACGCCGGCCTCGCGGTAGGGGTCGGCCGCCGCCCACGCTTCGGCTTCCTCCAGCGAATCGAACTCGGCCACGATCAGGCTTCCGGTCCAGCCGGCCGGGCCGGGGTCGGCGGCGTCCACCGCGGGAAAGGGCCCCGCCAGCAGCAGCCTTCCGGCGGCCTGCAGGGCCTCGAGGCGGGCCAGGTGCGCGGGGCGCGCCGCCTGCCGGCGCTCGAGGCTGCCCGGGGCGTCGCGGCCGATGATCGCGTACCACATCAGGCCCGGTCCTCCTGCTGCGGCTCCAGATGACGGGCGAGGTAGAGCCCCTGGGCCACGACGAAGAGCACCGTCAGCCCGACGATCCCGAACAGCTTGAAGTCCACCCACACGTCGGTGGGGAAGCGGTAGGCCACGTACAGGTTCAGCGCGCCCACGAAGGCGAAGAACAGCACCCAGCCCAGGTTGAGGCGGCGCCACACCCCGCGGGGCAGGGTGATCTCGCGGCCCATGACGCGCTCGACCAGGGTGCGCTCGCCGACCAGGTGGCTGCCCAGGAAGGCGAGCGCGAACAGCCAGTTGAGCACGGTGGGCTTCCATTTGATGTAGAGCTCGTCGTGCAGCAGCAGGGTCGCGCCGCCGAAGACCACGATGAGCCCCAGGGTGACCAGGTGCATGGGCTCGACGCGCCGGCGGCGCAGCCAGCCGAGGCCCACCTGCACCCCGGTGGCGGCGATGGCGGCCGCGGTGGCCACGTAGATGCCCGCCAGCTTGTAGGCCGCGAAGAAGACCAGGATGGGGAAGAAGTCGTAAAGCAGCCTCATGGGGAGGCAATGCTACGGCATGGGCGGCACGGAAGCCATAGCGCTCAGTGGGGGCCGGTTCCTCCGTGGCGGGCGTGCCACCGTGCCATGACCTCACGGACGTGATGGGGATAGCCGAGGCGATCCATCTCCCGCATTCCCTCGACGAAGAAGGCGGCGGCCGCCCCGGGCAACGCCCGCACGAGGTCGGCGAAGGCGGATTCCATGAGCGCAGGGTCGTGGGTGCGGGTGGCCACGATCGCCCGGTTGACCACGAGGGTGCGCCAGGGGTGGCCGGGCCGGGCGGCCTCCGGGGTGTCCCGCACCTGCGCGTCGGCCGCCTCCATCAGCGCCGCCATCGCCTCGGCCAGGGGGCGCAGCGCCTCGGGCTCGCGCAGGCGGTTCGCCATGGCCGCGCAGGCGTTCACGAGGGGGGCGAGCGCGCGCAGCGGAATCCCTTGGGCCGCTCCCCAGAGGGCGAGCGGGACCTGCAGTGCCTGCAGGGCGGCGGCCTCCCGGTCGCGCCCCTCGGCGCGCGCCGCCTCGGCGAGCGCGTCGAGGAGCAGGGCGGCCTGGGCCAGGTGCTCGGCGCCCTCCGCAGGCCCGCCGCCGGCCGCGAGCAGCGCCAGCCGCTGGGCGAAGGCCTCGCCGAGGCGTCCGGGCGGCTCGGGCGAGGCGGCGCCCGGCAGGGCCACGGGCCGGCGCAGGGCGGCGGCCGCGGCGCGGGCGCGCTCGGCGATGCGCGCGAGCTCGGAGCGGTCGGAAGGGTCCACGGCCCCCATGGCCTCAGCGGTCCGGCCGTTCCTGCAGGGAGGCGATGAGGGGGCAGCGTGCGCGCCCCCGGCCCTGCGCCGCGCAGGCGGCGACGAGCTCCGCCAGCGCCCGCTCCATCCGCCGAAGGGCGCGGATACGGCGGCGCACGTCCTCCAGCCGGGCCTCGGCCACGCGGCGGGCCCGGACGCAGCCCGTGCCGTCGTCCAGGGCGAGGAGCTCGGCGACCTCGCGCAGGGTGAACCCCAGGGCCTGGGCACGACGGATGAAGCGCAGGCGGGCGAGGTCGGGCGCGCCGTAGCGCCGCACCCCGCCCGGCGGGCGCGGCGGCTCGCGCAGCAGCCCCCGCCGCTGGTAGTAGCGCACCGTCTCCACGCCCACGCCCGCGGCGCGGGCCAGGCGGCCGATGGTGTAGCCTTCGTCGCCGTGCCGGGCCATGGCCCGAACATTAGAGCACGGCGCGTTGGCCTGGGGGAGCGGGTTCTGCTAGGCTGGCCGCCGCGCGCAGGCCTGCGCGCCGCCATGGTGGCCCGCGTCGGTCCCCCCGCGACGATACGCCGTGAACCCGGTCAGGCCCGGAAGGGAGCAGCCGTAGCGGCGGACTCGGGCGCCGGGGTGCGGCTGGCGCGGGCCGCCGCCCTTTCTGGGCCGCGGAGGTCGCATGGCGCCCCCGGCGGGCCCTGCGGTATCCTCTCCCGGCCGCCATCCGCGGCGACGCGGCCGGACACGAGCCCGCTCGTGAGCTATCAGGTACTTGCGCGCAAGTGGCGCCCGCGGCGCTTCGAGGCCCTGGTGGGCCAGGAGCACGTGGTGCGTGCGCTCACCAACGCCCTGCGCGAGGAGCGCCTGCACCACGCCTACCTCTTCACGGGCACGCGCGGTGTGGGCAAGACCACCATCGCCCGCATCCTCGCCAAGGCGCTCAACTGCGAGCGGGGCGTCACGCCCGAGCCCTGCGGCGAGTGCGAGGCCTGCCGCGAGATCGACGAGGGCCGCTTCGTGGACCTCATCGAGGTGGACGCGGCCTCGCGCACCAAGGTGGAGGACACGCGCGAGCTGCTCGACAACGTGCAGTACGCCCCCACGCGCGGGCGCTTCAAGGTGTACCTCATCGACGAGGTGCACATGCTCTCCACCCACAGCTTCAACGCGCTCCTCAAGACGCTCGAGGAGCCGCCGCCGCACGTGAAGTTTCTGCTCGCGACCACGGACCCGCAGAAGCTGCCGGTCACCGTGCTGTCGCGCTGCCTGCAGTTCAGCCTCAAGCGCCTGCCGCCGGACCGCATCGCCGAGCAGATCGGGCGCATCCTCGACGCCGAGGGCATCGCCTACGACCCGGAGGCGGCGGCGCTGATCGCGCGCGCGGCCGACGGCAGCATGCGCGACGCCCTGAGCCTGCTGGACCAGGCCATCGCCTTCGGGGGTGGGGTGGTGCGCGAGGCCGAGGTGCGGGCCATGCTCGGCACGGTGGACCGCGAGCGTGTGCATGCCCTGCTGGAGCGCCTCGCGGCGGGCGACGGGCCCGGCCTCATGGCCGCCTGCGCCGCCCTGGACGAGCAGGGGCCGGACTACGACGCCGTGCTGGCCGAGCTCCTGGGGCTGCTGCACCGGGTGGCGCTGCTGCAGATGGTGCCGGAGGCGGCCGCGGCCTTCGAGGACCGCGAGCGCCTGCAGGCGCTGGCCGGCGCGGCGAGCCCCGAGGACGTGCAGCTCTGGTACCAGATTGCCCTCCACGGGCGGCGCGACCTGCCGCAGGCGGCCGATCCGCGCAGCGGCTTCGAGATGACCCTGCTGCGGATGCTGGCCTTCCGTCCCGTGGCCGCGGCGGTGGCCGGCGACGTGCCGGGCGGCAGCGCACCGGCGCCGCGGACACGGGGGCGCGGGGCGCCCGGTCGCGGGGAGCGGCGCAAGGCCGCCGGGTCCCAGAGCCTCGACCATCGGCACGGCGGTCGGCAGCCGGCGACGGCGGGAAGCGGCGACGAGGCGACGCCGGCCGCTGCGGCGCCCGCCTCGTCCGCCGCGCCGGCCCCACAGCCGGCGTCCGCCGCGCCGGCTCCGTCACGCACCCTGGAGGGGCGCGACTGGTCCGAGGTGGTGGCGGAGCTGGGGCTCGGCGGCGTCGCGCGCGAGCTCGCTGCCCATTGCACCCTGCTCGGCGTGGAAGGGGACAGGGTGCGGCTGCTGCTCGACGAGGCCAGCGCCCAGCTCCGCGGCCAGGGCGTGGAGCGGCGCCTGGCGCAGGCGCTCGCCCGCTACCTGGGCCGGGAGGTGCGGCTGGTGCTGGAGGTGGGCCGGCCCACGGCCGAGACCCCCGCGCAGCGGCGCGCGCGCGCCCTGCAGGCGCGCCGGCAGGCCGCCGTGGAGGCCATCCGGAGCGACGAGACCGTGCAGGACCTGGCGGAGCGCTTCGGCGCCCGCATCGATCCGGACCTGATCGAGCCGCTGGACGGCCCGGAGGACAGGAGCGAGTAGCAGGTGGCAAGGATAGGGATGTTACCTGGCCGGTTTGGACGGGAGGGGGTGATGAAGGGCAAGCTGGGCAACCTGATGCGGCAGGCGCAGAAGCTGCAGGAGGAGATGAAGCGCCTGCAGGAAGAGATCGCCGCGATGGAGGTCACGGGCGAGGCTGGCGGCGGCCTGGTGGCCGTCACCATGACCGGGCGGCATGAGGTGCGCCGGGTGCGCATCGACGAGAGCCTGCTGGGCGAAGACCGGGAGATGCTGGAGGACCTGATCGCCTGCGCGGTCAACGACGCGGTGGGCAAGGTGGAGCGCGCGGTGCAGGAGCGCTTCCAGGGGCTCGCCGGCGGGCTGGGCCTGCCGGGTGGGCTTTCCGGCCTGCCGTTCTGAACGGGGGCGCCTCGGGGATCATGCCCACGGGCTTCTCCACGCTGGTCGACGGCCTGATCGAGGCCCTGCGGGTGCTGCCCGGGGTGGGGCCCCGCTCTGCCCAGCGCATGGCCTTCCACCTGCTCGAGCGCGACCGCGAGGGCGCCCGCCGCCTGGCCCAGGCGCTGCTGGCGGCGGCCGAAGGCGTGGGGCGTTGCCGCGAGTGCCGCACGCTCACCGAGGACGAGCGATGCGCCCTGTGCGCCACGCCCGGTCGCGACCGCAGCCAGCTCTGCGTGGTGGAGACGCCCGCGGACGTGGCCGCCGTGGAGCAGGCCACGGGCTACCGCGGCCTCTACTTCGTGCTCGGCGGCCATCTCTCGCCGCTGGACGGCATCGGCCCGGCCGAGCTCGGACTCGACCAGCTCGAGGCACGGCTCGCGGCGGGCGAGGTGCGCGAGGTCATCCTCGCCACCAACCCCACGGTGGAGGGCGAGACCACGGCGCAGTACATCGCCGAGCTCGCGCGCGCGCATGGGGTGCTGCCGACGCGCATCGCCCACGGCGTGCCCGTGGGGGGCGAGCTCGAGCATGTGGACGTGGGCACCCTGTCCCACGCCTTCGCCGGCCGCCGCGAGATCTGAGCGGACGAGCGGACGGCGGGGCGGCGATCCGGAGGACGCGGAGGAGCGAACATGACCGACTGCCTGTTCTGCAAGATGGTGAGCGGCGAGATCGAGCCCGACCTCGTCTACGAGGACGACGAGGTCATCGCCTTCCGGGACATCAATCCCCAGGCGCCCACCCATGTCCTGGTGGTGCCCCGGGAGCACATCGCCACCCTCAACGACCTGCAGCCGCGCCACGCCGAGCTCGTCGGGCGCATGTTCCTCGCCGCCAAGGAGGTGGCGCGCAAGGAGGGCATCGAGCAGCGCGGCTACCGCACCGTCATCAACTGCAACCGCGAGGCGGGCCAGAGCGTCTTCCATCTCCACCTGCACGTGCTCGGTGGCCGCGCCATGGGATGGCCGCCCGGCTGAGGGCACGCGGCGCCTGCCCTCGGCCGGGCGAGGCGGGGGCGGAAGACGGGAGGCGAGGAAGCATCGTCTCCCGCCTCTCGCCCCCCGTCTCTCCGCCTTTCGTCAGGGAAGGCGGAGGAAATGGTCGCGGTAGTGGCGCAGCTCGCGGATGGACTCGCGGATGTCGTCCAGCGCGAGATGCGTGGATTCCTTCTTCACGGCTTCGGCGACGGCGG
>JALSJE010000070.1 GCA_026989495.1 Gammaproteobacteria bacterium | reverse complement strand
GGCGGTGACCTTCAGGGCCCGGCACCGCGGCAAGGTGCCACCGACAGAGGCCGGATGCAAGCATGCAGTCGACCCCCCTCACCTCAGCCCCTGGCAGCACGGGCGGCGTCCATGTAAGTTTCCTGCCGATTTCGGGGCGGTGTGGCGGCGGGGCCCGCGTGGAGCCGGCGCTTGGGCGATCCTTGCAGCCGCACCGGCCCCTCCGGCACCGTCCCGACGCCTTCGAGGCGGCTTCCGAGGCGGCTTCACCTCCGTCCATGAACCGGGCTTCCGGACCCGATCCCCTGCCTCCGTAGGCGCGGCTTCCAGCCGCGCCGGGCCGGCTGGAAGCCGGCCCCCACAGGGCGGGAGCGCCGGGGGGGGGCTGGTACCCGCTCCGCAGGGAGGGGCCGGAATGCCCTTTCGCGAGGGGCTTGTGTCCGACGGGGTCCCGGCCCTGTGCGCTGCGCGCTTCCATGGATCTTGCCGCGCATGCCGGACGCGATGCGCATCGACGAAGGGATTGCCCACGAAAACGACAGAAGATCCTTCTTTTTGCGCGCTTCGCGCGGAGGCGAGAGACGGGAGGCAGGAGACGAGGGGCGGCTCAGGGCACGGGACGGCGGCGCGGCGGGCGCGGGTGTTCATGGCAGCACCGGCGGCAGCTCCCGGGCGAGCGCAGGGCGCTCCTTGACATGCGCGCCGGTGAGGGCAAAGCCGAGCAGCCGCCCGGTCGGCCCCCGGTAGAGGGCGCGCACGCCCGCATCGTCCTCGGCCACCTCCCAGGCGCCCTCGGCGCCCTCGGGGGGCGGGGCCACCACCACCGGGTGGGCCGGTGTCTTCACCGCCACCGGCATGGCCGGGAAACGCACCGGCGTGGGCTCGCCCGCCAGCGTGCGCGCCAGCGCCCGCGCCTCCTGCACCAGGGGCATCACGAAGGGCAGCACCAGCCCCTCGACCTCGGCGCAGTCGCCGAGGGCATGGATGGCAGGATCAGAGGTGCGAAGGAGCCGGTCCACCACGATGCCGCGCCGGACCTCGAGGCCCGCCGCAGCGGCGAGCGCCGTGCGCGGACGCAGCCCCACCGCCGAGAGCGCCACGTCCGCAGTGACCGCCGAGCCGTCGGAGAGCCTCAGCGCGAGCGCGCCGTCCACGCGGTCCACGCGCTCGGCCGTCACGCCGAAGCGCCACGTCACGCCGAGCCCCGCGAGCTCGCGCTCGAGGCGCCGGCCGGCGGGCTCCGGCAGGAAGCGCGCGAGCGGCCAGGGGGCGGGGTCCACCACCGTCACCGCATGGCCCGCGGCGGCGAGGTCGTTGGCGAACTCGCACCCGATGAGTCCTGCGCCCAGGATCGCGACCCGCTCATGGCCGTCGAGCCGCTCGCGGAAGCGCGCGTAGCCGGCGAGGTCGTTCACCGAGAGCACCTCGCCGGCCGCATCGCCCGCGAGCGGCAGGCGGATGGGGTCGGCCCCCAGGGCGAGCACCAGCCGGCCGTAGGCGATGCCGCGTCCGTCCTCGAGCTCGATCGCCCGGCGCTCGCGGTCGATGCGCGCCACGGTCGTGCGCGTGAGGATCTCGGCCTCGAGCTGGGCGGCCATCTCCTCGGGGCCGGCGAGGGCGAGCTCGTCCGGCGCCTTGCCGCGCGCGAGCGCCACCGAGAGGTCCGGCTTGGAGTAGAAGCGGCCGTCGTCGCGGGTGACGATGGCGAGCGGCAGCCTGCGGCCGGCCTCGAGGCGGCGGAGCTCGCGGGCGGTGTTGTAGCCCGCGAGCCCCGTGCCCACGATGACGATGCGCCCTTCGTCCATCTCAGGTCTCCGTGATCTCGACCATCTCGAAGTCGGCCTTGGCCACGCCGCAGTCGGGGCAGGCCCAATCCTCGGGGATGTCCTCCCAGCGGGTGCCGGGTGGGATGCCCTCCTCGGGCAGGCCCTCGGCCTCGTCGTAGACGAAGCCGCACACGATGCACTGCCAGCGGCGGAAGGGGGTCTCGCTCGTGCTCATGGTCTCGCTCTCCTCTTGCCCGGTGGGTGAATGTCGCACATTTCGGGGGCGCGCGCCGCCTCAAGATCCGGCGGGCGCCCCGGCGCGCACGCGCTCGAGGGTCTCCTGGTAGCGTCGTGCGTGGCGGGCCTCGACCCGGGTGAGCGCCGCGAAGCGCTTCGCCGCCTTCTCGAGCGTGGCGCGGAAGCGCTCGGCATGCTCCTTCGACTCGGCGATCTGCTCCTCGAACTCGCGCGCCGCGGCCTCCTCGCCTTCGGCCTCCGCCATGTGGCGGAACTTCGGGTACATCTCGGCGTACTCGTAAGTCTCGCCCTCGACGGCCAGCTCGAGGCAGCGCGCCGGGTCCAGCCGGTCGGCCGGGAGCAGGAGGTCCAGGTGCCCGAAGGCGTGCTGCACCTCCTGGGCCGCCGTCTCCTCGAACACGCGTGCGCTCTCCTCGTCGCCGTGGGCGCGGCAGACGCGCGCGAACCACAGGTACTTGACATGGGCCATGCACTCGCCCGCGAAGGCGGACTCGAGGTTGCGGATGGTCCGGGATGCGTTCTCGCGCTTGCTCATCGTGCGTCTCCTCTGTGTCGGTCGCGTTCGGCTTCGGGAGACACGATAGGGGTGCGAAGGTGATAAGTGAAATGAAATGTTTCTAGCATTTTGATAGGTGATGTCTATCATGATGGGTGGCGGGTGGCGGGTGACATGGGGCAAGG
>JALSJE010000069.1 GCA_026989495.1 Gammaproteobacteria bacterium | reverse complement strand
TCACCGCCGGCAGGGTCCCGAATCTGAAAAGCGGGCTCGAGGCCCGAGAGCTTCCCCGGGTCTGCCCTGCCGCGGTCCGACCTGTCTCGCCTTCAGCCACTGGCGCAATCGCAGGGGCGGGTCTGGGGCCGCCAGGGCTCGCCGCGGTGCAGCACCGCCCAGGCCTGGCGGGCGAGCTTGCTGTGCCGGCGCCACGGCGACCACGTTGGGCGGGCGCCGGCGCAGCACCACCCGCCCGTGGGCATCCACGCCGTGGAGCTGGAAGAGCTGCTTTGCCAGATCGAGCCCGATCACGCTAACCTCACGCATGGACGTCGCCCTCCTGTGTCATCGTCTGTCGATCTGCGCCACACCGGGCGCATGACCCCTCACAGGATGCCACCGCCCGGAAGGAACGGGAGGGCGGCGTCCATACCATCTGAAAAATTCGATTTTTCAGAGCTTCCCCGCGGCCAGGGACGGCCCATGTACAGGGAAGTGCATGACGATAAACGAAAAACAGAAACGGACCGCGAAGCACTATCGCGCTGATCAATCCGCTGCGCGGATTGATCAGAGTCTCCAGCCGATTTATTCCTGGCCTCACTCGATTACAGGTCGTCTACAGGGCGACACGCGGCCCTGCAGTGGCGCACCGGGCCTCAGGTACCGCCCGCTCTCGTGCGGTGCCGCACCACAGGCTCGGTGTGGTACCACCGTCGACTCCAGCCTACGGAAAGAGCCCAGATCGTGAGACCTGAATGCGGCCCCGATGGGGACGAGCCGCTGTAATCCCCCGCGCGATGGCATCGTCTTCCCTTCGGGGGACCAGGCCAGGCAGCCGCTGCGGGCCGGCCTGGGCCACCCCCGTCGCCGGACGGGACCGTGTCCGGACTGGCCTGGCATCCAGCGGTGAGGCACACTTTCCCGGGAGAGGAGCGCACGGCCGTGGTAACGATCGAGATCGACTTCGAGGTCTTCAAGGAACTCACCCTCCGCCGCCGGTCCGAGCAGATGACCGAGAACGACGTCATCCGCGAGCTCCTCGGGATGCCCCCTTTGCATCGTCCTGCCGGGACCGAGGCGGATAGCCCCGTCCCGTCACCGGAAGGGCCCGCGGGTGACCCCGGTCCAGCAGCCAGGGCGGTGCTGCGCCGCAGGCCCTGGCACGTACAAGGGGTCACCTTCCCGCACGGCACCCCTTTCCGCGCCCACCACCACGGGCGGATCTACGAGGCCGTCGTCGAGGACGGCGCCCTCGTCTATCGAGGCACCCGATTCGCCTCGCCCTCAGCCGCCGCCAGGGCCGTCACCGGCTACGAGACCAACGGCTGGATCTTCTGGGAATGCAGGCTCCCCGCCTCGCCGCGGTGGATGCGCATCTCCGAGCTACGGCACCCACGGCCGTGAAAGCGGCCGCGGCATCAGGCCGTCGTTCTGCCCCGAACGCGGTCCGGAATGCCCGCGCCAGGAGGGTGTTCGCAATCGCCCACGTTACCGCATCCTGACGGCGGCGCCGCGAGGCGTCTTCTTCACACGCGGATGGTGGGCCGTCCAGGACTCGAACCTGGGACCGACGGATTAAAAGTCCGCTGCTCTACCAGCTGAGCTAACGGCCCTCTGGCTGCGGGAAGAGACGTGGGCCGGGCGGCGCGGGAGAGATGCGTGCCGTGCCACACCCGCCCCCCCCGGCAGGCCCGCCCACGCCGCCTCAGACGGCCTCCAGGCGCCGCATGCCCTTGGGCAGGAGCTTGAGGTCCACGAGGGCGGTGAGCAGCGCCTTCCCGAAGGTGGCCTCGTCCTCGTAGACCATCTTGTAGTACTGCACCTTCATGGTGAGCGCCGCGCCCAGGGCGATGGAGCCGAAGGCCAGGCCCGAGCCCACTGCGAGCGTGGAGATCCCGGTCACGCCCTGCCCGATGGTGCAGCCCATGGCGAGCACGCCACCGATGCCCATCAGGAGCCCGCCCACCACGTGGTTGACGGCGTCGCGCAGGCTGACGAACCACTCGATGCGGAAGCTGCGCGAGGCCAGGGCCCAGACGAGCGAGCCGACCACCACACCCGCGGCGGCGGCCATCCCGAAGCTGACGAGGCTCTGCCCGAAGCCCGACAGCGCCCAGTTGTAGAGGTCACCACTGGGGGAGACGAAGGTGTAGGACTGGGCCGCCGCGTGCAGGGGCGGCTCGTCCATGAACTCGACCTCCTCGAGCCAGGTGCGCCCCAGGGGGCCGGCCGTCACGTACCAGCCGCCCGCCACGGCGAGCCCCACGACGCCACCGCCCAGGAGATTGTCGAAGCGGCCGCGGAAGTCGGCCGAACGGAACACCCACACGAGCAGGGCGAGCACGATCAGGGCGCCTGCCACATAGCGTACCGTGGTGCCGGCTTCGGCGCCGAAGGGCCCGGCCAGGAGGTCGCCGATGCCCTGGCTGCCGATGCCGTAGGCGGAGAGGTCGATGAACAGCGGCTGCATCCAGGGAAGGAACACCACCCCCATGAAATTCGTGAACATCATGAGGTAGGCGCCGAAGCCCATCATGAGCAGCACCACGACGGACTTGATGTTGCCGCCGCCGATGCGCACCAGGGTCTTGTTGCCGCAGCCCGAGCCCAGCGTCATGCCGATGCCGAACAGCAGCCCGCCGACGACGTAGCGCGGCCAGGCGAACATGGGCGTGCGGTAGGGCGGGAAGGCCTCCTGGCCCGAGACCGCCAGGCGCGCGTCCACGATGCCTGCGATCTGCATCAGCAGCACCCCCGCGATGGCCACGGCCATGGCGAAGACCCAGGCGCGGAAGCGGCCGGTGTCGCCCATGTTGACCCAGTCGGACACGGCGCCCATGGTGCAGAAGTTGGTCTTGTTGACCACCGCCCCCATGACGGCGGCGATCACGAAGCCGAGCAGCAGGATCTTGGTCGTGATCTCCATGGTTGGCTCCACTCCCCCCAGCTCGCTGTCCCAACGCTCCGGGCGCCTGGCGCCCCGCGCCCGCCCGGCGGCACCCGCGCCCCTGCCCCGCAGGCGCAGGGGTCATATCTCTTAGATTCGGCCGAGCGGATTATATTCCGCTGTCGCCGAAGGGAGCCACCTCGCCCGAGGGAGGCGGGGTCATGCGCGGGCGGCCCGTGCGCCGGCTCCCCGGCGCGACAGCAAGGGCTGGAGCCAGGTCCAGGTCAGGCCGGATCGCGGTAGGGCGTCGGGTCCGGGACGCCCGCGGCGGCGAAACCCTCCCGACGCAGCCGGCAGGCGTCGCAGCGCCCGCAGGCGCGTCCCCCGGCATCGGCCTGGTAGCAGGAGACGGTGAGCCCGTAGTCCACGCCCAGGCGTGCGCCCAGGCGGATGATCTCGGCCTTGCCGAGCTCGATGAGCGGGGCGTGGATGCGGAAGCGGCCCCGCCCCTCCACCGCCGCCTTGGTGGCCACGTTGGCGAGCGCCTCGAAGGCCTCGACGAAGGCCGGGCGGCAATCCGGATAGCCGGAGAAGTCCACGGCGTTGACGCCCACGTAGATGTCCCAGGCTCCCAGGACCTCGGCCCAGCCCAGGGCCAGGGCCAGCAGCAGGGTGTTGCGGGCCGGGACGTAGGTGACGGGAATGCCGGGCGCGGGCGCCTCGGGCACCGGGATGGCGGGGTCGGTGAGCGCCGAGCCGCCGATGGCCTCCAGCTCGACCCGCACCACCTTGTGCGAGGCCGCGCCCAGGTGCCGTGCCACCCGCGCCGCGGCGTCCAGCTCCGCCCCGTGGCGCTGGCCGTAGGCCACGCTCAGCGCATGGCATTCGAAGCCATCGGCGCGGGCCACGGCCAGCGCCGTGGCCGAGTCCAGGCCGCCCGAGAGCAGCACCACCGCCCTGCGCGCGTCCGCCATCGTGGCCTCAGCGTCCGGGGACGTCACCCCACAGGAGCTTGTGGAGCTGGACCTGCAGCCGCACGGGCAGCCGGTCGGCCAGGATCCACTCGGCCAGCTCGCGCGGGTCGAGCTGGCCGTGGCTGGGCGAGAGCAGCACCGGCCAGCGCTCGGCCAGGCGCCGCGAGCGGATCACCTCGCGGGCCCACTCGTAGTCGGCCCGGTCGCAGACGACCAGCTTGATCTGGTCCCGGGGCCCGAGATGGTCCAGGTTCTCCCAGCGGTTGCGGCCGGCCTCGCCGGAGCCGGGCGTCTTGACGTCCATGACCTTGACCACCCGCGGGTCCACGGAAGCCACGTCCAGGGCCCCGCTCGTCTCGAGCGAGACCTCGTGGCCGGCGTCGCACAGGCGTGAGAGCAGCGGCAGGCAACCGGGCTGGGCCAGGGGCTCCCCGCCCGTGACGGTCACCCACCGCACGCCCAGGGCCCCCACTTCGTCCACCACGGCCCCGACGTCCATCCAGCGCCCGCCGGTGAAGGCGTAGTCGGTGTCGCAATAGCGGCAGCGCAGCGGGCAGCCCGTCAAGCGCACGAAGGCGGTGGGCAGCCCCTGGGTGAGGGACTCGCCCTGGATGGAGAGGAAGATCTCGGTCACGCGCACGCGGGCGGGTTCGGCCGCTTCCTGCGGCCCGGGCCCGGCAGCGGCGGCGCTCGATCGGCCTCGATTCATGCTCAGCTCCGGCCCGGCACCGGCCGGGCTGTCACCATGCTAACCGGACGGGCGCCGGCGGGGGGAGGACCGCCGCTCAATGGCCCTCCTTGCGCATGCGCTCCAGCCTGCGGGCGGCCAGGCGCGCCGCGCTCGAGCCCGGGAAGCGCCGCTGCACCGCCTCCAGGGCCTTGCGGGCCTCGTCCCACTGGCGCAGCTCGTAGTGCACGTAGCCGATCTTGAGGAGCGCATCCGCGACCTTGGGCGAGCCGGGGTAGCGTTCCACCACGGCCTGGAAGGCAGCGAGCGCCTCCTGGAAGCGGCGCGAGACGTAATAGGCCTCGCCCAGCCAGTACTGGGCGTTGTCGGCGTACTCGCTGGCCGGGAAGCGCGCCAGGAAGTCCCGGAAGGCCTTGGCGGCGGCCTCGTAGCGCCCCTCGCGCAGCAGGCGGAAGGCCACGCCGTAGGCCTTGCGGGCCGCGGCCTCGTCCACCGGGGCCCTGGCGGGCGCCGGGGCCGGGGGCCTGCCTCCGCTGGCCGCGGCGGCCGACGTCTTCGAGTCAGGCCGCCGGGGCTCGCCGGCCACGCCTGGCGCTGGCGCCTGCCCTGCAGCCGGGGCGGCGGCGAGCGCGGGCGCGGCCGCCTCCAGATCGCGCAGCCGGCGGTCGGTATCGAGGTAGAGCTCGCGCTGGCGCCGGCGCAAGGCCTCGAGCTCGTGGCGCAGGGTCTCGATCTCGCCCCGCAGGGCGCGCACCGACTCATCCAGGCGGTCGAGGCGGCCCATCAGCTCCAGCAGCGGCTGGGCAGCCACCATACGCTCGAGCCGCGCCAGCCGGCGCTCCAGCTCGCCGGGCGGGGCGGTCCCGCCTCCCGGGGCGGCCGCCTGCGCCAGCCCCGCCGCGAGCGTCAGGACGAGCCCCCAGCCCGCATGCCTGCTCCGCACTGTCTCAGCCCTCCGGATAGACCAGCTCGACCCGCCGGTTCAGCCGCCAGGCGCTCTCGTCGTGGCCCTCGGCGGCGGGCCGCTCCTCGCCGTAGCTCACGGTCTCGATGCGCTCGGCCGGCACCCCGAGCAGCACCAGGGCGCGCTTGACCGCGAGCGCCCGCCGCTCGCCCAGGCCCAGATTGTACTCGCGGGTGCCACGCTCGTCCGTGTGGCCCTCCAGGATCAGACGCCGCCCCGGGTGGTCCACGAGGTAGGCCGCGTGGGCCTTGAGCATGTCCTGGAACTCCGGCTTGACCACGCTGCTGTCGAAATCGAAGTAGATGGTGCGCTGCGCCAGCGGGCTCGCCGGATCCTTGAGCGGATCCAGGGGCAGGGCGCCCTCGCCGGCCACACCCCGGGCCTCGGCGCCCGGCGGCTGCTGCGCGCCCGCCTCGCCGGCGGGTGCTGCGGCCTCCGCGCCGCGCTCCTCCACGGGCGGCGCCTGCTCCGGCGAGGGCTTGCCGCCCAGCGTGCCGCAACCGGCCGCCAGGGCGGCCACCAGCACCAGCATCGTCCAGCGTGTCGTCGTGCGCATGGGCCTCTCTCCCTCAGCTTCGTGAACGGTTGGTCCCGGTGGGCCCCCATCGGATCGCCGGCCTCAGGGGCGGGGCCGGAACGGTCCCCACGCCGGCTCACGCACCTCCCCCTCCTGCAGCACCAGCCGCTGGCGCACCCGGCCGTCGGCCGAGACCGCCGCCAGCACGCCGCGGCCGCCGGGCCCGCGGGTCGCGTAGAGGATCATCCGTCCGTTGGGGGCGAAGCTGGGCGACTCGTCGAGCCGCCCGTCGGTCAGCACCTGGAGCGTCCCCGAGGCAAGCTCGAGCACGGCGATGCGGTAGCGCCCGCGCGCGCCGTGCACGAGCGCGATGCTGCGCCCGTCCGGCGCGTACACCGCACGCGCGTTGTAGCCCCCCTCGAAGGTGAGCCGCTCCACGCGTCCCCCGTCCGCGGGCACCCGGTATATCTGCGGGCTGCCGCCGCGGTCGGAGGTGAAGGCGATCCAGCGCCCGTCCGGCGCCCAGGCGGGCTCGGTGTCGATGGCGGGATCGCGCGTCAGGCGCCGCAGCGTCCCGGAGGCGAGTTCCAGGACGTAGATCTCGGGGTTGCCGTCGCGCGAGAGCGCAAGCGCCAGCCGCCGCCCGTCCGGCGACCAGGCCGGCGCGCCGTTGAGGCCCGGGAACGAGGCCACCACGCGCCGCGCGCCCGTGGCCAGCGTCTGCACGAAGACCTGGGGCCGACCGCTCTCGAAGGAGACGTAGGCGATCTCGCGCCCGTCCGGCGACCAGGCCGGCGAGAGCAGCGGCGAGCGCGAGGTGACGATGGTGCGCGGGCGGGCCCCGTCGGAGTCGGCCACCACCAGCCGGTAGACCTTCGCGCCGTCGGCGCCGCGCACCACCGAGACGTAGGCCACCCGGGTGTCGAAGGCGCCGCGCTCGCCCGTGAGCTTCTCGTAGATCAGGTCGGCGATGCGGTGGGCCACGCGGCGGAGCTGGCCGCGCCGCGCCGGGATGCTGTAGCCGATGAGCTGGCGGCGCTGGTAGACGTCGAGGAGCTGGAACTGCACCGCATAGGCGTCGGGACCGAGGGCCTTGAGGCGTCCGACCACCACCGCGTCCACGCCCACCGCGCGCCAGGCCGGGAAGGCCACCTGGTCGGCGTGGTGCGGCCGGCCCGGCATGTCCGCCGCCGGCAGCAGGCTGAAGCGTCCGGAAAGGCGGAGGTCGCGCGCGACGATGGCGCCCACGTCCTCCGGTGGCCCTGCACCCGGCCCCTGCCACGCGAAAGGCACCACCGCGATCGGGAAGGCGCCCTCCACCCCCTGGGTGATCTCGATGCGCAGCACCGCCGCGGCCGGCAGCGCCCACAGGAGCGCCCCCACCGCAAGCCATTTCCCGGTCCAGCCTCGCACGCCGCTCATTCCTCCACCCTGAAGGTGAACTCGATCTCGCGCTCGTAGAGCTCGGGGTCGGGCGGGCGCGGCAGGGGCGAGGCCCTGTAGACCGCCGCCTCCACCGAGCGCCGCAGGGCCGGGCCGCCCGTGCAGGCGAGCACCCGCACCGTCAGCACCTCCCCGCCGGGCGTCTGGGAGACCCGCACACGGCAGCTCTCCCCCCGGCGGGCACCCGGCGGCTTGATCCAGTGGCGCTGGACCTTCTGCCGGATCAGCGCCTCGTAGCGTGCCCGCAGGGCCGCGAGCTCGCGCGCCCGGGCCCTCGCCTCCGCCTCCAGCCGCTCGCGCAGCTCGCGTTCGGCCTCGGCGCGACGCCGTGCCTCCTCCTCCCGCCGGCGCCGCTCCGCCTCCGCCTTCCGCCGGGCCTCCTCGGCTCTGCGCCGCCGCTCCGCCTCCTCCCGGCGGCGGCGTTCCGCCTCGGCCTTCCGGCGCGCTTCCTCCGCCCTGCGGCGCGCCTCCTCGGCCCGACGACGCCGCTCCGCCTCGGCCTTGCGCCGCTGCTCCACGAGCGCCTTCAGCCGCCGTTCCTCGGCCTCGCGCGCCTTGCGCAGCCGCTCGAGACGGGCGGCCTCCTCGCGGCGCCGGCGCTCGATCGCGGCGAGCCGACGGCGCTCCCGCTCCGCGCGCTCGCGCTCGCGCCGCAGCCGCTCCAGCCTCCGGCGCTCGGCCTCGGCCTGCGCCCTGCGGCGACGCTCGCGCTCGGCCAGCCGCTCGAGCTCGCGCCGGACCTCGGCCTCGCTCACCGCGTGTGCCTCGATCACGGGCGCGGCCGCGGGAGCCGGCCCCGGCGTCGGCGCACCCCAGCGCAGGCTCACCACGAGCAGCGCCAGCAGCCCCGCGTGGAGCAGCAGCGAGAGGACCAGCGCCTGCGGCGTGCCGATCCCGCTCGCCCGCCTCATCGCGTCGGCGGCGGCCGCGTCACCAGGCCCACCTTCCCGGCCCCGGCCGCCTGCAGCAGGCCCATGGCCCTGACCACGTCCTCGTAGCGCGCCTCGCGGTCGCCGCGCACCAGCACGGGCGTCTCGGGCCTGCGGCGCAGCACCGCGGCCACGCGCGCCATCAGGCGACGCGGCTCGATCGGCGCACGGGGGCGCTCGCTCACGTTGAGGTACAGCCTGCCCTTGGCGTCCACCGTCACCACCACGGGCTCGGCGGCCTGCGCCGGGAGCGGGCGGCTCGCCGCGCGCGGCAGGCTCACCGAGACGCCCTCCTGCAGGAGCGGGGCGGTGACCATGAAGATCACCAGCAGCACCAGCATGACATCGATGTAGGGCACCACATTGATCTCGGCCATGAGCCTGCGCCGCCGCATCGCCACCGCTCAGGCCTCCTCCCCCGCCGGCGCGACCTGCACGCCACGCGCCCCGCGCCCGCCGTGGGCCTCGCGCGCGAGCAGCGTCGAGAACTCCTCGAGGAAGGTGTCGTAGCGGTTGACCAGGCGCTCGACCTCGCTCGCATAGCGGTTGTAGGCGATCACGGCCGGGATCGCCGCGAACAGGCCCATGGCGGTGGCCACCAGCGCCTCTGCGATGCCGGGGGCGACCAGCGCGAGGGTGGCCTGCTGGTGCATCGCGCCCAGGGCGCGGAAGCTGTTCATGATGCCCCATACCGTGCCGAACAGGCCGACATAGGGGCTGGTGGAGCCGACCGTGGCGAGGAAGGGCAGGTGCGTCTCCAGCGCGTCCACCTCGCGCGCCAGCACCACGCGCATGGCCCGGTGCGCCCCGTCCATCACGGCGCGCGGCCCGGCGCCCTGGCCGCGCAGGCGCGCGAACTCCCGGAAGCCCGCCTCGAAGATGCCGGCCATGCCCGTGCTCTCGCCCGGGCGCGTCGTGAGCTGCCGGTAGAGCGCGCCCAGGTCGCCGCCGGACCAGAACCGCTCCTCGAAGGCGTCCGCCTGGCGGCGCGCCGCCCGCAGCACGCTCCACTTGCGGATGATGACGGTCCAGGAGGCGACCGAGGCGGCGAGCAGGAGCAGCATCACGAGCTGCACCACGGGGCTGGCGCCCAGGATCAGGGTGACGATGGAGAGGTCAGCGCTCATCGGCGAGGGCTGCGGTGACCGCGGCCGGGATGCGGCGCGGCCTGCGCGTGGCCGCGTCCAGGCAGGCGACCTCCACCCGCGCGCCGCAGAGGGCCTCGCCCGCCGCCGCACCGGCGCGGCTGATCTCCTGGCGCAGCAGGATGCGCGCCGGACGCAGGCGCTCCAGGCGCGCCGACACCGACAGGGTGTCGTCCAGCCGCGCAGGGCTCAGGAAATCCACCTCCATGCGCCGCACGACGAAGAGCACGCCGTGGCGCTCCCGCAGCACGCTCTGGTCGAAGCCGCGGGAACGCATCCATTCCGTGCGCGCCCGCTCCATGAACCGGAGGTAGCCCGCATGGTAGACCACGCCGCCGGCGTCCGTATCCTCGTAATAGACTCGCACCGGCCAGCGGAATTCCGTCACGACACGCTTGCGGGCATCAGGGGCGGCAGGGCCCGTGGAGGCCGCGCCCATTCTGAAGAAGCGCGTCGGTGCCTGCAACCGCGCCGCCGCGCCACCTTCTGCTTCTGCCCGGAAGACGGAAGGGAATGGCGGGCCCTCCCTGGCCCTGGTCCGATCCCTGACGCACGTCGAAGACCCGCTCGACCCCGGCGGGCGCCCTCACTGGGCAGGCACCGTCGTGGCCGCGGCGTCCTCCGCCGCGGCGGGCGCATCCTGGGAAGGCGGCACGGCCCGCTCCAGGGTGCCGGCCACCTGCGGCGAGGCGCCGGCGTCCGGCTCCGCGCCCATCGGCTGCGCCGCCGCAGCGCCATCAGCCGCGCCCTCTGCCTGGGCCGCGGTCTGCTCCCCGGCGGCCGTCGCCCGGTCGGGCTGCGCCGCCGCCTGGCCGGCGGGCGCCGAGGCGGCAGGGGCCGGAGTGCCCGAGCTGGAGCCCGCGCCCTGCTGGCGCTCACAGCCGGCCAGGATGCCGAGCCCGAGCGCCGCGAGGGCGGCGGCCACCGGCAGGGTGCGCGTGAAGGATGCCTGCTTGCTCTGTGCGTGCTTCATGGTTCTCGCTCTCCTCCGGCGCCGTCGCGCCTTTGCGTTCGTCTGCCGCAGCCACGCGGCGCGCGCGTGGCCGGACCGCGAAGGGCGGCCTCTTCGGCAACAGCAAGAGCGATGCCATTCGTCAAGCTCACCCCAGCTTCAGCCGCTTGCCGCCGGCGAGCCTGGACGACGGACACGATGAATCCCTCGAACTGTCGCCGTTCGGAGACGCATCTGCCGGACTGTCTCCGTGCTCGCTTTGATGACAATGACATACGGTGTCGCCCTACGGAGACAGACTCAGCTTTATGGCGATTTCGGGGCGGTGGGGCCCGACCTCATCCCTTCCCCTGTGAAGCCGGCTTCCAGCCGCTGCCCGTCATCCCTTCCCCCCGTGGGGCCGGCTTCCAGCCGGCCCCACGGGGGGAAGGGGAACGGTGTCTTGACCCCCCTGGGGACGGAGTTGAAGCGGTCGTGTGGGCGGTGGGGCAGTGCTGGCCGGCCCGGATGCGGCCTGCAAGGTTTGCGAAGCGGCGCCTCTTCGTGGCCCCCGGCGCCACACCGGCCCACGACCGTCTCAGGCGCACACGCCCCACCGGCGGCGCCCATCCGAATCGAGGCACCCACGAAAAGGGCTGAATAGCCAAAAAAGAGGGCCCCTTGCGGGGCCCTTGGGGGGATGCCCCGCGGCCCCGACGGGACCTGCGGGACGGGGGAGAACGGAGAAAACGACGGAAAGGACCGTGCTCCGCGCGCCTAGCGCTGCTGGCCCGCGCTCTCGGCGGCGGCGGTGATGGCCTCGTACTCGGCCTGGTCGAGCTTGCCGTCCCTGTTGGTGTCGGCCTGCTCGAAGCGGGCGGCCAGTCCCTCGATGGCCTTGGCCTCCTCGGCCGAGATGTAGCCGTCCCGGTCGGCATCGACGCTCTTGAAGGGCATGGCGGTCATCGCCGCCGCCAGCGCGGCACCCGATGCGGCGAAGAGGAATACACTGACGAGCTTTCTCACGGCATGCACTCCTTCAGCTTCCGTACACGACTCCACTCGCGCGGCTCCTGCCGCGCCCGACCACGGGCCGTGGTCGCCCGCAAACGGGCAAGGTGCGTGCCAGGACGAAAATCCGTCGCCCGTACAGGCGGTTGCACCAGCAGGGCCATGTCGGGCGACCGCGTCCCCCGGCCCGGCTGGCCGCAGGCGTCGCCAGGGGCCGACGGTGGCCTTCAGGCGCCGCGCCGCTCCCGCGCCCGGCCGGGCTTGAAGCGGGCCGGATCGAGCCCGCAGCGCCGCAGCAGCTTGTAGAACTCGGTTCGGTTGCGGCCGGCGATGCGGGCCGCCTGGCTGACGTTGCCTCCGGTCATGCGCAGCACTTGGGCGAGATAGCCCCGCTCGAACTCGCGGCGGGCCTCGGCGAAGGAAGGTATGGCGCGCGGTGCCTCGCGCAGGGCCTCGCGCACCAGGCTCTCGGGCACGATGGGGCCGGTGCCGAGGGTGACCACCTGCTCGACAACGTTGTAGAGCTGGCGGACGTTGCCGGGCCAGGCGGCGACCGTGAGCGCGGCCATGGCCTCGGGCGAGAAGTCCCGCACACGCCGGCCGTAGCGCTCGGCGAGCTGGCGCAGGAAGTGGCGGGCGAGCATCGGGATGTCCTCGCGCCGTTCGGCGAGCCGCGGCAGCTCGAGGCTCACCACGTTGATGCGGTAGTAGAGGTCCTCGCGGAAGCGTCCGGCCGCGACCTCCGCCTCCAGGTCGCGGTGGGTGGCGGAGATGATGCGCACGTCGACCGGCACCGGCTGCACCGCGCCCACGGGGCGCACCTGGCGCTCCTGGAGCACCCGCAGGAGCTTGACCTGGAGCGCGAGCGGCATGTCGCCGATCTCGTCGAGGAAGACGGTGCCCCCGTCGGCGGCCTGGAACAGGCCCTCGTGGTCCTGGGTGGCGCCGGTGAAGGCCCCGCGCCGGTGGCCGAAAAGCTCCGATTCGAGCAGCGCCTCCGGGATGGCCCCGCAGTTGACCGCCACGAAGGCCCGCCCGGCGCGCGGGCTGGCACGGTGGATGGCGCGCGCGAGCAGCTCCTTGCCCGTGCCGCTCTCGCCGCGGATGAGCACGCTCGCCTCGCTCTGCGCCACCAGCCGCGCCCGGCGCAGCAGCGCCTCCATCGCGGGGCTGGCGGTGACGATGCCCTCGCGCCAGGCCTCCTTGGCACCGTCCGCCTCGGCGGCAGGGCCGCCTGCGAGCCCCACGGCGCGCTCGACCTCGCGCAGGAGCTCGGCGCTGTCGAAGGGCTTGGTGAGGAAGCCGAAGACCCCCTTGCGCGTGGCTTCCACCGCCTCCGGGATGGAGCCGTGCGCGGTGAGGATGATGACCGGGAGCGTCGCGTCCCGGGCGCGCACGGCCTCGAACAGGCGCATGCCGTCCATCCCGTCCATGCGCAGGTCGGTGATGATGACGTCGGGACGGTCGCTGGCGAGCCAGCCGAGCGCCGCCTCCCCGCTCTCGGCCGTGGCCACCTCGTAGCCTGCGGCCTCGAGCCGCAGGGCGAGCAGCCGCAGCAGGTCGCGGTCGTCATCGACGAGCAGGACGCGTCTCCGTGCCATCCTTCTCCACCTCCCCGGCCGCGCCGTTGGCGCGGCCGCGTGCGCGGATGCTGCGCTCGATGGCCTTGAGGGCCTCGAGCTGACGCTCCAGCTCGCGGACCCTGGCCTCCAGCCGTTCCAGCCGGGCCTGCGCCCGCCCGGCCGCCGCGCGGGCATCGGCGAGCTCCGCGAGGGCCTGCGCCACCAGCCGGACACCCGCGTCCGTCCCGCCGCCTGCGAGGCAGGTCGCGAGCGTCCGCCGCGCACGCTCCTCGGCGCCCGCGGCCAGCTCCAGCGCCGCCAGGCGCACGCGCTCGGCGCTGCAGCGGCCCGGCTCGGTGCGCACCCGCAGCTCACCTGCCAGCCGCGCGCGCGCCTGAGGCCCCAGCGCCCGCACCGTCTCCATCCAGGCGAGCAGGGCCAGGGTCCGCGCACCCGTGGCCTCGTCGGTCGGCGGTACCGCGGACTCTGCCACCGGTCCGGCCTGCCCACCGGCCACGTGACGGGGCTGCGGGCCGGCAGCATGGCAGCCGGCCAGCAGCAGCGCGACCAGCACCGGCCCGAGGCGCTCAACCCGCACAGCGCGTCCCTTCCTCGGGCCGCGGCGCAGCCTGAGCCTCGGTGCCCGCTGTCTGCCCGGGCGCGAGCGGCAAGGTGAGGCACAGGTGCGCACCCGTAGGGCTGTCGAGCACCTCGGCGCGCCCGCCGTGGGCCTCGGCGCACTCGCGCACGATGGACAGCCCCAGCCCCGAGCCCCTGAGGAAGCCCTCCGCGCGGATGCCCCCCCGGTAGAAGGGATCGAAGACGCGCTCGCGCTCGTGGGGCGGGATCCCGGGCCCGGAATCCATCACGTGCAGCCTCGCCACACCCTCGGCCTCGTCCCGCTCGAGGCGGATGCCGATCCGCCCGCCGCGGGGGCTGAACTTGACCGCGTTCGAGATCAGATTGTCCACTGCCGCCCGCAGCCGCTCGGGATCGCCCATCAGGCGCACGGGATCGAGCCCGGCCTCGACCTCCAGCCCGCGGCCGAGCAGCAGGGGCTTGTGGTTGGCCACCACCGCGCGCACCACCGCGTCCAGGGCCACGGGCTCGCGCCGCAGCACCCTGCGGCGGGGGTCGGCCGTGGCGAAGCTCAGCAGGTTCTCGATGGCGCGCTGCAGCTCGCGGCAGCTCGTGCGCAGGATCTCCACGATCTCGGCCTGGCGCGGATTGAGCGGCCCCACCACCTGGTCGTGGAGGAGCTCGCCCGCCTCGCGCACGGTGGCCAGCGGGGTCTTGAGCTCGTGGGAGAGGTGGCCCAGGAAGCGGGCCTTGGCCGCCTCCAGCTCCAGCAGGCGCCGGCGCAGCCACTCGAGGCGCTCGCCCAGGCGCTGGATGTCCTCGGGCCCCGTGACGGCCACCGGGGCGTCGAAGCCCCCCTCGCCCAGGCGGTGGATGGCCCGCTCCAGCGCCCGCACCGGGCGCAGGATCAGCCAGGCGAACACGGCCGCGGAGGCGAGCGACAGGGGGACCAGCGAGACGGCGAGCAGGAACAGCAGCCGCCGCGTGTCCTCGGCCGCGGCGCTGAGGGCGGCCGTCTCGCGGTCCACGAGCCGGTGGCCCGCCTCCAGGAGCGCGCCGGCGAGGCGGTCGAGCGCCGCGAAGCGCTGCGCCACGGTGGCCTCGCTGAGTCCTGCGCCCCCTGCGGCGAGCGCCTCGGCGAGCGCCGCCTCGTCGGCGAGCAGGGGATCGAGCATGCGCTCCCGGTCGGTGGGCGGCAGCAGGCGGCCGAGCTCGCCGGCGGCCGCGCGCAGCCGGCCGCGGGCCTCGCGCCAGGCGCCGAGCAGGGCCGGGTCGCGCAGGACCAGGTACTGGCGCGCGGCCCGCTCCATGCTGGTGAGCTCCTCGCGCAGCTGCCGGCTGCCCTGCACCACGCGCACGGCCTGGTAGACGGCCTGGCGGCTCTGGTGGGCGAGGCGCTCGACCTGGTAGGCGGCGAAGCCCAGGGCCGCCATCAGGGGCAGGCCCACGGCGGCGAAGCCGTAGAGCAGCAGCGCCGGGATGGAGCGGGGACGGGCGCGGCCGATGCCCATGACGCCTCCCTGCGTCCTGCGGCCTCAGGTGAAGAGGTCCGGCGGCGCCTCGGGCCGCGGCGGCGGAGGCAGGCCGAGGTGCTCGTAGGCGCGGCGCGTGGCCACGCGCCCGCGGGCGGTGCGAGCCAGGAAGCCCTGCTGGATGAGGTAGGGCTCGAGCACGTCCTCGATGGTGTCGCGGGCCTCGCCCACGGCCGCGGCGAGGCTGTCGATGCCCACGGGGCCGCCGTCGAACCGCTCGATGATGGTGCGCAGCAGCCTTCGGTCGAGCTGGTCGAAGCCCTGCGCGTCCACCGCCAGCATCCGCAGCGCCTCGTCGGCCATGGCGGCGGTGATGCGGCCGTCGCCCCGCACCTGGGCGTAGTCGCGCACCCGGCGCAGCAGCCGGTTCGCCACGCGCGGGGTGCCGCGTGCGCGGCGGGCGATCTCGCGCGCGCCATCGGGCTCGACCGCCACGCCCAGGATGCGCGCCGAGCGCGTGACGATGCGGGTGAGGTCGTCCACCCCGTAGTAGTCGAGCCGCTGCACGATCCCGAAGCGGTCACGCAGGGGCGAGGTGAGCAGCCCCGCCCGCGTGGTGGCGCCCACCAGGGTGAAGGGCGGCAGATCCAGCTTGATGGAGCGCGCCGCCGGCCCCTCGCCGATGACGATGTCCACCTGGAAGTCCTCCATGGCCGGGTAGAGCACCTCCTCGACCACGGGGCTGAGCCGGTGGATCTCGTCCACGAAGAGCACGTCGCGCGGCTCCAGGTTGGTGAGCAGCGCCACCAGGTCGCCCGGGCGCTCCAGCACGGGACCTGCGGTCTGGCGCAGGCCGACTCCGAGCTCGTTGGCGACGACGTGGGCGAGCGTGGTCTTGCCCAGCCCGGGCGGGCCGAAGATGAGCACGTGGTCCAGGGCCTCGCCGCGGGCGCGGGCGGCCTCGATGAAGATTGCCATCTGCTCGCGCACCGGGGCCTGGCCGATGTACTCGTCCAGGCTCCGGGGCCGCACGCTGCGGTCGAGGGCCTCGTCCTCGGGGGCCGCCTGGGGGGCGATCACGCGCTCGGGCATGGCCTGAAGTGTACCCCAGGGGCGCTCAGCGGCGGAGCACGGCCTGGAGGGCGCGGCGGATGATCTCCTCGCTGGCAAGCCCCTTGGTGTCCACCGCTTCCACCATGCGGGTGGCCTCGGCGGGGCGGTAGCCCAGGGCGACGAGGGCGCTCACCGCGTCCGCCACGGGATCGCCCGGGACGGGCGCGCAGACGCCGGTGGCCGCGGCGCCGGCCTCGGCGGCCTCCCCGGGGCGTCCCACCCGGTCGCGCATCTCGACGATGAGCCGCTCGGCGGTCTTGCGCCCGATGCCGGGCAGCCGCACCAGCGCCGCCGCATCGCCGTCGTGCACGCAGCGCGCGAAGGCCTCCACGCTGATGCCGGAGAGGATGGCGAGCGCCATCTTGGCGCCTACGCCGTTGATGCGGATGAGGTCGCGGAAGAGGTCACGCTCGGCGGCGGTGGCGAAGCCGTAGAGCTGGTGGGCGTCCTCGCGCACCACCAGGTGGGTGAGCAGAACGGCCTCCTCCCCCACCGGAGGCAGGCGGTAGAAGGTGGACATGGGGGCCTCGAGCTCGTAGCCCACGCCGCCCACGTCCAGCAGCAGGTGGGGCGGGCGCTTCTCGGCCACGAGGCCGCGCAGGCGCCCGATCACCGCCAGCCCCTCCGGCCGCCGCGGCGCCGGCGCGCGAGCGGGGCGCGCGCGAGCGTGGCGCGGATATGATGGTGGCAGATGGCGACGGCCAGGGCATCGGCGGCGTCGGGCTCCAGTCCCTCGCGCAGGCCGAGCAGCACCCGCACCATGTGCTGCACCTGGACCTTGGCGGCGGCGCCGTTGCCGACGAGTGCGCGCTTGACCTCGCGCGGGTTGTACTCGGCCACGGG
The DNA here is from genome assembly GCA_026989495.1 of Gammaproteobacteria bacterium. Classification (GTDB taxonomy): domain Bacteria; phylum Pseudomonadota; class Gammaproteobacteria; order S144-34; family S144-34; genus S144-34. Next base: position 428 of record JALSJE010000069.1, on the reverse strand, counting down.
CAGCCCCGCCCCCAGGGCCGCGCACAGCGCCGCGCCGCGGGCCTGGCCGAGCTTGAGGGCGGAGTCCGGGTTGCGGTGGACGAAGACCGCCTCCACTGCCACCTCCTCCGGGGCGTGCTCGGCCACCACCGCGCTCAGCGCCCGGAAGATGGCCCCGATGCGCTCCGGCAGGCTTGCCCCCTCGGCGCGGATGCTGCCGCTCGCCACGTGCACGGCGCCGACCGGGCCCGCCTCGATCACGCCGTAGCCGGTCACGCGCGAGCCGGGATCGATGCCGAGGATGCGGGCCACGAAGAACACTCCTGCCAATCGCTGGCGCGCGAACTTATCATACTTCCGCGGTCCGCGCTGCGCCCCCTCGACCACACCGCATGTCACGCCCCCCTGCCTGCACCGCCGCCAGCCGAGCCAGAGGAATTGCCGCAGCA
>JALSJE010000068.1 GCA_026989495.1 Gammaproteobacteria bacterium | reverse complement strand
TGTTCCGCTGACGTCTGGACGACCACCGGATCCGAGCGGGGAGGGGACATCGCATGGGCGCGTGGGGCTGCCCGCACGAGGCCGACGGCCGGTGCCAGCGGGTGCCGGGCCGGCGCTGCGATCCCGGCATGAAGGGCTGCGTGCTGCACGGCCGCTTCGTCTTCAGCGACCCTGCCAAGGCGCGGCTGAGCCGCGCCGGCCGTCGGCGCCTCGCCGCGCGGGGGATCACGCCCCCCGGAGATGCGGAGGAGGGCTGAGGCACCCTCGGGGGCTTCGCCGCCGCCGGCGCGGGGAGGTGAAGGCGCACGGCCCCCCCGGCCCGCGGGCGAGCGCCGTGAGGGTGCTCGAACGGCGGGGCGCCGCGGACGCCGGCTCAGCCCGTGTAGACGGGCATGAGGCCGGAGCCCCACAGCAGCGCGGTCGCCGCCAGCATCCCGACGAGCAGCACGAGGCCCACGGTGAGGGCGGCGCTCGCCAGCAGGAAGCCCTGCTCGCGGCCGATGCCCATCATCACGGGCACACCCGTGTAGAACAGGTAGACCGCGTAGCCCACCGCGGCCAGCCCCACGAGCATCATGAGCCAGGGCTGCGGCCACAGGGCCGCGATGCCGGCGAGGAACAGGGGCACGGCCGTGTAGGCCGCCAGCACCACGCAGGGACCCGGCTCGACCCTGGCGCCGTAGGTGCCCGCCATCCAGTGGATGGCCCGCCCCATGACGTAGACCCCCGCGAGCAGCGCCAGGTAGAAGGCCACCGCCAGGGGCAGGGCGCTCGCCGCCGTCAGGCGCACCGGGTCTTCCCCGGCCACGCTCCATCCGACCTGGGTGGCGCCCACATAGGCGCTGACGGGCGGGATCGCCGCCAGCGGCATGACGTGCCTGAGATAGCAGCCGCTCACCGTGCAGGGCTCGCGGCGGATCGCCTCCCACTCGCGGCGGGGGTGGACCAGCAGGCCCACGACGTGCTGCAGGACCATGGCTCGACCTCCTCCGGCCTCCGGCGGCCGTTCTGATATTTATCAGTTTCTGCGAGGAGGATAGCCCGCCGCGGCCGCCCGTCAACCGCCGCTCGCGTGCCCGCGCAGCAGCCGGCGCAGGCGGCGGGCATCCTGGGCCATGGAGAGGTTGTCGAACAGCACCCACGTGCGCCCCTGCGTGGCCAGGCGGGCGAGCCGGGCGAGGTCGCGGTAGAGCCGCGCGCGCGCCTCCGGGAAGCCGCACACCCCCACGAGGGTGCTCTCGCCGGCGCCCACGCGCCCGCCCCTCAGGCCGGCTCGTCCACCACCACCTGGTCTCGCCCGCGCGCCTTGGCCTCGTACAGGGCACGGTCGGCGCGGCGCAGCACCTCCACCCGCGAGCAGGCCTCCTCCAGGGGCACGAAGGCGAGCCCGCAGCTCAGGGTGCAGGCGAGCTCGGCCAGCTCGGGATCGCCCGCGAGGCGCTCGCGCCAGACCCGGCGCAGGCGGTCCATGAAGCGCACGGCGTTCTCCGCGCTCGCTCCGTAGAGGATGACGCCGAACTCGTCGCCGCCGAGGCGGCCGACGAAGTCGGTGCGGCGCAGCTGCGCATCGAGCGTCTCGGCGAAGCGCCTGAGCAGGCGGTCGCCGGCCTCGTGGCCGTGGGTGTCGTTGACCCGCTTGAGGCCGTCGAGGTCGATCATGCCCACGCACACCACCGCGCCGCGCTCGGCCATCTCCAGCGCGCGCACCAGCTCGCGGTTGAAGTGGCGGCGGTTGGGCAGCGCCGTGAGCTCGTCGGTGAGGCTCTCCTCGGCCAGCCGCTGGCGCTCCTTCTCCAGGCGCGCGGCGAGCTCGGCGATGGCGGGCAGGATGCGGCTGGTCTCCTGCAGGCGCGGGCGCCAGTCGGTGGCGGAAAAGCGCCGGTCGAGCACGTCCCGCAGCATCCGTTCCACCGAGCGCAGCTCGCCGTGGAAGCGGCGTGCGGTCCAGGCGCTCAGCACCAGCACCAGCGCCACGGCCAGCGCCGCCGCGCCCACGGTCGCCCCCAGGGTCCCCGCGGGGAGCCCCAGGGGCCTGGGCGACTGCTCCACCACCACGCGCCAGCCTGTCCCCGGCACCAGGCTGCTCACCTCGCGGATCTCGCCCTCGGACGCCGTGCCGAGCTCCGAGACCAAGTGCCCGTCCGGGAGCAGCACCCGGATACGGCGCTGCTCCTCTCCGAAGCCGCGCAGCACGGTCCTCACCACGGTGTCGGAGACGCTCAGGAAGACCAGCCCGAGCGGGCCTTCCTCTCCGTCGCCCGGCACGGGCACCACCAGATCGAAGTGGGCGAGCCCGGGCTGGTCCGAGTGGTGGCGGGGCCGCGGCAGGGGCTCGCCGGCCAGGATGCGGCGCAGGTCCGCGAGGCATGCGGGGCCGATGCGCTGGGCCGTGGGCTCGCCCAGCACCGAGCCGTCGGCCCGGAAGAGGCCGAGGCCGACGATGTCGGGCAGCAGCTCACGCACCCGCCGGGCCCACCGCTCCGCCGGCCCCGGCTCGCCGAAGCTCAGGAGATCATGGACCTCCGGGCGGCGCGCCAGCCCCTCGGCCAGGTGCCGGTAGAAGCCCACCACGTGCGCCACGGCGTTGGCCGCCTCCCAGGCCTCGTGCTGGAGGTCGGCCACCTCGCGCGATGCCGAGACGGCGCGCAGCTGCTCCAGGTGCACGAGGCTGACCCACACGACCACGCCCACGAGCAGGGCCGCCACCCAGGCGGCGGTCCT
>JALSJE010000067.1 GCA_026989495.1 Gammaproteobacteria bacterium | reverse complement strand
CTTCAGGGCCCGGCACCGCGGCAAGGTGCCACCGACAGAGGCCGGATGTAAGCATGCAGTCGACCCCCACTCACCTCAGCCCCTGGCAGGACGGGCGGCGTCCATGTAAGAGCTTCCTGGTCAGAGACTGTCAGGCGGTGCGGTTGCGAACCAGATCCTCCACGACCGAGGGATCGGCGAGCGTCGAGGTGTCGCCCAGGTCCTCGACCTCGCCCGCAGCGATCTTGCGCAGGATGCGTCGCATGATCTTGCCCGAGCGGGTCTTGGGCAGGCCTGGCGCCCACTGGATGACATCCGGCCTGGCGATGGGGCCGATCTCCTTCCGGACCAGCTCGATCAGCTCCTGCCTGAGCGCCTCCGACGGCTCGGCGCCCTTCACCAGGGTGACATAGGCGTAGATGCCCTGGCCCTTGATCTCGTGGGGGAATCCCACCACGGCGGCCTCGGCCACCTTGGGATGCAGCACCAGCGCGCTCTCGATCTCGGCGGTGCCTAGGCGGTGGCCCGAGACGTTGAGCACGTCGTCCACGCGCCCCGTGATCCAGTAGTAGCCGTCGGTGTCGCGTCGAGCGCCGTCGCCCGTGAAGTACCTGCCCGGGAACTGGCGGAAGTAGGTGTCGACGAAGCGCTGGTGGTCGCCGTAGACCGTGCGCATCTGCCCGGGCCAAGGCCGCAGGATGACCAGGTTGCCCGAGGCGGGGCCCTCGAGGACGTTGCCCTGGTCGTCCACGATGGCGGGCTCCACGCCGAAGAAGGGCCGCGTGGCCGAACCGGGCTTGAGGGCGGTGACGCCCGGCAGGGGCGTGATGAGGATACCGCCGGTCTCGGTCTGCCACCAGGTGTCCACGATGGGACAGCGGCTTTCACCCACCACGTGGTAGTACCACTCCCAGGCCTCGGGGTTGATGGGCTCGCCCACGGTGCCGAGCAGCCGCAGGCTCCTGCGCGAGGTGCGCTTGACGGGCTCGTCGCCCTCGCGCATGAGGGCGCGGATGGCGGTGGGCGCGGTGTAGAAGATGTTGACCTGGTGCTTGTCCACCACCTCCCAGAAGCGCGAGGGGCTGGGCCAGGTGGGCACGCCCTCGAACATGAGCGTGGTGGCGCCGTTGGCCAGCGGCCCGTAGACGATGTAGCTGTGGCCCGTGATCCAGCCCACGTCGGCGGTGCACCAGTAGATGTCGCCGTCGTGGTAGTCGAAGACGTACTTGTGCGTGATGGCGGCGTAGAGCAGGTAGCCGCCCGTGGTGTGCAGCACGCCCTTGGGCTTGCCGGTGGAGCCTGAGGTGTAGAGGATGAAGAGCGGGTCCTCGGCGTCCATCACCTCGGGTGCGCACTCGGTGGAGGCGGCCTCCACCGCTTCGTGGTACCAGACGTCGCGCCCTTCCTGCCACGGGATGTCGGCCCCGGTGCGCCGCACCACGAGGACCGTGTGCACGTCGGGGCAGTGCCGAAGGGCCTCGTCGGTGTTGCGTTTGAGCGGCACGCGCCTGCCCCCACGCACGCCCTCGTCGGCGGTGATGACGGTGCGGCAGTCGGAGTCGAGGATGCGGTCCTTGAGGGACTCGGGCGAGAAGCCGCCGAAGACCACCGAATGGATGGCCCCGATGCGCGCGCAGGCGAGCATGGCGTAGGCCGCCTCCGGGATCATGGGCATGTAGATGCAGACGCGGTCGCCCTTCCCGACGCCGCGCGCCTTGAGGGCGTTGGCCAGGCGGCAGACCTGCTCGTGCAGCTCGCGATAGGTGATGCGCCGGTCCTGGGCCGGGTCGTCGCCCTCCCAGATGATGGCGACCTGGTCGCCGCGGGCCTCCAGGTGGCGGTCCACGCAGTTGTGGCAGGCGTTGAGCTGGGCGCCCTCGAACCAGCGGATGTGGCCGCGGGAGTAGTCCCAGTCGAGGACGCGGTCCCACTCCCGGTGCCAGGTGACGAACGCGCGCGCCTGCTCGGCCCAGAAGCCCTCCGGGTCCTGCAGGGAGCGCGCATACATCTCCTGGTACTGCTTCTCGGTGATCCAGGCGCGCGCGGCCACCTCGGGGGGCACCGGATAGACCTTCTCCTCACTCATCGGGATCGCTCCTCTCCTCATTCTGTCCGTCTGGCCTATGTGCGATTCTGGCATGCATGGCGGCAGCGGTCACCTGCCTTGCTGGTGCCGGATGCCGAACAGCCGACGCCACCACCGCCGGCGTCCCGCCGGCGGGGATGCCGTCACCTGCAGGTCTACCGGAGGCATCAGGGAGAGCACCCAGCCCGGCAATGGCGGCTGTCCGCTGGTGCCGCACACGGCGCCCAGTTTGCCAGGATCATAGATCTTGACGAGGGAAGGTTGCTCAGGATCGTCTGCGTAGACGATGCCGCAGTAGTCCTCCCGGTGCTCCGAGCGCAGTAGGCTGTCGATCTCGACCAGAAAACGGGCCAGTGACTGGGGGGCGGCCGGCTCGGTGGGAGGGGGCTCGCCGACGGCATAGATGTACCAGCCCTCGTGGGCGCGGGCCCGGATGCGTGTCCATAGCGCTTCCAGCTGTGACCAGCGCAGGATGCCGGTGAAGCTGCCGCGCCAGGCGGTCAGAAAGGGGTCGTGATCGGTCGCGTGGCTCAAGGAAGGCCCTCCCGGCACCATTTTCCCACGGTCGCCGGCGCGGTGCAGCCAACCATCCCGCTCAAAGTTTGGTGAGTTGGTCCTCGGTGGGCTCGGCGCAGCAGTACCAGGGCTCGGACAGGCGCGGCACGGGCTCGCCCAGGTCCTCGGGCAGCGCGGGAGCGGCGCGGCCCAGCGCCTCGTGGGCCAGGCGCCAGACACCGGCGAAGGCCTCCCGGCGCGGGAGCCCGCGGCGCTCGGCCTCGGCCGCCCAGGCCTGCACCCGGCGCTGGAGCGCGTCCACGCGGGGATCCGGATGGCGCCAGGGATGGCCCAGCAGCGCCGGGTCGAAGGGGCCGAGGTGCGGGTGCAGCGCCTCGAGCTCCAGCAGGCGCGAGCCGGCCGGGACCAGCAGCCGGATGGCGAGCTGCACCGGCGCCACCGCCTCAACCAGCCTGAGGCGCACCAGCGTCTCGAGCAGAAGCACGTAGCCTTCGAGGGTGGTCCAGGGCGTGAAGGGCACGAAGGTGGGGGCGAGCGCGAGCCCGGCTGCGCGCATGAGCGTCACCGCCCGTTCCAGGTCCGCCGCCGTGTGGCCCTTGTCCAGCCGGGCGAGTATGGCGTCGTCCACCGCTTCCACGGCGGAGATGACGAAGAGGCAGCCCCGCTTGCGCAGCTCCGGGAGGAGGTCACGGTGGCGCAGCAGGTGCTCGATCTTCACCGTGCAGTCCCAGCTCAGATGTGGGAAGCGCTCGTGCAGGGCGCGGACCACGCGCAGGGCGTGGGTGGGGCCGTTGAGGAAGTCCGGGTCGCCGAAGGAGATGTGCTCGGCGCCCGCCTCGACCTGCTGGGCGATGTCGGCGAGCACGGTCTCGACCGGGATGGCCCAGAAGCGGCCGCGGTAGACCGGCACCACCGGGCAGTGGCGGCACAGGTGCTTGCAGCCGCGCGTGGTCTCGGCGAAGCCCACGGTGCGCTCGCCGCCGCCAGGCAGGAGCAGGCGCGCGTAGCGCTCGAGGGGAGGCAGCGTGTCCCGGGCCGGGAGCAGGAAAGGCACGCGCTCGAGCCGCACGTGGGCCGCGACACGGCTTCCAGCGGCGCCGTCGCCGCCCCCTGCCACGATCTCGCGCGCCAGCTCCGTGAGGTCGGGCTCGCACTCGCCGCCCAGCACGCTCTCGAAGCCGAGGCCGCGGAGGTACCGTTCGTTCACGGGCGCGTAGAGGCCGAAGGCGCACAGGTGCGCTCCAGGCGCGGCCTCACGGATCAGGGGGAGTGCCGCGGCGGCGAGCCGCGTCGCGGTGTGCATGGCGAGGTGCACGGCCACGAGCCGTGCGCCCGACAGCCGCGCCGGATCGAGGCGCTCCACCGCCAGGTCCAGGCAGTCCACGCTGAGGCCCGCGCGCCGCAGCCACGCGGCCGCGTGCGCCAGCGCGAAGGGCTGGCGGCCAATCTCGTAGGGACTGATCAGCACCACCTGCGCGGGCCCGCCGGCGCGCCGGGGGGGCGTGCCGGCCGTGCAGCAGGTGCCTGCGAGAGCGGTTTCGGTCTTGGATGCCGTCACGGGGGGCCGCCTGTGCGAGAATGTCCCGGGCCATTGTAGCGGCCGGCCCCCCGGGGCTCATCCGCACGGAAAGCAGGGGAAGGCGATGCCGGAGCGGCTTGACGACAGGCTGGTGGTGGCGATCTCCTCGCGCGCCCTCTTCGACCTGGAGGAGAGCCACCGGGTCTTCGAGCAAGAGGGCGTCGAGGCCTACTGCCGCTACCAGATAGAGCACGAGGACGACCCCCTGGAGCCCGGGGTGGCCTTCCCCCTGGTGCGCAAGCTGCTCGCGCTCAACGAGCGGCTCGGGCGCCCTGCGGTGGAGGTGATCCTGCTCTCGCGCAACAGCGCCGATACGGGCCTGCGCGTGTTCAACTCCATCCAGCTCCACGGGCTCGCCATCACGCGCGCGGCCTTCACGGGCGGGGCCTCGCCCTACCGCTACGTGCGTCCCTTCGGGGCGGACCTCTTCCTATCCGCCGACCCGGAGGACGTGCGCCGCGCCCTGGAGGCGGGCTTCGCTGCCGCAACCCTGCTGCCGGGCCGCCACACCCGCGCTGCGGGCGACGAGGTGGTGCGCATCGCCTTCGACGGGGATGCGGTGCTGTTCGCGGACGTGGCCGAGCGCATCTACAAGCGCGACGGCCTCGAGGCCTTCGCGCGCGCCGAGCGCGACGCGGCGCGCGAGCCGCTGCCCGGCGGGCCCTTCAAGGGCTTTCTCGCGGCGCTCAACCGTCTGCAGTCGGCCTTCCCGCCCGAGGACTGCCCCATCCGCACGGCGCTCGTCACCGCGCGCTCGGCTCCGGCCCACGAGCGCGTCATTCGCACGCTGCGCGCCTGGAGCATCCGCATCGACGAGGCACTCTTCCTGGGCGGGCTCGACAAGGGCGACTTCCTGGAGGCCTTCGGCGCCGACATCTTCTTCGACGACCAGCGCGTGCACTGCGAGTCGGCCGCCGGCCGCGTGCCCACCGGCCACGTGCCCCATGGCGTGGCCAACGAGGGCTAGCCCGTGCGGTGGCGGCCGCGCAGAGGCTCGCGTAGCATGGACGCCCCTTCCGGCGTTCCACGGGTATGAGCATGGGCGGGCAGGCATTCCCCGGGCTGCGCGAGCTCGGCATGGCCTACGAGGACCTGCGCACGGCCGAGGGGCTGGCGCGGCTCGATGCGGCCTTCCTGGAGCGGCTCGGGCGCGAGGCGCCAGCGTTGCGGGGGCGGCTCGAGGACTGGCGCGCGGGCCCCGAGCCGCCGCGCGACCGCCATGCCAGCGCCTTCCTGCTGGCGCTGGCGCCGCACGTGGAGGGCTTCCTCGCCTGGCTCTTCGGCATCGAGGCCGAGCTGGCGGCCTCGCGCGGGGCGACGCTCGCCGAGAACGCGGTGGCGCGCTTCAAGGAGAGCTTCGTGCTCAAGCGCGCGCGCCGCCGGCGCGGCCCCTTCCGCCACAGCTTCGAGGCGCTGGACCGCTGGCTGGACGAGGCGCTCGCTGGCGCCGGGCTCGCGGACCTGGACCGCGAGCTGGCCGTGGCACGCTACGGGCTCGCCCTGCTCGAAGACGAGGACGCCAACGCCGACCTCGTCGAGCGCCTCACCGAGTGGTGCGCCCTGGCGTTGCAGGATCCCGCAGGAAGCGCGGCCGTGCGCGGCTGGGTGAGCTTTCGCCTCCCTGCACGCGTCGACTACGCGCGGCTCGTGCCGGTGGAGTGCCATGAGGACGCCGTCGGGCGGCGCTGCATCGGCGAGGTCGAGCGTCTGCGCCGGCGCGACGGCTTCGCCCTCACCGATCCGCGCGCGAGCGCGCGAGAGGTCCAGGACCAGGTCCACTACTGCGTCTACTGCCACACCCACGAGGGCGACTTCTGCTCCCGCGGCTTTCCCGAGCGCAAGGGCGACCAGTCCGCGGGCCTCAAGGTCAATCCCCTCGGCGTGGTGCTCACGGGCTGTCCGCTCGACGAGCGCATCTCGGAGATGCACTGGCTCAAGCGCGAAGGGCGCACCATCGCCGCGCTCGCCATGGCCATGGCCGACAACCCCATGCTGCCCGCGACCGGGCACCGCATCTGCAACGACTGCATGAAGGGCTGCATCTACCAGAAGCAGGACCCGGTGGACATCCCGCAGATCGAGACGCGCGTGCTCACCGATGTCCTGGCCCTGCCCTGGGGGGTGGAGGTCTACGACCTGCTCACGCGCTGGAACCCGCTGCGCCATCGCCAGCACCGCATGCGGCCATGGAACGGGCGGCGTGTGCTGGTGGCAGGCATGGGGCCGGCCGGCTTCACCATGGCGCACCACCTCACCATGGAGGGCTGCGCCGTGGTGGGCATCGACGGGCTCAAGATCGAGCCCCTCCCGGAGGCCTGGGTGCGGGGGCCCGTGCGCGACTGGCAGGAGATGGTCGAGCCGCTCGACCGGCGCATCCTCTACGGCTTCGGCGGCGTGGCCGAGTACGGCATCACGGTGCGCTGGGACAAGAACCTGCTCAAGCTGATCTACCTCACGCTCCTGCGCCGGCCCACTTTCCAGGTCTTCGGCGGGGTGCGCTTCGGCGGCACGCTCACGATCGAGGACGCCTGGGCGCTGGGCTTCGACCACGTGGTCAACGCCTGCGGCACGGGCCTGCCGCGCGTGCTCAACATCGGCAACAGCCTCGCCCGCGGCATGCGCCAGGCGAGCGACTTCCTCATGGCCCTGCAGCTGACGGGCGCAGCCAAGGACGACAGCCTCGCCAACCTGCAGGTGCGCCTGCCCGCGGTGGTGATCGGCGGGGGGCTCACCGCCGTGGACACCGCCACCGAAGTGCAGGCCTACTACATCCGCCAGGTGGAGAAGGTCGCCGCGCGCTACGAGCGCCTGGTGGCGGAGCTGGGCGAGGATCGGGTGCGCGGCCTGCTCGAGGAGGAGGACCGCGCCATCCTCGACGAGTTCCTGGCGCATGCCGAGGCGGTACGCGCCGAGCGCGCGCGCGCGGCCGCGGTCGGCGAGGCGCCGGACTTCGTGCCGCTGCTCAGGCGCTGGGGCGGCGTGACCATCTGCTACCGGCGCGGCCTCAACGAATCGCCCGCCTACATCCGCAACCACGAGGAGATCGTCAAGGCCATGGAGGAGGGGATCTACTACCGCGAGGGCCTGGATCCCCTGAGGCTCGAGCTCGACCGCTGGGGCCACGTGGAGGCCGTCGTCTTCCGGCGCCGGCGCAAGGAGGCCGGCCGGTGGCTGGACACGCGCGAGGAGGTGCGGCTGCGCGCGCGCTCGGTCTTCGTCGCCGCCGGCGCCCTGCCCAACACGCTCTACGAGCGCGAGCACCCCGGCACCTTCGCCCTCGACGAAGACCACTTCCGCCCGCACGTGCTGCAGCCGGACGGGCTGCAGCCGGTGGCGGTGGCCGCGCACTGCAAGGAGCCCGTCTTCGGCCCCTTCACCTCCTACGAGCGCGAGGGCCGCCTGGTGAGCTTCGTGGGAGACACCCATCCCGTCTTCCACGGCAGCGTGGTCAAGGCCATCGCCTCGGCTGCGCGGAGCTGGCCCCACGTCGTGGAAGCCATGGCGCGGCTGCCGGCGCGCCCGGCGGACGAGGCGGCGCTCGCACGCTTCCGGGCCCGCATGGAGGACCTGCTCACCGCGCGGGTGGAGCGTGCCGAGGATCGCGGAGGGGTGACCGAGCTCTACGTGCGCGCGCCCATGGCCGCGCGCAGCTTCGCCGCAGGCCAGTTCTTCCGCCTGCAGACCTACGAGTCGGCGGCGCCGGTGGTGGAGGGGACGCGGCTCGCCATCCCCCTGCAGACGGTGAGCGGCGCGGGCGTGGAGGATGAGGCGCTGCGGCTGTTCGTCTTCCGCTTCGGCGGGCCCTCGCGCCTGGTCGCGCGGTTGCGGCCAGGTGAGCGCATCGTGCTCATGGGGCCCTCGGGTGCGCCCACCCCCACCGGGCGCGGGCGCACGGTGCTCGTGGTCACGGGGAGCTGGGGCGCGGCGGTCATGCTCGGCCTGGGTCCGGCCCTGCGGGCGGCAGGCGACCGCGTGTTGCTGCTCGCCGCCTTCGCCGAGGCGGGGCAGGTGCTGCACCGCGAGGAGCTGGAGGCAGCGGCCGACCAGGTCATCTGGGCCACGGCGCGGGCGCCCGGCATCGAGCCGCGGCGGCCACAGGATCTCGGCGTGGTGGAGGCCGACCTGGTGGCCGTGCTGCGTCGCTACGCCGAGGGTGCGCTGAGGCCCGCGGAGGGGAGGCCGCTCATCCCGCTCGCCGCGGTGGACGAGGTGCTGGTGATGGGCGGCACGGGCCTGCTGCGCGCCTTCCAGCGGGCGCTGGCGCCAGGGGGTGCGCTCGCGGGCGCCTTCCGCCCGGGGGTGGAGGCCTTCGGCACCGTGGGCAGCCCCATGCAGTGCATGCTCAAGGGCGTGTGCGCCCAGTGCCTGCAGTGGCAGGTGGACCCGCGCACCGGCCGGCGCACGCGCGCGGTCTTCTCCTGCGCGGAGCAGGACCAGCCGCTGCTGCGGGTGGACCTGGACAACCTCGCCGCACGCCAGGCCCAGAACCGGCTCCAGGACCGCCTCGGCGACCTGTGGCTCACGCACGTGCTGAGGCGCGCGGAGGGCGCCTGAGCGGCCAGCCGGAGGCGCTCTCGCGCCGCGGCGCGAGAGCGCCGCCTCCCACCGCCCGACGTGCCCCAGAGGCTCGAGCGCAAAGCCCGCGCGCGCCAGCTCCGCCTGCAGGGCCTTCCGCAGCCTGGGCCGGTAGAGGTAGATCTGCGGCACGGGATCGTGCCGCAGCTCCACCGCCAGCAGCTCGTCCCCGCCGAAACGCGTGCGCGAGCGGCAGCTCGCCTCGAGGCACACGCGCTCGACCTCGCGCCCCAGGTAGAACGCGAGGCCGTAGCGCGCCTCGTCGTCCACGAAGACGATCTCGACGTCATCGCTGGCGGCGGCCCAGGAGGGCGAGCAGCAGGACGGTGGCGGCGAAGGCGAGGACATTGGGTGCGCGCGCGGCCCCACTCGCTGGGCCCGCCGAGGGTGAGGGCCGTGGCCAAGGCCCAGCAGGTGAGCGGCGGCTTGGTGTGGTGGGGTGCTCGTGGTTGAGCATCGGCACGAGCGTGTCGCCCAGACGCAGCATCTCCAGCGCCACCTCCGTGTAGTGCCCCTCGTCCGGCTCACACAACCCGCGGCTGCCCTGGAAGGCGAAGGCGTAGGCGAGCAGCGCGAGGAGGGCGCCCAGGACGCTGGCAAGCGTCGTGCAGCGTGCGCGAGGGGCGGCCTGGGCCTTGGACGGTGCCGGCCCGCGGGGCCCGCCTCCGGCGTCGATCGCCTTCCCCGCGGCCAGGGACGGCCGCGGGACGGTCCATGCACAGGGAAGTGCATGACGACTCAAGGAAAATCAGAATGGACCGCGAAGCACTATCGCGCTGATCGATCCGAGCAGCGGATTGATCAGCGTTTCCTTTTCCATCACGGGAGGCGCACGCATCAGCCGGGGCGGCGTGACGCGGGAGCGGGCTCGACGGTCGGCGCGCCGGGCGCCGGCGCCGTGTCGCCTGCGCCAGGGGGCACCAGGGCGCGCACACGCGCGAGCAGGGCGGGGTCGTCCCACTCGCGCCCGCCTACGGCCCGGTACACGACGCGTCCCTCGGGATCGATCACGAAGGTGGTGGGCAAGGCCATGGTCCCGATGCCCGTGAGCTGGCGGTAGCGGTCGGCCACCTCGGAGCGCTCGTCGAGCAGGATAGGGAAGCTCAGATCCATTTGCGCGGTGAAGCCGAAGATGGTGTCGGCGTCCTCGCCCACGTTGACCGCTACCAGCACCACCGGCGCCTTCTCCTCCCGCAGCTTGCGCCAGGCGCGCTCCATGGATGGCATCTCCTTGCGGCAGGGCGGGCACCAGGTGGCCCAGAAATTCAGGATCACGGCCTTGCCGCGCCAACCGGCGAGCCGGTGGGCCTTGCCGTCCATGTCCTTCAGCGTGAAGTCCGGCGCCGGGACCGGGGGATGCACGGCCGTCAGGCCTTTGGTGAGGGCGGGCTCGGCGCCGCCGCCGGGCGGGGCCCACAGGGAAAGGGCGAGGCATGGCGCGGCGATCGTGTGCAGCTTGCGACGGCGCATGCGGGGCTCCTCCATTGTGTCGCCTCTGTACGAGTTCAGGGCCTGCTCAAGGGGGTTCGGGGCGCAGCCGCGCCACGTCCGGGGCGCACTCGATGCCGGGGAGCACCGCCGCCACCGGACGTCCACCGACGGCGAGGCGCACCGCCAGGTCCACGCGTGCGCCGGGCGGGCGCCCGAGCAGGATCATGCCCCAGTTGTAGTCGCCGGACCCGTAGCGCACGCGGCTCGGAAAGAGCGCCCAGCGGAAGGCAATGCGCTGCGCCCGCGGCAGGCCGAGCCGCTGCCAGACCTGCTCCCAGTGCTCGCGCAGCAGCAGGGGGCGGCGCGTGCCGTCCGGATCCTGCGTGCGCCACCGGCGCAGGTCGGCCTCCACGACGGCATCGCCCAGGTTGCGGATCTCGAGCTGGAGCACGCAGGCGGCCGCGATGCGGTCCACGCTGGCCCGGTCGAAGCCGCGCGCGAGGAAGAAGGCGCGTGTCTGGTCCGGCAGACGCTGGGCGAGGTAGACCGAGACCCCGCCCGCCTGCCATCGCCACCAGCGCAGGCCGGTCTCCGGATCGGTGCCGGTGCGCAAGGCCAGCCCTCCGGCCCGGGTGGCGGATGCCAGGGCGAGCGCGAGGCAGGCAAAGGCGATCTGACCGGCGCGCATGGCGACATTCTACCGATCCGGGGCGACAGGCGGGGCAGCGGCGGCAATCCTGAGGCGCCTTGCGGATGGCCGGCAGGTGAGCGAGCGGCGTTTTCTTCTCCTCCTGTTGCTGTGGCTGGCCGCGCACGCGGCCATCCGCATCGCCGGCCCGCCAGTGCTCGGGCCGGACGGCGTCGAACAGGCCATCTTCACCCAGTCGATCGACTGGAGCCACGGCTTCCGCCAGCCGCCGCTCTACACCTGGCTGCTGGCGGGGCAGTACGCGCTCCTGGGGCCGGGCCTGGCCGCGCACCTCCTGCTCCGCTACGCGCCGCTCTTCCTCACGGCGTTCGCGCTCCACCGCATCGCGCTGCGCCTGCTGGGCGACGGGCGGCTCGCGCTCACCGCCCTGCAGCTGCTGGAACGTCCCGGCATGGGTGGCTATCTCGCCCTGGGGCTGCTGGCCGGGATCGGTGTGCTCACCAGGTACAGCTACCTGGTCTTCTTGTCGGGGCTCTACCTCGGTGCGCCGCTGCTGTGGTCAGGTCCCAAGGGCCCGCGCGCGCCTGGGCATGCTGCGGGGCCGCTGCGCAGCGGCCCCGGCCGGCGGCTGAGGCTCCCGGCCTCCCCGGCGCGAGCGCCGGCTCACGGCTGGCGGCTCCCTCCTTCGGCATGTGCGGCGCCCGCGGGTTGCGCCTCCGCCTGACCCGTGGGCTTGCCGTCCGTCGGCACGGGCGGGTGGGCCGACTCCATGCCCCGCATGGCCTCCTCCGTGGCCTTGGTCATGACGATGATGCTGATGCGCCGGTTGATGGGGTTGTAGGGGTCCTGCTTGTCGAAGAGCACCGTCGAGGCGAAGCCGACGATGCGGCCGACCTTCTTGGGGTCCATGCCGCCGCGGATGAGCTCGCGGCGGGCTGCGTTGGCGCGGTCGGTGGAGAGCTCCCAGTTGCTGTAGTCGTCGCGATTGACATAGGGACGCGCGTCGGTGTGGCCGCTGATGCTGATGCGGTTGGGGACCTCGTTGATGAACTTGGCGAGCTCGTGGAGTATGGCGACCGTATAGCCCTTGAGCTGGGCCGAGCCCAGATCGAACATGGGACGGTTTTCCTTGTCCACGATCTGGATGCGCAGCCCCTCCGGGGTGATGTCCAGCAGGAGCTGGTCCTTGAAGGGCTTGAGCGCCTGGCTGCGCTCCAGGGCGGCCTTCAGCTGGGCCATGAGCTCCTCCAGGCGCTTGCGCTCCAGCTCGCGCGCGAGCCGCTCGAGCTCGTCGGGCGAGCCCTGTTTCCAGGGCTCGCCGTCGCGCCCCTTGGGCACGTCCATGGTGCCGCCGAAGTCGATCATGCTGTCGCTCGCGCCGCCCGGGCCCTGGATGCTGGGGCTGGTTGAGGGCGTGGCGCTCGAGCCCTGCACCGCGCTCGGGTTGCGGAAATACGCCGAGATGGCGCCGAGCTGCTCCTCGGTGGTGGCCTCGAGCAGCCACATGAGGAGGAAGAAGGCCATCATCGCCGTGACGAAATCGGCGAGCGCCACCTTCCAGGCGCCGCCGTGGTGGCCGTGTCCGCCCTTCTTGACCTTCTTGACGACGATCGTGTGCTTCTTGTCGTCGGCCATCGCCCGTGCCCCGGCCTCGCCTCAACCGCCGGCCTTCTTCTGCTTGATGTGCTCCTCGAGCTCGCGGAAGCTCGGGCGCATGCCCGGGTACATGGCCTTGCGTCCGAACTCCACCGCCACCTGCGGGCTGTAGCCGTTGACGGTGGCGAGCAGGCACACCTTGATGACCTCGAAGAACTTGCCCTCCTCGCGCACGACGTGCTCGAGCGCCTGCCCCATCGGGCCCACGAAGCCGTAGGCGAGCAGGATGCCGAGGAAGGTGCCGACCAGGGCGGCGGCCACGTGGGCGCCGATCTGCTCGATGGGGCCGCCGATCGAGGCCATGGTGATGGTGATTCCGAGCACGGCGGCGACGATACCGAACCCGGGCAGGGCCTCGGCCACCTTGTTGATGGCCGAGGCGGGCAGCTCGGCCTCCTGGTGGTGTGTCTCGATCTCCACGTCCATGAGGTTCTCGAGCTCGAAGGGGTTCATGTTGCCGCCCACCATGAGGCGCAGATAGTCCGTGATGAACTCGACGGCATGATGGTCCTTGAGGATGCGCGGGTACTTCTTGAAGATCTCGCTGTTCTCGGGCTCCTCCACGTCGTTCTCGATCGCCATCAGGCCCTCCTTGCGGGCCTTGGCGAAGAGGTCGTAGAGCAGCGACAGGAGGTCCATGTAGGCCTTCTTGTCGTACTTCGAGCCCTTCATGAGGATCGGCCAGCTCTTGATCACCCGCATCACCACCTTCATGGGATTGGCGATGATGAAGGCCCCGAAGGCCGCTCCGCCGATGACGAGCAGCTCGTATGGCTGCCACAGGGCTGCCAGGTTGCCGTGGGACAGGACATATCCCCCGGCGACCGATCCGATCACGATCAGGATGCCCAGGATCAGGTTCATGGGTGGATGCCGTCCTTCTCTCTACGGATGGGGCTCGCGACCGCTTATCGGCGTCCGGCGGTCCGAACTTGAGCGCGAGCGGCCCGGGCGCGGCCTGAGAGGCGCGCAGGCCTAAAGAGTGGCCGCCGGCGGCCGAAACCCGGGTGAGGCACCCGCACCATGGTCGAGGCCATGCACAGAGGGATGGAGCGCTGGGCGCAGCGGGCCGACGCCGCGCGCCTGCCCGTGGGCCGCGTGGTGCGGGAGGCCCTCCGCGCCATGGAGGCCGGAGGCCTGGCGGACGCCGACCCGGACGAGATCGCCGAGGTGGTCGAGCGCGACCCGGCCCTGACCCTGCACCTTCTCAGCAGCGCCAACAGCGTGGAGCACCTGCACCTCGACAACGAGGTGGGGACCATCCGTCATGCGGCTCTCATGCTGGGCACGGCGCGCATCTTCCCCATGGCCCGGGCGCTGCCGGTGGACGAGGAGGCGCTGACGGGGGAGGCCCTGGCGGGCTACCGGCGCGCCGCCGCCAGGGCGCGGCGCGCCGGGGTGCTGGCCCGCGACTGGGCGGGCTGGCGTGGCGACCAGCTCCCGGACGAGGTCTATGCCGCGGCGCTCGCCGCCTTCGCGGGCGAGCTCGCCGCATGGGCCTGGGAGCCGGAGGGGATGGTGCAGGTGGAGGCCATGATGGCGGACGGGATCGCGTCCGAGGATGCGGAGTACCTGGCCCTGGGGTGCGCGCTCGTCCGCCTCAGCTCGCTGCTTGCGTACCTTTGGAGCCTGCCCCCGCTGGCGCTCCAGGCGCTGGAGCCCGCCAACGCGCTCCAGCCGCGCCCCTACGGGGTGATGCTGGCCGTGGAGCTCGCCCGGGCGCTGGAGCGGGGATGGGGATCCCGGGCGGCCCGACAGGCCCTGGCGGAGGCGGCGGCGTGGATCGAGCTTCCCGTGGCGGAGCTGGAGGCGCGCGCGCAAGAGACTCTGGCCGAGGCCGGGCTCGCGGTGCCCGAGGCCGCGGAGCCGCGGGGACCGGCGGTGCCCTATCTGCTCGCGCCGCGTCCCGACCTCTTCCGGCAGGCGCTGGCGGCCCTGGGGGAGGCCGGTGCCACGCCCCTGGACGCGGCCGTGGAGCTCGCGCTGGATGCCCTGCATGACGGGCTGGGGCTGAACCGCGTGGTCTTCGCGCGGCTAGTGCGCCACGGCGAGGCGCTGCGCGCGCACCGCTTCCGGGGCACCGAGCACAGCCCGGCATTCAACCGCTTCGAGCTGCCCCTGTGGGGCGGGCACCTGTTCAGCCGCCTCGTGGAGGAGGGCGGCTGCCTGCGGGTGTGCAAGGAAGACGCCGAGCGCTGGAGCGAGGTGCCGGAAGCCGTGCGCGAGCTCGTCCAGGTGCCGGTGTTCCTCGCGGCCGCGGTGCGGGGGCGCGGCGGCACCGTGGGGCTGCTCTATGCCGACCGCCGCTTCCCCGAGGCGCCGATCCGGGACGTGGACCTGGAGCGCTTCGCCGAGGTGGTGACGGCGCTGGAGGCGGCGCTAGCGCGCTGAGCGTTCAGCCGGCCGCGCGCCGTCCGGGGCCGTCGGCAAGGAGGCGCTTGAGGGTGGCCGCGTTGCGCGGTGCATGACCGCGCTCGTCGTTGTCGAAGAAGATCCACACCTCGTGGCCCTCGCGCGCCCAGGCGCTCGCGCGGCGCGCCCAGGCGCGCAGCGTGGTCACGGCGTAGCTGCCCGCGTAGGGCCCGTCGGGCCCGTGCAGCCGCAGGTACACCAGGGGCGAGGTCACCGCGAGCGGCGCGCGCAGGCCCGCGAGGTCGAAGATGCAGAAGCCGGCGCCGTGACGCTCCAGCAGCCGGTAGACGGCGTCGCGGTGCCAGTCGGGGTCGCGGAACTCGAAGGCGCAGGGCAGGCCGGGGGGCAGGACCTCGAGGAAGCCCGCCAGGCGGTCCAGGTTGCAGCGCCAGCGCGGCGGGAGCTGGAACAGGATCGGTCCCAGGCGCCGGCCCAGGGGGGCGATGCGCTCGAGGAAGCCCGCCACGATGGGGCCGGCATCCTTGAGCTTCTTGCGGTGGGTGATGACCCGGTTGGCCTTGACCGCGAAACGGAAGCCGCGCGGCACCGCGGCGGCCCAGGCGGCGCAGGTCGCGGTGTCCGGCGTGCGGTAGAAGCTGTTGTTGATCTCCACGGCGGGGAAGCGTTCGGCGTACCACGCGAGCCAGCGTTCCGGGGGGAGGTCGCGCGGATAGAAGGGCCCGCGCCAATGCGGGTAGTGCCAGCCCGAGGTGCCGACCCGGATCGCCGCGGTGGTCATCGGATCTCCTCGATGGAGAGGCGCTTCTCCAGGATGCGGGGGCGGATCAGGGCGTAGCCCTGGAGCTGCCAGTGGGCGAGCTCGGTTATGGCCGAGGGGACCACCAGCACGAAGTCCTGCAGATCCTCGGGGCGGTAGCCGTAGTCGTCCAGCGAAAGGCCGCAGACCCGGAACTCGACCCCGAGCGAGGCGTAGTAGCGCATGCGCTCGACCGCGTCACGGTAGCGCGCGTAGTTCCGCCGGGCGAGGGTGACGAGCTCCTGCCCGTGCAGCACCACCTTGATGTCGAGCGCCTCCGGCGCGTAGCCGTAGGGCTCGGCCAGCAGCGGGTTCATGAGGGAGCGTATCCAGTAGAGGGCGGGGCCGATCTTGCGCGGGTCGTCGAAGTAGAAATCGAAGACCACCTTCTGCGGCGTGTAGGGCGTCTGCACCCGCTCGCCGGCGCCTGCGGCGCAGGCCGCCGCGAGCAGCGCCATCAGCCCCCAGCGCAGCCTGCCCGCCATGTCGCGTCCTCCGTCCCGCCCCCCTTCCTGGAGTATAGGTCCCCCGCCGCCTTTCCGCGGGTGTCCTTCGGGGATCGGGCCTCGCCCCGGGCGTGACGCCGCCGCGTTCCGAGGGAGGGGCTCAGGCCCCGGATCCCAGCCAGGCGCGCACGGCGGCCGCCACCTGCTCGGGGCCGTCCCCCGGGCCGAAGCGCAGCACGAGGTCGGCCTCGTCGTCGGCGGGCGGACGCCAGCGCTCCAGCTGGCGACGCATCACCTCCACGTCGGCCTCGGAGGGGTCGGCGCCGGCGCGCAGGCGCATCTCGATCCGCGCCGCGAGCGCCGCCTCCGGCGCCTCGAAGGCGAGGATGGCGAAGGGGATGCCCCTGCGGCGGGCGAGCTCGCGGAAGGGGGCGCGGTGCTCGGGCAGGAGGAAGGTGGCGTCCACCACCACGGGCAGCCCCGCGTCCAGCACCTCCCCGGCGAGCTCCAGCAGCCGCGCGTAGGTGCGCCGGTGGGCCTCGGGCGTGTAGATGCCCTGGTCCGTGGCGGAGCCGGTGCGGGCCTCCGGCGGGAGGCCATACAGGCGCTTGCGCTCCACGTCGGAGCGGACACGGATCGCATCCTGCGCATGCAGCAGCGCCTCGCTGCCGGTGGTCTTGCCGGCGCCGGCCACCCCGGCCGTGAGCAGCAGGGCGGGGCGGGGCGGGGCGGCGTAGCGCTCGGCGAGCGCCACGTAGGCGACGTACTGGGCGCGGGCGTCATCGGCCTCCGCCGGGTCCAGGCCGGGCTGGGCGAGGCGGATGCGCGCCACCTTGGCGCGCACCAGGGCGCGGTAGGCCTGGTAGTAGCGCAGCACGGCCACGCCGGCATAGTCGCCGGTGTGGGTGAGGTAGGTATCGAGGAAGCGGGCGGCCAGCGCCGGATGGGCGCGTGCCTCCATGTCCATGACGAAGAAGGCCGCCTCGCTCATGACGTCGATCCAGCGCAGGTTCTCGTTGAACTCGATGCAGTCGAAGATCACGAGCTCGCCGTCCACCAGCGCCATGTTGCCGAGGTGCATGTCGCCGTGGCACTCGCGCACGTAGCCCTCGCGCTTGCGCGCGGCGAGCACGGGCTCGAGGCGCGCGTAGGCCGCCTCGGCCCAGGCGCGCAGGCGCTCGAGCCGGGCGCGCTCGGCGTCGGTCTCCAGCAGGGGCGCGATCTGGTCGAAGTTCTGTCGCACCGGGAAGTGGACCCGCTCGGGCTCGCCGAAGGGCGTGTCCGGGCCTGCCGTGGCCACGCGGGCATGGAAGGCCGCCGCGGTGCGCGCGATGCGGTCCACGAGAGCGGCATCCACACGGCCCTCGGCGAGCAGGTGGTCGAGCAGGCTCTCCTGCGGGAAGCGGCGCATGCGCACGGCGTACTCGATGGCATCGCCCGTCCCGCCCAGGGCCGGGTCCTCTGGCGTGCCCGTGATGGGCACCACCTCGAGGTACCAGTCCGGCGCCAGGCGGCGGTTGAGGCGCAGCTCCTCCTCGCAGCAGCGCCGGCGCTTCTCGAGGGTGCCGAAGTCGAGGAAGCCCAGGTCGAGGGGCTTCTTGATCTTGTAGGCGTAGTCGCCAGCCAGCAGGACGTGGGAGATGTGCGTCTCTATAATCTCGACCTGGTCCACCGGGTGGTGGTAGCGCGCGGGATCGCCGAGCGCCGCCACCAGCTTTTCCTGGATGCGCATCGCCTCTTCCATGCCGAGATCCTCGTCAGCGCCGCAGGCCGCGGGTGCGGTCGGCCATCATAGGGGATGCGCCGGCACCGTGCGAGGCCGGCGCGAGGCAGGCGGGCGATGAGCGCGCGGCGCCGGCGCAGGCGGCGCGGCGGACGGCGCCGCGGGAAGGCCGGACGCGGCTGGCCGCGCCGGCTCGCCTGGCGCGCGGCCGTGGCGGCGCTGCTGCTGCTGGCGGCCTGGACCGCCTGGCTCGACCTGCGCATCCGCAGCGAGTTCGAGGGCCGGCGCTGGGAGCTCCCGGCGCGCGTGTACGCGCGGGCGCTGGAGCTCTACCCGGGCGCGCCGGTGGGCCGGCGCGCGCTGCTGGACGAGCTCGCGCGTCTGGGCTACGTGCGCGCAGCGGGGGCGCGCCGGCCCGGCAGCTATGCCGTGGCCGGCGAGGCGGTCCTGCTCCATACGCGCCGCTTCCGCTTCTGGGACGGCGAGGAGCCGGCGCGGCGCGTGCGCGTGCGTTTCGCCGCCGGCCGCGTGGCGGCGCTGGAGGCGGCCGCCGGCGGCCGCGCGCCCGCGCTCGTGCGCCTCGATCCCGTGCTGGTCGGCAAGTTCTACCCGCGTCACCACGAGGATCGCGTCCTGATCCGCCTCCAGGATGCGCCCCGTCTGCTGGTGGACGCGCTGGTGGCGGTGGAGGACCGCGGCTTCTGGCGCCACCACGGCGTGGATCCCAGGGCGGTGCTGCGCGCCCTGTGGGCGGACATCCGCGCGCGTGCGCTGGTGCAGGGCGGCAGCACCCTCACGCAGCAGCTCGTCAAGAACTTCTTCCTCGGCTCCGAGCGCACGCTCAGGCGCAAGGCCACCGAGGCGGTGATGGCCCTGCTGCTGGAGCTGCACTACGGCAAGGAGGAGATCCTCGAGGCCTACCTGAACGAGGTCTACCTGGGGCAGGACGGGCGCCGCGCCATCCACGGCTTCGGGCTCGCGAGCCATTTCTACTTCGGCCGCCCGCTCTCGGAGCTGGACCTGCCGCGCATCGCCCTGCTGGTGGGGCTGGTCAAGGGGCCCTCGTACTACGACCCGCGGCGGCATCCGGAGCGTGCGCGGCGGCGGCGGAACGTGGTGCTGGGGGTGCTGGCCGAGCGGGGCGTGATCAGCCGGGCCGAGGCGGCGCGCGCGCGGCGCGCGCCCCTGGGGGTCGTTCCACAGCCGCCCGCGCTCGCCGAGTACCCCGCCTTCATGGACCTCGTGCGGCGCCAGCTCGCGCGCGAGTACCGGGAGGAGGACCTGCGCACCCAGGGGCTGCGCATCTTCACCACGCTCGACCCCCTCCTGCAGGCGGCGGCGGAGCGCGCGCTCACGCGGGGGATCGCCGCCCTCGAGCGTGGCCACGGTCTCCCGCGGGGCAGCCTCCAGGGGGCGGTGGTGGTGCTGGACGCGGGCACGGGCGAGGCGCTCGCGGTGGTGGGCGGGCGCGCGCCGCGCTTCGCGGGCTTCAACCGCGCGCTGGACGCACGCCGGCCCGTGGGCTCGCTGGTCAAGCCCGCGGTGTATCTGGCGGCGCTCGTGCACCCCCGGCGCTGGACCCTGGCCACCCTGGTGGAGGACGACCCGCTCGAGGTGCGCCTCGACGACGGCAAGGTATGGGCCCCGCGCAACTACGACGAGCGCTTCCGCGGCCCCGTGCCCCTGTACCGGGCGCTGGCGGAGTCGCTGAACGTGCCCACGGCGCGGGTGGGGCTCGCGGTGGGCGTGCCCGCGGTGGTGGACACGCTGCGCCGCCTCGGCGTGGGGCGGCCGCTGCGGCCCTACCCGGCGCTGCTGCTGGGCGCGGTGAGCCTCTCGCCCCTGGAGGTGGCGCGCATGTACCTGACGCTGGCGGGCGGAGGCTTCCATACGCCCGTGCGTGCCACGCGCGCGGTGCTCACCGCCGCGGGCGAGCCCCTCTCGCGCTATCCGTTGGAGACCGAGCCCGCCCTCGACCCCCGGGTGGTGTTCCTCGTCGATCACGCGCTGCAGCGCGCGGTGCGCGAGGGCACGGGCCGCGGCCTCGCGGCCTACCTGCCCGTGGCGGCGCTGGGTGTGGCCGGCAAGACCGGCACCACGGACGACCTGCGCGACTCCTGGTTTGCGGGCTTCACGGGCAACCGCGTGGCGGTGGTGTGGCTGGGGCGCGACGACAATGCCCCCGTGGGCCTGAGCGGGGCAGCCGGGGCGCTGCAGGTCTGGGGCCTGCTCATGCGCGCGCTCGCGCCCACGCTGGAGCCCTTCGCCCCGGTGGAGCCGGAGGGCATCGAATGGGTGCGGGTGGATCCGGAGACGGGGCTGCGCGCTGACTCGGGCTGCACAGGCAGCGTAGAATTGCCCTTCATCGCCGGATCGGCGCCCGCGGAACGGGCCCCCTGTGCCGGCGCTCCGAATCCGCTGAGATGGCTGCGCCGCATCTTCGAGTGAGCGTCCCTGCGACCCTTCTGCTGCCCGCCGCCTCGCTGGCGGCGCTGGCGGCCGGCTGCGCAGCCACGGGCTCCGGTCCCGCGGCGCCGGTGGAAGGGGTCGGGCCGCCTCCGGTGGAGGAGCGGGCGCCGCAGCCCCCGCCGGCCGCGGCGACGCCAGCACCCCGCCCCGCGCGCGGGCCCGTGCTCGCGCTGCTGGACCGCTCGCGCGCGGCCGAGCGCCGCGGCGACCTGGAGGCGGCCGCCGCCGCCGTGGAGCGGGCGCTGCGCATCGCCCCGCGGGATGCGGCCCTGTGGCACCGGCTGGCGCGCATTCGCCTCGGACAGGGGATGTGGCGGCGGGCCGAGGCGCTCGCGCGCCGCTCGCTGGCGCTCGCGCCCCGGGACCGGGCCCTGGGTGCGCGCAACTGGCGCCTGATCGCCGCCGCCCGCCGGGCACGGGGCGATGCCGCCGGTGCCCGCGCCGCCGAGCGCCGGGCCGAGGCCCTCGAGGGCATGGCCGGATGAGCGGCGCCGGCCCCTACGACCTGGACCGCCTCATCGCCGAGGCGCGCCGGCTCGCCGCCGAGTACCGCCGGGCCACGGGGCGGCCGCTCGCTGGGGTCAGCAGCGAGATCGCCGAGCACGACGCCGCGCGCCTGCTCGACCTCGAGCTCTGCACCGAGCGACCCGGCGGCTGGGACGCCATCGGGCGCGGGCGGCGCGCGGGCAAGCGCATCCAGATCAAGGCCCGCGCCATCTTCGACGAGCGCAAGTCCGGCCACCGCATCGGCCAGCTCAAGCTGGACAAGGAGTGGGACAGCGTGATGCTGGTCCTTTTCGACGAGAACTTCGAGCCCTTCGAGATCTGGGAGGCCGAGCGGCCCGATGTGGAGGAGGCCGTGGCCGCCTCGCGCGGGGCGCGCAGCCGCCGCGGCGCCCTGAGCGTGGCACGCTTCAAGCGCATCGGGCGGCTGGTGTGGACCCGGGAGGAGGGCGAGATCGAGGACGAGGTCTGGGAGCATCCGGGCCGCTGAGGCGGAGTGCGCGATGGATATCGAGGCGGTGCGGCAGGCCCTGGGGCCGGATGGGCCGCTGGCGCGCGCAGTTCCCGGCTTCCGGCCCCGGGCGCAGCAGCTCGCCATGGCCGAGGCTGTCGCGCAGGCCCTGCAGGGGCGCGAGACGCTGCTCGTCGAGGCGGGCACGGGCACCGGCAAGACCTTCGCCTACCTCGTCCCCGCGCTCCTTTCCGGACGCCAGGTGGTCATCTCCACCGGCACCCGCAACCTCCAGGACCAGCTCTATGTGCGCGACCTGCCGCGGGTGCGCGAGGCGCTCGGCTGCGGCGGTCGCGTGGCCCTCCTCAAGGGCCGGGCCAATTACCTCTGCCTGCACCGGCTGGAGCGTGCGTGCGCCGAGGGGTCGACCGGTGAGCAGGCGGAGCGGCTGAGGCAGGTGGCCGAATGGGCCGGACGGACCGTCACCGGCGACCGCGCCGGTTTCCCGGGCATGGCCGAGGACGATCCTTTCTGGACGCGCCTGACGGCACCGGCCGAACGCTGCCTCGGAGCGGACTGCCACCACTTCACGCGCTGTTTCGTCTTCCGGGCTCGTCGCAAGGCGCAGGAGGCCGATGTGGTCGTGGTCAATCACCATCTTCTGATGGCCGACTTCTCTCTGCGCGAGGAGGGACGGGGCGAGGTGCTGCCCCAGGCCGACGCCTTCGTGATCGACGAAGCCCATCAGCTCCCCGACATCGCCGCGCGCTTCCTCGGCGAAGGGCTGACGGCCGGCCAGCTCCGGGATCTGGCGCGGGACGTCCGGCAGGAGCAGCTCGCCGAAGCGCCGGATACCCCCGGGCTCAGGACACTCGCGGATACCTTGCTCGCAGAAACCCGCCGATTGCGGCTCGCGCTCGAGGCTGTGCCCGAGCGTGGGGCTTGGCCGCCGGGCGCCCCCGCAGGTCCCGTCCTGGATGCGGCAAAGCGGCTTGCCGACTCACTGGCAGCTATGCGTGAAGGGCTTGCGGCCGTCTCGGGACGGGGCCCGGGGCTGGATGGCTGCGCGCGACGGGCCAGGCGGCTGGAGCACGCCTGCCGCAGGCTCATACTGGGCGAAGCGGAGGCGGAGGCGGAAGACGGAGCTCATGCAGAACTGGTGCGATGGTACGAGCGCACGGGACAGAGCTTCACCTTTCATGCCACCCCCGTGGAAACCGGGCCCATGATGCAGAGCTTGCGGGAAGGCTGCGCCCGTGCCTGGATCTATACCTCGGCCACCCTCACCGTCTGCGGCCGTTTCGACCATTTCTGTGCCCGCGTGGGTGTCGAGCCGGGGAGCTGCCGCAGCCACATCTTCGAAAGTCCATTTGATTTCAGGCGCAACGCCTTGATGTATATACCAGAATACCTTCCGCCGCCTCGGGACCGCACCTTTGTGCCCCGCATGCTGGATGCGATCGTGCCAGTCATTGAGGCCGCGCGCGGCCGCACCTTCATCCTGTTCACGAGCTGGGATGCGTTGCGTCTGGCGCGCCAGGGCCTCGAAGGCAGGCTGGATTTTCCCCTGCTCGTGCAGGGGGACGCACCGCGCGAGGCGCTTCTGGCACGCTTCCGGACGCGGGGAGACGCCGTCCTGCTCGGCACCTACAGCTTCTGGGAGGGGGTCGATGTGCCAGGTCCCGCTCTCTCGTGTGTCATCATCGACAAGCTGCCTTTTGGGGCGCCGGACGATCCGGTGATCCAGGCGCGTGGGCGCGCGCTGGAGCGGCGCGGCGGGAACGCCTTCCGAGACCTCCTGCTGCCCCAGGCAGTGGTAACCCTCCGCCAGGGGGTTGGGCGACTGATCCGCGGGGAGGACGACCGCGGCGTGGTCGTTGTATGTGATTCTAGAATTGAGACAATGGGATATGGAAAAATCTTCAAGGAAAGCCTTCCTGACATGCGCTGGACGCGGCGCCTTGACGATGTGACCAGCTTCTTGGCGGCCCTGAGGGAAGCGGATG
This sequence comes from Gammaproteobacteria bacterium, assembly GCA_026989495.1. Lineage (GTDB taxonomy): Bacteria > Pseudomonadota > Gammaproteobacteria > S144-34 > S144-34 > S144-34. Next base: position 41,814 of record JALSJE010000067.1, on the reverse strand, counting down.
CCCTGTCCTGAAGCCGAGGACACCGGATGAGCCGCATCCTCGCCTTGGAGACTGCCACCGACGCCTGCTCGGTGGCGCTGCGCGTGTGCGGCGAGACCGTGGAGCGGCGTGTGGTGGCCCCCCGCGAGCACGCCGCGCGCATCCTGTCCCTGGTGGAGGCGGTGCTGGCGGAGGCGGGGCTCGTGGGCACCGGCCTCGACGCCCTCGCCTTCGGGCGCGGACCGGGCTCTTTCACGGGCCTGCGCATCGCCGCGGGCGTGGCCCAGGGGCTCGCGCTCGCGTGGGGCCTGCCGGTGGTGCCGGTGTCCACGCTCGCGGCGCTGGCCCAGGACGCCGTGGAGGCGGGTGCCGCGCGCGTGCTGGCGGCGCTGGACGCGCGCATGGGCGAGGTCTACTGGGGCGCCTTCACGGCGGACGCGGCAGACCTGGCGGCTCCGGCGGGGGCGGAGGCCGTGTGCCCGCCGCACGCGGTGGCGGTGCCGGAAGGCGGTGGCTGGGTCGGTGCGGGCCCCGGCTGGGCGGCCCACGGAGAAGCCCTGCGGGCCCGCGCCGGGAACGCGCTCGTGGCCGTGGAGCCCGAACGCCTGCCCTGGGCGGGGCGGGTGGCGCGGCTCGCGCAGGTGGCGCTCGCACGCGGCGAGGCCGTGCCGCCGGAAGGTGGCGTCCCGGTGTACCTGCGCACCCGCGTGGCAGACACCCCGCGCTGAGTCGGCTGCCTGCACCCCGCCACGCGCCATCGCCGGTGCGCACCGTCCCTCCGCCGGCGGCCGGCCGGGCGAGTCACAGTACCCACATAAAGGAGACCTCCGTTTCTCAGGGATCCGAGAGTCCCTATCATTAAGCTGGTCCGGATGGCTCGCTGAGTATGCGATTTCTGCAGAGCCCATGACCGACGCGGCCGATGTGCTGGCGCGGCTCGAGGCCCGCATCGCGCAGGCCCCGGCTTCCGGCCCGGCGCTGGTCCTCTACAGCCTCGTGAAGACGGTCTCGACCGGCCGGGGCCAGTACCTGTTCCTGCTCAGCAAGCTGCGCGGGCTGGATCCCGAGGACCGGCGGCTGGCCTACGCCGTGATGGAGGCCGTGGCCACGGGCGAGAACGAGACCCGTGCCTGGGCCGAGGGCGTGGCGCGGCTCGACGCCCTGGTCTCGGGCCGCGCGGCCGGGGGCTGAGGCCATGGCCTGGCGCCCGGTGGCCATCCTGATGGGGGCATGCCTGTGGGCGGCCGCCGCCACGCCGGCCGCGGGAGGAGGGGCCATGACGCTCGAGATCCGCTCACCCGCCTTCGCGCACCAGGGCGAGATCCCTGTGCGCTACACCTGCGACGGCGCCGACGTCTCGCCGCCGCTCGAGTGGTCGGGCGTGCCGGAGGGCACGCGCAGCCTGGTGCTGATCGTGGACGACCCGGACGCTCCGGACCCGGCCAATCCGCGCATGACCTGGGTCCACTGGGTGCTCTACAACCTCCCGCCGGACAGCACGGGCCTGCCCGAAGGCGTGGACGAGACGGCGTTGCCGCCGGGCACGCGACAGGGCCTCAACGACTGGAAGCGCACCGGCTACGGCGGCCCGTGCCCGCCCATCGGCCGCCACCGCTACTTCCACAAGCTCTACGCCCTGGACACCGTGCTCCCGGACCTGGGCACGCCCACCAAGGCCGAGGTGGAGCGCGCGATGGAGGGCCACGTCATCGCCCGCGCCGAGCTCGTCGGCACCTACGCCCGCCGCCGCTGAGCCCGGCCTCCTCGGGCCGCATGACGCAGCACGAGCCCATCCGGCCGTGCCTGCGCGGGATCGGGCGAGCTGCGCTGCGGGTTTGACGGGCCTTGCGGGGCGCGCTATAGGTGCGGGGAGCTCCGGCCCGCAGAGGAGGCGGCGCGCGATGTGTCTGGGAGTCCCCATGCAGGTGCTCGCCGTGGAGGGCCATACGGCGCGCTGCGCCGCGCGCGGCGTGGAGCGGGACGTGAGCCTCTTTCTCCTTCAGCACGAGCCCGTGGGCCCCGGCGACTGGGTCATGGTCCACGTCGGCTACGCCATCCAGCGCATGACCGAGGCCGAGGCGCGCAGCGCCTGGGAGCTCCACGACGAGGCGCTGGCCGCCGGAGACGGCCCGACGCCGGGCGCGGCCGATGCATGAGCTCACTGTGTGCCGGGCCCTGATCGGGCAGGTCGAGGCCGTCGCCCGCGCCCACGGTGCGCGTACCGTGACCCGCATCGAGCTGCGCGTGGGCCCGCTCTCCGGGGTGGTGCCCGAGCTGCTGCGCGAGGCCTTCGCGCTGGCGCGCGCGGGCACCGTGGCCGAGGGCGCCGAGCTTCGGCTGGTGGAGGTCCCGCTGGAGGTCGAGTGCGAGTCTTGCGGCACGCGCGGGCCTGCGGCGGCGCCGAACCGCCTGCTGTGCCCGGCCTGCGGCGGCTGGCGCACGCGGCTCGTCTCCGGCGACGAGCTGCTGCTGGTGCGCGTGGCGCTCGCAGGCATCACGCCTGCGGAGGAGGGCGCCCATGTGTGAGAGCTGCGGCTGCAACGTGACCTCCGGCAACGCCCACCTGGTGGAGGCGGACGGACCGCTCGCGCGCACCGCCGACGGAAGCACGGCGGTGGAGGTGCTGGAGGGGCTGCTCGCGGCCAACGACCGTGCCGCCGCCCACAACCGCGCGCACCTGGCGCGCCACGGCGTGGTGGCGGTGAACCTCATGTCCGCGCCGGGCTCGGGCAAGACGGCGCTGCTGGAGGCGACGATCGAGGCGCTCGCGGGCGAGCTCGCCATCGCCGTGATCGAGGGCGATCTCGCCACCGAGCGTGACGCCACGCGCATCCGCGCCAGGGGTGTGCCCGCCGTCCAGATCGCCACCGGCTCGGCATGCCATCTGGACGCCCATCTGGTCCACGAGGCCCTGCACCGCCTCGACCTCGAGGGGCTGGACCTCCTCTTCATCGAGAACGTGGGCAACCTGGTCTGCCCGGCGGGCTTCGACCTGGGCCAGCACCGCAGCGTGGTGCTGCTCTCGGCCACCGAGGGCGACGACAAGCCCGCCAAGTACCCCGTCATGTTCCGGGCGGCCGATCTGGTGCTGCTCAGCAAGGCGGACCTGATCCCGGTGCTGGACGACTTCGACCCGGCCGCGGCCGAGCGCCACCTGCGCGCGCTCGCCAGCGGCGCGCCGGTGTGGCCGGTCTCGGCCCGCACCGGCGAGGGCATGGAACGCTGGCTCGGCTGGCTGCGTGCCTTGGTGAGGGGTTGACGGTGGACGGTGGACGGTGGATGGACGGAAGCGCGCCGTTCCCCGCTTTCCGCCGGGCGGTGTGGGTGGCGGCATGAGCGCGGAGGCCCGCCGCTGGCTCGAGCGCATCCGCGCGCTGCCGCTTCCGGAGCGCTTCCGCATCATGAACGTCTGCGGCGGCCACGAGCGCGCCATCACCATGGCGGGGCTCCGCCGCCTGCTCCCCCCCGGCATCGAGCTCATCCCGGGGCCGGGCTGCCCGGTGTGTGTCTGCCCCGAGGAGGACGTGCACCAGGCCGTGCAGCTCGCCCTGCGCGAGGACGTGGTGCTGGTCGCCTTCGGCGACATGCTGCGCGTGCCTGTCAACGTGCCGCGGCGCGTGCCGCGCTCGCTGGAGCAGGCGCGTGCGGCGGGCGCCGACGTCAGGCCCGTCGCCTCCCCCATGGAGGCCGCCGCCGTCGCCCGCGCCGAGGCCCCGCGCCCCGTGGTCTTCTTCGCCGCCGGCTTCGAGACCACCATGGCGCCGGTGGCGGCCATGCTCGCCGAGGGCGCGCCGGAGAACCTCTTCGTCCTGCTCTCGGGGCGCCTCACCTGGCCCGCGGTGGCCATGCTCCTGGAGTCCGAGACCCCGGGCTTCGACGCCCTGGTCGCGCCCGGCCACGTCTCCACCGTCATGGGCCCGGAGGAGTGGCGCTTCGTGCCCGAGCGCCACGGCATCCCCGCGGCCGTGGCGGGCTTCACGCCCGAGAGCCTGCTCGCGGCCTTCTACTCCGTGCTGCGCCAGCACCTGGAGGCCAGGCCCTTCCTCGACAACTGCTACGCGGAGGTGGCGCGTCCCGGCGGCAACCCCTCCGCGCGCCGGCTGCTCGCGGAGGTCATGGAGGTCTGCGACGCGCCCTGGCGCGGCATCGGCACCCTGCCGCGCTCGGGCCTGCGCCTGCGCATGGCCTGGCGGGCCCACGACGCACGCGCGCGCTTTCCCGCCTACGAGGAAGAAGGGCGCCGGCGCGCGGGCCGGATGCCCCCGGGCTGCGACTGCGCGCGCGTCGTGCTCGGCCGCATCTACCCCGACCAGTGCCGCCTCTACGGGCGCGCGTGCACGCCGCGCCGCCCCATCGGCCCGTGCATGGTCTCGGACGAGGGCGCCTGCCGCATCTGGTGGGCGGGCGGCGTCGCAAGCCGGCGGTCGACGAGGCCGGGGAGCCGGTCTGCGCGGGACGCGAAGACCGTCCCTGGCGCTCGACGGCGGCCAACGCTTGCCGCCGACGCCCGCGCATCCCGCCTCCCCGGCCTCGATGGGACTAAGGCAGATGAGTGAGCTGCGACGGATGTGCGCGGACCGGGCGGCGCGGACACGGGCGCGCGGAGCGCGCAGGCGCGGGGAGCGGCGCAGCGCCCGCAGGCGGGGAGGCTGAGCCTTGCCGCGTTGCCCGAACCCCGAGGTGCAGGCTGGGACCCCGGCAGGGCGGGCGGCGCGGACACGGGCGCGCGGAGCGCGCAGGTGCGGGGAGCGCCGCACGGCCACCGAGTTCCAGAGCGCGTGTCTGCCGCACGAAACCCGGCCACCGAAGATGCTGGATGGCCGCGACGAGGTGGCGGCGCGGCGCTGGGTGCTGGAGGGGCGGGTGCAGGGCGTGGGCTTCCGCCCCTTCGTGCACCGCCTCGCCCTGCGCCACGGGCTGGCGGGCTGGGTGCAGAACCGCCTCGGGCGCGTGGTGGTGCGGGCCGAGGGCGAGCCCGGGGCGCTGGCGCGCTTCGCCGAGGCGCTGGTCCGGGAGGCCCCGCCGCTCGCGCGCCCGCGCGTGGCCGAGGCCGTGGACGAGCCGCCGACGGGGGAGGGTGGTTTCCGCATCCTCGCCTCGGATGCGGATGGCGAGGCGCGCGTCCACGTGCCGCCGGACCACTTCGTGTGCGAGGACTGTCTGCGCGAGCTCGCCGACCCGCGCGACCGCCGTCACCGCTACCCCTTCATCAACTGCACCCAGTGCGGGCCGCGCTACACGATCATCGAGCGCCTGCCCTACGACCGGCCCAACACCACCATGGCGCGCTTCGCCCTGTGCCCGGCGTGCGCGCGCGAGTACGCCGATCCCGCCGACCGGCGCTTCCACGCCGAGCCCGTGGCCTGCCCCACCTGCGGCCCGCGGCTGGCCTGGCGCGGCTCGGAGGGGGAGGCGGCGGGCGGTGCGTCCGTCGAGGTCGGTAGAGACGAGGCGTCGGCCGGAGCCGATGCGTTGGAGCCCGGCGGCGGACGGGCCGGCTCGGAGGAGGCCCTCCGGGCCGCGCTCGCGTGCCTGCGGGCGGGCGGCATCGTGGCCGTGCGCGGCATCGGCGGCTATCACCTCCTGTGCGACGCCCGGAGCCCCGCCGCGGTGGCGCGCCTGCGGGCCCGCAAGCGCAGGCCGGCCAAGCCGCTCGCGGTGCTGTTTCCGGATCTCGCGGCCGTCCGGCGCGCCGCGCGTCTCGATGCCGTGGCTGAGGCCGCGCTCATGGACCCCGCCCGCCCCATCGTGCTCGTGCCGCTGCGGCCGGACGCGGGGCTCGCCTCAGGGATAGCGCCGGGCCTGGGCGAGGTGGGCGCGCTTCTGCCCTACAGCCCGCTGCACCACCTGCTGGCGCGCGGCTTCGGCGCCCCGCTGGTGGCGACCTCGGGCAACGTGAGCGGCGAGCCCGTGATCACGGATCCGGCCGAGGCCGAGGCCCGGCTGGGCGCAGTGGCCGACGGCTTCCTCCACCACGACCGGCCCATCGCGAGGCCCGCCGACGACCCGGTGCTGCGCCCCATGGCCGGCGCCGCGCGGGCGCTGCGGCTGGGGCGGGGCACCGCGCCGCTGGAGCGCGCGCTGCCGGGGCGGCTGCGCGAGCCGGTGCTGGCCACGGGCGGGCACATGAAGGCGACGGTGGCGCTCGCCTGGGAGGATCGCATCGTGGTCTCGCCCCACATCGGCGACCTGGAGGTGCCACGGGCCCGGGCCGTCTTCGAGCAGGTGGCGGCCGACCTGCAGCGTCTCTACGGCGTGAGGGCGCGGCGCATCGTCCACGACCTGCACCCGGGCTACTTCACCACGCGCTGGGCGCGGGAGCAGGGGCTGCCCGCGGCCGCGGTCCAGCACCACCGCGCCCACGCCTCCGCGCTCGCCGGCGAGCACCCGGAGGCGGGCCGCTGGCTCGTCTTCGCCTGGGACGGCGTCGGCTACGGGGACGACGGCACCCTGTGGGGCGGGGAGGTCCTGCTGGGCGCCCCGGGCGGCTGGCGCCGGGTGGCGAGCCTGCGGCCCTTCCGGCTGCCGGGCGGCGAGCGCGCCGCGCGCGAGCCCTGGCGCAGCGCCCTGGGCGCGCTGTGGGAGGCGGGGCTCGAGGCCGCGGTCGCCGGGGCACCGGCGGACGTCGGGCTCCTGCGCGCGGCCTGGGCGCGGGGTGTGCAGGCGCCCGTGACGAGCGCGGTCGGGCGGCTGTTCGACGCCGCAGCCGCCCTCACGGGCCTGTGCGTGACGGCGAGCCACGAGGGCGAGGGACCCATGCGCCTGGAGGCCGCGGCCGCCGCGGCGGGCGCGTATCCTGCGCCGCCGGCGCTCGCATGGCGCCCGGACGCGACGGGCCTGCCCAGGCTGGACTGGGCGCCGCTGCTGCCATTCCTCGCCGACGTCTCGCGGCCGCCCGGCGAGCGCGCCGCCGCCTTCCACGAGGCCCTGGCGCAGGCGGTGGCGGCGCTGGCGGCGCGCGTCGCGCGCGAGGCGGGTCCGCTCGTGGTGGGGCTCGCGGGCGGCGTGTTCCAGAACCGCCTGCTGGTGGAGCGCTGCGCGGCGCTGCTGGCGGAGCGGGGGCTTGCGCTGCGGCTGCCGCGCGCCGTGCCCGCCAACGATGGCGGCCTCGCCTTCGGGCAGGCCGTCGAGCACGCCGCGCGGACGGCGGGAGGGTGAGGCGGTGGACGCGGCGCGCATCGGGCTCGCCCACGGCAACGGCGGCCGCCTCATGCGCGAGCTGATCGAGACCGTCTTCGCCGCGGAGCTGGGGGCGCTCCTGGTGGACAGCCGGGCGGACGCGGCCGCGGTTCCGTGGCCGGGCGAGGGCGGGCTCGTGGTGACCACCGACGGCTTCACGGTCCAGCCCCTGAGCTTCCCCGGCGGCGACATCGGCGCCCTCGCCGTCCACGGCACCGTGAACGACCTCGCCGTCGCCGGCGCCGATCCGCGCTACCTGACCCTGGGCGTGCTGGTGGAGGAGGGCTTCGCGATCGAGGATCTGCGCCGGCACGTGGCCGCCTTCGCGCGGGCGGCGCGCGCGGCGGGCGTGCGCGTGGCCGCCGGCGACACCAAGGTCGTGCGCCGCGGCGAGGGGGGCGGCCTCTACTTCACGGTGACCGGACTCGGTCTGCGTCCGTCGGGGATCGTCCTGGATCTCGCGCTTGTCCGCCCCGGCGACCGGGTGCTGGTGAGCGGGCCGGTGGGCGACCACGGCGTGGCGGTGATGCTGGCGCGCGAGCAGTTCGGCCTGCGCGGCGACCTGGCCTCGGACTGCGCGAGCGTGCTGCCGCTTGCGCGTGCGGTGCGCGCGCTGCCCGGTGTCCGTTTCCTGCGCGATCCCACGCGCGGGGGGCTGGCCACCGTCTGCCACGAGATCGCGCGCGCGACCGGCCTCGGCGTGCGGCTCGAGGAGGCCGCCATCCCCGTGCGCGAGCCGGTGCGCGCCGTGTGCGAGATGCTGGGCTACGATCCCCTGTACCTGGCCTGCGAGGGGCGCGTAGTGGCGGTGGCGGCGCCGGAGGCGGCCGAGGCGGCGCTCGCCGCCTGGCAAGCGCTGCCCGAGGGCGCCGAGGCGGCCTGCATCGGCACGGTGGTGGCGGGGCAGGCCGTGCCGGTGGCGCTGGAGACCGCCCTCGGGGGCGAGCGCGCCCTCGAGGAGCTCGAGGACGACCCCCTGCCGAGGATCTGCTGAGCGGGAGAAGGGGCCTCGTGTGACAGGAGACGGGAGGAACGGAGGCACGCCCACGGCGCCGGCGGCGGACAGGCGCCCCGGCGTGCTGGTGGCGGGGCTGGGCAGCCCGCACGGCGACGACGTCGTGGGGTGGCGGGTGGTGGAGGTCGTCGCGGACCGCCGCCCGGATGTGCCCGTCGTGCGGGCCGGGGCGCCGGGCACGCTCCTGCCGGGGCTCGCCGACGCGGTCCTGGCCGTCGTCGTGGACGCCGCCGAGGGCATTCCCGCGGGGGCGGTCGTGGAGCTTCCGCCCGAGCGGCTCCGGCGCGGACCGGCGGCGCTGTCGAGCCACGGGGTGGGGCTCGCCGAGGTGCTGGAGACGGCGCGGGCCGCGGGCCGCCTGCGCGCGGCGCATGTGCTAGGCGTCGGCGTGGACGCGGCCTGGTGCGAGCCCGGCATGCCGGCCTCGGACGGGCTGGACGCGGTGGCCGCCCGGGCCGCCGCCCGCGTGCTCGAGCTGCTCGCCCGCCTGGGGCGGAGCGGAGGAGGCCCTGGCCGTGCCTGAGCCCGGATGGCTGCCCCTGCAGCGGGCCGACGCCTTGCTCGCGACGCTCCGCGAGGCCGGCTACCGCGTGGTGGGCCCCCAGGTCGCCGACGGGATCATCCGCTACGGCCCGCTCGGGGAGGCCGCCGCGCTCCCCTGGGGTGTGCGCGTGGAGGCGGATGCGGGCCGCTGGCGCCTGCGGCGCACGGGCGAAGGGCGCGCCTTCGCCTGGGCCAACGGCCCCCAGGCGCTCAAGCCGCTCCTGTTCGCCCCCGAGGAGACCCTGTGGCGCACGGACGCGGACGGCCGGCCCGCGCCGCAGGCGCCCGAGGCGCCTCCGCCCACGGCCGTGATCGGCGTGCGCGCCTGCGACCTCGCCGCCCTCGCCCTCCTGGATGCGCACTTCCTGCGCCCGGGTCGCGAGGATCCCTGGTACGCGGCGCGGCGGTCGGGGCTGCTCCTGGTGGCGGTGCACTGCACCCACCCGGCGGCGACCTGCTTCTGCGCCTCCACGGGGGACGGGCCCGAGGCGCGCGAGGGCCACGACCTCGCCCTGTGGGAGCTGGAGGAGGGCTGGCTGGTGGAGGCGGCGGGCGCGGCGGGCGAGCGGCTCCTTGCGGCGCTGCCGCTGGAGGCCCCGCCGGCCGGCGCCGCCGAGCGGGCCCGCACCGAGGTGGCGGCGGCCGCAGCGGCCCAGACCCGCCGGCTGCCGGAAGGCCCGCTGCAGGCGCGGCTCTTCGAGCGGCTGGACCATCCGCGCTGGGCGCAGGTGGGTGAGCGCTGCCTCGCCTGCGGGAGCTGCACCGCCGTCTGCCCCACCTGCTTCTGCCATGCCGCCGAGGAGCGGCCGGGGCTCGACGGCTCCAGCGCGCGCGTGCGCCGCTGGAGCTCCTGTTTCACCGAGGGCCACAGCTATATCCACGGCATCGTGCTGCGGCCGGACGCCCGCAGCCGCTACCGCCAGTGGCTCACCCACAAGCTCGGCGCCTGGCATGCGCAATACGGCCGCTCCGGATGCGTGGGCTGCGGGCGCTGCATCGCCTGGTGCCCGGCGGCCATCGACCTCGTCGAGGAGATGGAGGCGATCGTTGGCGACGCCTGAGCCCGTGCCCGGCATCGACCTTCCCGTGCCCGCGCGCGTGGCCGGGCGGGTGCAGGAGTCGCCCACCATCGTCACCCTGCGCCTCGAGCTGGAGGACCCGGCGCGGCAGGCGGCCTTCCGCTTCGCGCCGGGCCAGTTCAACATGCTCCACCTGCCCGGGGTGGGGGAGGTGCCGATCTCCATCTCCTCCGACCCGGACCACGACACCTTCCTCGGCCACACGGTGCGCATGGTGGGGCGCGTCACGCGGGCGCTCGCGCGGCTGCCCGTGGGCGCGCGTCTCGGCGTGCGCGGGCCCTTCGGGCGTGGCTGGCCGCTGGAGGCGGCCCGGGGCGGCGACGTGGTGGTGCTCGCAGGCGGCCTCGGCTGCGCCCCGGTGGTGGGGGCGGTCCGCTACGTGCTGCACCGCCGCCGGGACTACGGGCGGCTGGTGGTGATGCAGGGCGTCAAGCACGCCGAGGACCTCATCTGGCGCGCGCAGTACGAGGCCTGGGCGCGCGAGCCCGACGTGCAGGTGCTGCTCGCCGCGGACGTGGCCGGCGGCGACTGGCCGTGGAACGTGGGTCCGGTGACGGAGCTGCTGGAGGGGGCCCGCTTCGACCGCGGCCGCTGCACCGTGCTCATGTGCGGGCCCGAGCCCATGATGATCGCGGCCGCGCGCCGGCTGGAGGCGCTGGGCGTGCCCGCGGCGGCCATCCACCTCAGCATGGAGCGCAACATGCAGTGCGCCCTGGGCCGCTGCGGGCACTGCCAGATCGGGCCCTGGTTCGTGTGCCGCGACGGGCCCGTGTTCCGCTACGACCGGATCCGCCCGCTGCTGGGCGTGAGGGGGTTCTGAGATGGACCGTCGGGAGCCGGGGGCTGGTTTCTCCGACGGCGCGGCGCGGCTGCGCGTGGCGGTGCACAAGTTCGGCTCCTGCGACGGCTGCCAGCTCGCCTTCCTCAACGCGGGGCCGGCGTTGCTGGCGCTCGCCGAGGCGGTGGAGCTCGTCCACTTCCTCGAGGCCGGGCTCGACGATCCGGACGCGCGTGTGGACGTGGCCTTCGTCGAGGGTAGCATCGGCACCTCCGAGGAGGCCGAGCGCATCCGCGCCGTGCGCGAGCGCGCGCGCGTGCTGGTGGCGATCGGCGCCTGCGCCACCACGGGCGGGGTGCAGGCCCTGCGCAACCTGGCCGACGCCGGCGGCTGGGTGGCGCGCACCTACCCGGAGCCGGACCGGGTGCACGTGCTGCCGGAGTCCGCGCCCGTGCGGGCGCACGTGGCCGTGGACCTGGAGCTCGCGGGCTGCCCCGTCACGACCCGGGCCGTGACGGAGACCGTGGCCTCGCTCCTGCGCGGCGCCCTGCCGGCGCCCCGGCACGAGAAGCTGTGCCTCGAGTGCAAGCGCGCAGGCCTCGCCTGCGTGATGGTGTCGCGCGGCGAGCCCTGCCTGGGCCCCGTGACGGCGGCGGGCTGCGGGGCGCTGTGTCCGGGTCTGGGCCGGGGCTGCTACGGCTGCTTCGGCCCCTCGGAGCTGCCGGAGGCGGGCGCGCTGGCGGCGCGCCTGCGCGCGCTGGGGCTGGACGCCGCGGCCGTGCGCCGACGGCTGCTCGCGATCCACGCCGGCGTGCCGGCCTTCCAGCAGGCGGCGCTGCGCCAGGTCGGGGAGGAGGACGGCGATGGCCGATGAGCGCGAGCTGCATATCGAGGTGCCGGCGCTCACCCGCGTGGAGGGGGAGGGTGCGCTGGAGATCGGGGTGGCCGCGGGCCGCATCCGTGCGCTGCGGCTGCGCATCTACGAGCCCCCGCGCCTGTTCGAGCGGCTGCTGGAAGGGCGTACCTTCGAGGAGGTGCCGGACCTCGTGGCGCGCATCTGCGGCATCTGCCCCGTGGCCTACCAGATGAGCGCCGTGCATGCCTTCGAGGCCTTGTTCGGCTGCGATCCGGGGCCGTGGGTGCGGCGCATGCGGCGCGTGCTCTACTGCGGCGAGTGGATCCAGAGCCACAGCCTGCACATCCACCTGCTGGCGGCGCCGGACTTCCTGGGCTGCGACAGCGTGGTCGAGCTCTCGCGGCGGGCGCCCGAGGCCGTGCGCCGGGGGTTGGCGTTGCAGGCGCTCGGCAACGACCTGATCGCGCTCTTCGGCGGGCGCTCGGTGCACCCCGTGGGCGTGCGCGTGGGCGGCTTCCACGCCGCCCCCGGGGCGGATGCGGTCGCCGCCCTGCGCGCGCGCCTGGCCGACGCCGTGCCCGAGGCCGAGGCCCTGGTGGCCTGGACCGCCTCGCTCGACCGCCCGGCCGCGCCCGCGGACGCGCCGCCGCTGCGCTGTCTCGCGCTGCGGCATCCGGAGGAATACCCCATGAACGACGGCGGGCTCGCCAGCACCGAGGGCCACGCCTTCGCCTTCGACGGCTTTGAGCGTCACGTCGCCGAGCGGCAGGTGCCGCACTCGACCGCGCTGCATGCCCTGCTGGACGGCGCGCCCTACCTCACGGGGCCGGTGGCGCGGCTCAACCTGAACCACGAGCGGCTCCATCCCGTGGCGCGCGCGGCCCTGGCGCGCACGGGGCTTGCGCTGCCGGTGCGCAGCCTGCACGACGCCATCGTGGTGCGGGCGGTGGAGGTGCTGCATGCGGTGGCCGAAGCCGCCGACCTGCTGGACGGATACGAGGTGCCGGAGCGGCCCTTCGCCGAGCCCGCGCCGCGCGCAGGTGTGGCCGTGTGGGCGACGGAAGCCCCGCGCGGGGTGCTCTGGCACCGCTACGAGGTCGCCGGCGACGGCACGGTGCGCGCCGCGCGCATCGTGCCGCCCACGAGCCAGAACCAGGCCCACATCGAGCAGGACCTGCGCGCGAGCCTGGAGGCGCTGGGCCTCGACCGCGACCCGGACACCCTGCGCGCCGCGGCCGAGCGGGTGGTGCGCAACTACGATCCGTGCATCTCCTGCGCCACCCACTTCCTGCGGGTCACGGTCCGCGGGGTGCCGTAGCCCGGGGCTCGCCCCTGGCGGAAGCGGCGGGGATGCCGCACGGGGACGCCGGCCGCCGCCGCACCGAGGCCTGCGGGGATGCACCGCTCATGCGGGCCGCGTCTCTCCCTCGAACAGGCAGACGGACAGTTCCGGCGAGACGCTGCGCAGCTTCGCGTCGTTCGTGAGGAACACGTCGCATCCGGAGCGGATGGCGGTGGCGCAGTGGATCGCGTCCGGGGTCCGCAGCCCATAGCGGGCCCGGAGCTCGGCGGCACGGGCGGCGATGGCGCCGTCGAGCCCCACGATGTGGAGGTTGGGAAACCGTTCGAGGACCCGGACCAGCTCGGCTGCACGCTCCGGGTCGCCATCCCGGTAAGCTGGCACCAGGAGCTCGGCCAGCACCAGCGTCGAGATCACGCCACGCACCTCGCCCGCCTCCAGGCGGGCGAAGAACGCATGCGCCGTCCCGTGGTGCACGGGGTGGCGCTCCAGCAGGTGGATCCACGCGACGGTGTCGATGCCCACCAGGGAGCCGGCGGGGATCTCCGGAGGGGTCAGCCGTCCCATTCGTCCCGGGCACGCACCAGCTCGTTCGCGTACCCACGCCAGAGCGGTCCGCCGACCCGCTCCAGCGACTCGAGCGCCGATCGCCGGACCTTCCTCAGGACGATCCTGTCGCCTTCCTGGCTGATCTCCAGGAGATCGCCCGGGGACAGTCCCAGCCGCCTGCGGATGGCCGCCGGGATCACGATCTGCGACTTGCTGCTCAGGCGGGCGGTGGGCATGGCCGTGTGCCTTCGTGGACGGAATTGGAAACGCTGATCGATCCGCTGCGCGGATCGATCAGCGCGATAGTGTTTCGCGGTCCATTTCGATTTTTCACGTGTCGTCATGCACTTCCCTGTGCATGGGCCGTCCCGCGGCCGTCCGTGGCCGCGGGGAAGGGCTGAAAAATCGTGATTTTTCAGTCCTTCCAATTGCTTTACTGAGGAGTAAAGCGTATCGGGTGTCTATCGTCAAGCAAGCGGCACACGTGAGCGGGGGAACGGCCTGCGCCTCGGGAAGCGGGACGGTGGCAGTCAGCCGGTGGCGGGCAGGTCGAAGCCGAGCTCGGCGGGATCGAGCTCGAAGCGCACAGGCTCGCCCGTGACGGGGTCGCGGAAGCCCAGCCCCATGGCGGCGAGCCGCATGCCCGCCGTGTTCTTGTTGCCGCGCCCGTAGCGGGGATCGCCCATCACCGGGAAGCCGAGCGCCTCCATGTGGCGCCGGATCTGGTGCAGCCGCCCGGTGGCGATGCGCACGCGCACCAGGCTTGCGTCCTCGCTTGGGTCGTAGCTCAGCACCTCGTAGTCGGTGATGGCGGGCTGCCCGTCGAGCGGCAGCTCGATGCGGCCCTCCTGATCGTGGACGGCAGCGAGGTCGCCCTTCACCACCGCCAGGTAGACCTTGTCCACCTGCATGGCCTGGAACTGCCGCGAGAGGCTGGCGGCGGCCGCGCGCGTGTGGGCGAAGACCATGAGCCCCTGCGCCTCGCGGTCGAGGCGGTGGACCAGGTGGACCTTGCGCCTCGGGGCCACGGCCTTCTCCACCTGCCGCTGGATGGAGACATGGTCGCCGTAGCTGGTGCCCTCGGCGAGCAGGCCCGCCGGCTTGAACCACACGCTGTAGGCCTCGCGGTCGGCGATGCAGCGCGCCGGAAGCGGTTCCACCGCGAGGATGCGCGGGTCGTAGTAGAGCTCCACGTAGTCGCCGGGCGTGAGCGGCGACTTGGCGCGCCGCAGGCGGGTGCGCCTGCTGCCGGGCCGGGCGCGGGTGATCCACGCCGCCCCCTTGCTCATGGCCTCCTTGACCTGCCGCTTGCTCAGGCCCGAGTAGAGCGCGAGGAAGTCGGCGGCCGTGCGCGGATCCGTGGCGCTCACACGCCGGCGCACCTGGATCCGGCGCGGCTTGTCCTCGTCGAGGAGGGGATGGGGACGGTCGTTGTCCGTCGTCACGCCGGCCTCCTGCCTTTTCCTTCTCGTGGGCCGCCTGGTAGCGAAGGCGGAACCTTGCCAGATGCGCGGCTTGCAGGCAAGCTCCGCCCTCACATGAAACACACACCGCAAGCATCTGGAATCTCTGATCAATCCGCTGCGCGGATCGATCAGCGCGATAGTGCTTCGCGGTCCATTCGATTTTTCTCCAAGTTGTCATGCACTTCCCTGTGCATGGGCCGTCCCGCGGCCGTCCCTGGCCGCGGGGACGGTCTGAAAAATCGGGATTTTTCAGACCGTCCATCTGTATGAGCGCAGGAATCGCATCCGAATGGGGCCTGTGGGCGGTGCTCCTGGGCGCCGGGGCCTTCGGGCTATGGGCCGAGGGCACACGTTGGGGCGCGCGCCTGTCCGCCCCGGTGGTGGCCATCGCTGCGACCTTCGCCCTCTCCAACCTGGGGCTGATCCCCGCCGCCTCACCGATCTACGACCGCGTGTGGCAGTGGCTGGTTCCGCTCGCCATCCCGCTGCTGCTCCTGCGCGCGGACCTGCGGCGCATCGTGCGCGAGGCGGGCCCGCTGCTCGCGGCCTACGTGGCCGGCGCCGCGGGCACGGTGCTGGGGGCGCTCGCCGCCCATGCGCTGGTGCCCGTCCCTGAGGCGGCGCGGCTCGCGGGCGTCTTCACCGCCACCTACACGGGCGGCTCCATGAACTATGTGGCCACCGCCGAGGCGCTGGGCCTGCATGATGCGGGCCTGCTCGCCGCCGGCATGGCGGCGGACAACCTGCTCATGACGGTGCTGTTCGTGGTGCTGTTCGCCCTGCCCGGGGTGCGCGCCCTGCGGCGGCGCTACCCGGACCGGCCGGGCGTCGAGGGCGACGGCGGGATGAGGGGCGCGGAGGCGGCCCTCCCCGGGCCGCTGCCGGCCGCGGCGGCGCTCGCGCTCGCGGCCGCCGCGTGCGCGGCGGGCTATGCGCTCGAGGCCCTCACGGGACTGCGGGGGAGCGCCGTGCTGTGGCTGACGGCGCTGGCGGTCGCCTTCGCCACGCTCGCGCCGGACGCGGCGCGGCGGCTGGCGGATGCGGAGCGCATCGGCGTGCTGCTGATGCAGGTCTTCTTCGCCGCCATCGGCGCGAGCGCCCACGTGGGCACGGTGCTGCGGGCGGGTCCTGCGCTGCTCGCCTTCGCCGGCACGGTGCTCGCGGTGCACCTGGCCGTGATCCTGCTCGCGGGCCGGCTGCTGCGGCTGGACCTGCGCGAGGTGGTGGTGGCCTCCAACGCCAACGCGGGCGGGCCCACCACGGCGGCGGCGATGGCGAGTGCGGCCGGCTGGCGGGGCCTGGTGACACCCGCGGTGCTCTGCGGGACGCTGGGCTACGCCGGCGGCACCTTCCTGGGCACGGCCGTGGGCCGCTGGCTCGCGGGGGGCTGAGCGGTGGCGGTCACGGAGGAGGCGCCGCTCGCCGGGGCCGGGGAGGCGGCGGCCGGGCAGGGGCGGCGACTCTGCTGCGCGGCCTGCGGCGCGCACGTCACGGACGAGGACGCGGCCATCGCCTGCGAGGGCACCCATGTGCACAGCTTCATGAACCCGGCGGGCGTCGTGTTCGTCATCGGCTGCTTCGCGCAGGCACCAGGGTGCGCTGCCCTCGGTCTCCCTGCCCTGGAGTGGACCTGGTTCCCCGGCTGCCGCTGGCAGGTGGCGGTGTGCCGGGCCTGCGGCGAGCACCTGGGCTGGCGCTACAACGGGGCGGCGGCCTTCCACGGGCTCATCCTCGACCGCCTGCGCCCCTGCGACGATTCCCCGCAAGGCGGCAGCGGCGACGAATGACCGGAAAGGCCGGAACGCCTCAGCGAAGGGTCACGATCTCGAGAGGCAGCCGCAGGCGACCCCACGTGCGATCCGTGGTGAGCACCGGCGCCTGCAGCCGTAGCGCCAACGCCAGGCAGGCGCGGTCGCCGAGCGAGAGCCCTTGCCGGCGGGTGACGGGACGCAGCCCGACGATCCGCTCGCCGTCGACCGGCAGCAAGGGCTCGATCCGGAGCGCCGTGCCGACCAGACCGGCTTCCGTGAGCTCGGCGACCAGCCGGGGAGGGGCGATACCGGCGTCCGAGACCCTGGACAGCACCTCCGCCCAGTTGGCGGCACCGATGACGGCACCTTCGGCGAGGACGGCCTCCACGCGGCGCGCTCCCGGCTCGTCGTTCAGGTAGGCGAGCGGCGCCGAGGCGTCAAGGACGGCGCTCACGGCGCGCCTCCGCCCGCCGCTCGGCGATGAGCTCCTTCGCCAGGGAGCGCCGGCGGGCGGCGGGGGCGAGCCTGCGCAGCAGCCCCCGGCCGGCACGGGCGGCTTCCGCCGGGTTCAGCAGCCGGACGGTGCCGTCCGTCTCGACGCTCAGCACCAGGGTGTCGCCGCGGTGGAGCCCGAGCCGCTCACGCAGCGCTGCCGGCAGCACGACCCGGCCGCGCCCGTCGACCCGCACCATGTAGCTGTGGGTGTCCATGCCATTTCCCGCGAAATGCCGCTCATCCCATTGTAGCCGAGATCGCCCACGGGGCGGGCGTGTCCGGGGCTCTAGCGGGACTGCTCGTCGAGGGCGCGGCGGCGGGCCTCGTCGGCCTCCATGAGCCGGCGCTCCACGTCCCGGGCCTTGTCGAGGGCGCGCAGCTGGCCGTCGAAGGCGGTCTCGCGCCGTTCCCTCTTCTGCGGCTGCTCCACCGCCACCTCGTCCGCGCCGCCGCCACAGGAGGCGAGCAGCAGGGCCAGGGCGGCGAGGGTGGGGACCAGAAGGGCGTGACGCATGCTCACACCTCCTCGTCGTCGAGGGAGGGCTCCCAGCCCGCGGCCTTGGCGCGGGCGAAGGCCTCGCCGTGGATGCGGGCGTGGCGCTCGCGCAGCTCGGGCGGCAATGCGCTCGGGATGAGCCCGTGGCGCTCCCAGGCCCGGGCCACCTGCTCGGCGACGTCGCGCAGGCGACGTAGCGGCCAGCCGGCGCAGGTCTCGCCCTCGGGGAGGATGCCGAAGACCCAGGCGTCGCGGATGATACGGCCGAGCTCGGTGAGGCCGTCGCGCTCGTCGGCTTCCAGGCCGGGATAGGTGGGGGGCGCGCGGCGCTCGTCGTTCATGGCGCGGCCATGAACGCGGCCACCACGGGCGCGAAGCGGGCCTCGTCCACCAGGAAGGCGTCGTGGCCCTGGATGCTGCGCAGGGCCTCGAAGCGCACCTCGCAGCCGGCTGCGCGCAGGCCCTCGGCCAGCTCCTCCTGCTGGAAGAGCGGGAACAGGAAGTCGGTGGTGACGCCGATCACGAGCGCGCGGCGGGCGGCCACCCGCGCGAGCCCGGCGTCCACGGAGCCGGAGCCGTGCTCGGCCACGTCGAAGAGATCCATGGAGCGCGAGAGGTAGAGGTAGCAGTTGGCGTCGAAGCGCTCGACGAACTTGAGCGCGTTGTGCTCCAGGTAGGCCTCCACCTGGAACTCCGGGGAGAATGTGCCAGGCGCGCGCCGCTCGGGCGGGATGCGCTCGCGGCCGAAACGGTGCAGCCACTCCTCGGCGGAGCGGTAGGACATGAGGCCGAGCTTGCGCGCGAGCCGCATCCCCTCGCGCGGGCCTGCGCCCAAGGGGTAGTTGCCGCCCTGCCAGGCGGGGTCGGAGCGGATGATCTCACGCTGGAGCGAGCGGATGGCGATGGCGAAGGGTGTGGCGCGCGCTGCCGCGGAGATGGTGACGAGCTGCTCGACCTCCTCGGGGAAGCTCATCGCATAGGCGAGCGCGGCCATGCCGCCGAGAGAGGCGCCGATCACGGTGTGAACCCGCGTGATGCCCAGGGCGCGCAGCGCCTCGCGCGCGGCTGCGGCGATGTCCTCCACGCTGAGCTCGGGGAAGCGCAGCCGGTAGGGCTCGCCCGTGCGCGGGTCGGGCGAGGCGGGACCGGTGGAGCCGAAGCAGCTCCCGAGGGAGTTGACGCAGACCACGTGCCAGCGCCGGGTGTCGATGGGACGCCCGGGGCCGATCATGTACTCCCACCAGCCCGGGGAGGGGTCCTCGGGCGAGGAGGCCGCGTGCGCGCTGGGCGAGAGCCCGGTGAAGACCAGCACCACGTTGTTGTCGCGCCCGGGGGCGAGCCGGCCCCAGGCCTCGTAGGCGATGTGCACCAGCGGCAGCACGCCACCGCGACGCATCCGGAAGGGCCCGGGCAGCGTCACCCGGCGGGTAGCGGGCGAGGGCAGCTCGGGCAGCTCCGGGATGCGGACCGCACTGGACATGCTGGATCGGGCTCCTCCGGTCGGCCTGCAGGGGGCGCAACACGATAGCGCAAACCCCGCGTGGCGTGGGGCATAACCAAGTGTTCCGCTCGGTTATTGTCGCAGACCCGGACCGGCTTGTGTAGTAGGGCAGGCTCAATCCTCGTCGCCGGGGGCCACGCGCACGAGGGTGCGGCCCACGTGGCGGCCGGCAAGCATGGCCTCGAACACCTCGGGCAGCCCCTCGAGCGTCACGGCGCCCGTGACGATGCGGTCCAGGTGGCGGGGGCGCAGGGGGCCGGCGAGCCGCGCCCACAGCCGCGCGCGCCATTCGGCGGGGCAGTTGGCCGAGCTCACCCCCACGAGGCTGATGCCGCGCAGGATGAAGGGCATGACGGTGGTGCGGAGCTCCATTCCGCCGGCGAGCCCGACGGACGCGATGGCGCCCCAGGGGCGCACGGTGCGCGAGAGCCAGCCCAGGAGCTCCCCGCCCACGTTGTCCAGGGCGCCGCCCCAGCGCGCCTGCTCCAGCGGCCGGGTGCCGAGGTCGAGCGTACGGCGGTCCAGCACCTCGGCGGCGCCGAGGGCCCGCAGCGCCTCGGCGCGCTCGGGCTTGCCGGTGACCGCGACCACCTCGAAGCCGGCGCCCGCGAGGATGTCCACGGCGAGCATGCCCACGCCCCCGGTGGCGCCGGTGACCACGAAGGGGCCGTGGGCCGGGGTGAGGCCCACGGCCTCCAGGCGCTGGAGGGCGAGCGCCACCGTGAAGCCGGCCGTGCCGATGGCCATGGCCTCGCGCAGCGTGAGCCCTTCGGGCAGGGGCACCACGCATTCCGGGGGCACGTTGATCCGCTCGGCGAAGCCGCCGTCGCGGGTCTCGCTCAGGCCGCAGCCGGTGACGACGACGCGGTCGCCCGGGCGGAAGCGCGGGTCCTCGGAGGCGGCCACGACGCCGGCGGCGTCGATGCCCCCGTTGAGCGGGTAGCGGCGCAGGATGGGCGCGCGACCGGTGCCCGCGAGCGCGTCCTTGTAGTTGACGCTCGACCAGAGCACGCGCACCTGCACCGCGCCCGGTGTGAGCCGCGCGGCGGGCAGGGTGACGAGCCGCCCGCGCGGCCCCTCCGGGGTTTCCTCGATGCGGAAGGCGCGTATCTCCACGTTCGGATATGCCGGTGGCCCGGGACGGGCGCAATCTGGCAGACTTCGGCGCGGTTTTCCAGCGCCGGAGGAGCCGCGTGCGCGCCAGCGACCCTGCCGTCGTCGCCGCCTTCGTGCTCTATCTCGCCGGGATGCTCGCCATCGGGCTGTGGGCCTGGCGGCGCACGCGCGATCTTGCGGACTACCTGCTGGGCGGGCGGCGCCTGGGGCGCTGGGTGACGGCGCTCTCGGCCGAGGCCTCGGACATGAGCGGCTGGCTGCTGCTGGGCCTGCCTGGCTACGCCTACGCCGCGGGGCTGGAGGCGGCCTGGATCGCGCTCGGGCTGCTCGCGGGCACCTGGCTCAACTGGCGTCTGCTCGCCGCGCGGCTGCGCGAGGCCACGGCCGCGGCCGGCGATGCCCTCACCCTGCCCGAGTTCCTCGCGGCGCGCTTCGGCGGCGACCCGCTGCTGCGGGTGGTCGCGGCGGGCTTCATCCTGCTTTTCTTCACCCTTTACACGGCCTCGGGGCTGGCCGCGGGCGGGAAGCTCTTCGAGAGCGTCTTCGGGCTGTCCTATACGGCGGCCGTGCTCGCCGGCGGCGCGGTGATCGTGGCCTACACGCTGCTCGGGGGCTTCTTCGCGGTGTCATGGACGGACGTGGTGCAGGGGCTGCTCATGCTCGTGGCCCTGATCGCCGCGCCGCTCGCGGCCGTGCAGGCCCAGGGCGGATGGGATGCGGCCATGGCGGCGGTGGCGGCGCGTGATGCGGCGCTGCTCGATCCCTGGACCCGGGCCGGCGGCGAGCCCCTGGGGATGGTGGCCCTGCTGTCGCTGCTGGCCTGGGGTCTGGGCTACTTCGGCCAGCCGCACATCCTCGCGCGCTTCATGGCCGTGCGCGAGGCGGCGGAGCTCGTGCCCGCACGGCGCATCGC
Organism: Gammaproteobacteria bacterium; assembly: GCA_026989495.1. Taxonomy (GTDB): domain Bacteria; phylum Pseudomonadota; class Gammaproteobacteria; order S144-34; family S144-34; genus S144-34. The sequence goes on along the minus strand of JALSJE010000067.1, from coordinate 20,798 downwards.
CATGGGCTGGGTCACCCTCACCCTCGCCGGCGCGGTGCTGGTGGGGCTCGCGGGCATCGGCCACCTCGAGCCGCCGCTCGCAGGCGCCGACACGGAGAAGGTCTTCCTCCGGCTGGTGCAGGTGGTCTTTCATCCCTTCGTCGCCGGGGCGCTGCTCGCGGCGGTGCTCGCCGCCATCATGAGCACCGCCGACTCGCAGCTCCTGGTCGCGGCCTCGGCGCTCACCGAGGACTTCTACCGCGCCTTCCTGCGCCCGTGCGCGGGCGCGCGCGAGCTCGTGTGGATGGGGCGCGCGACCGTGGCGGCCGTGGCGGTGGTGGCGGCGGCGCTCGCGCAGGATCCGGCAAGCCGCGTGCTCGACATGGTCGCCTACGCCTGGGCGGGCTTCGGGGCCACCTTCGGGCCCGTGCTCCTGCTCGCGGTGTGGTGGCCGCGCCTGAGCCGCGCGGGGACGCTCGCCGGCATGCTCGCGGGCGGCCTCACTGTGATCGTATGGAAGCGGCTCGAGGGTGGCTGGTTCGACCTCTACGAGCTGGCGCCCGGCTTCTTCGCGGCGTTGGCCGCCGCCGTCCTCGTCAGCCTGGCCGGCCGGCTCCGGCGGCCGTAGGCCTTCAGCCTCCCCTTTCTGGAAACTCTGATCAATCCGCTGCGCGGATCGATCAGCGCTATGGCGCTTCGCGGTCCATTTCGATTTTTCGGTTGTCGTCATGCACTTCCCTGTGCATGAACCGTCCCGCGGCCGTCCCTGGCCGCGGGAAAGGTCTGAAAAATCGAATTTTTCAGATCTTTCTTCTCTTTCTCCCGTGCGCGGCCGCTGCCCAAGCGCCCCATTCCGTGCCGCCTCCCACCGATACGCTCCCGGCTTGCCGGCACGAGGTCCCGGCGGGTGCTGGTGCATGGCATCGCCGAGGCCCCTGCAGGGGGCAGGTCGGCTCAGCCGGCGGCGGAACTCGCTGGACGGCGGCACCCGGGCGACCGCGCACGGTCCGCTACCGTACACTGTTCACCGTCCACCGTGCACGCCGCTGGAGCCGTCATGGCCCTGAGCTCGCAGATGAAGCCCCTGGTGCCGGCATCCCCGGAAGCGGGATGGCGCTTCTGCGTCGCGCCCATGATGGAGCGCACGGACCGTCACTTCCGCTTCCTCGCGCGCCTGCTCACGCGGCACGCGCGCCTCTACACCGAGATGCTGCATGCGCGCGCGGTGCTGGGGCCCGCCGGTCCGCGCCTGCTCGCCTTCGATCCGGCCGAGCACCCGGTGGCGGCGCAGCTCGGCGGCTCGGAGCCCGGACTGCTCGCCGCCGCCACGGCGGCTGCGGTGGCCGCAGGCTACGACGAGGTGAACCTCAACGTGGGCTGCCCGAGCCCGCGCGTGAGCGCAGGGCGCTTCGGGGCCTGCCTCATGAAGGAGCCGGGCCTGGTGGCCGAGTGCGTGGCCGCCATGCGCGAAGCAGCGGCGCGGACACGGGGCCGCGAAGCGGCCAGCCGCGGGGAGCGCCGCACGCCGCCGAGCGCCGGAGCGTCCGATGCCCGGCCGGGCGGGGAATTCGAAGCGCTGGCGTTGGGGGAAAAGAACGAGGCGGCCGGGGCGGTGCCTGTCACGGTGAAGACGCGCATCGGGGTGGACGATCTCGACGGATACGACCACCTCGCGCGTTTCGTCGAGCGCGTGGCCGCGGCGGGCTGCCGCGTGCTCGTCGTCCACGCGCGCAAGGCCTGGCTCCAGGGGCTGAGCCCGGAGGAGAACCGCACCGTGCCGCCTCTGCGCTATGAGGTGGTGCGCCGCCTCAAGGGGGACTTCCCGGCGCTCACGATCGTGCTCAACGGCGGCGTGCGCTCGCTGGAGGCCGCGGCCGGCCATCTCGCCGCGGGGCTCGACGGGGTGATGGTAGGGCGGGCCGCCTGGGACGAGCCCTGGCTGCTCGCCGGCGTGGACCCGGCGCTCTGGGGCGAGCCCGCGCCCACCGCCGACCGCGCCACGGTGGTGCGCCGCTACCTCGAGCGGCACGTGCGGCCCGAGGTGGCCGCGGGCACACCCCTGCCGCGGCTGGTCAAGCCGCTGCTGCGGCTCTTTCAGGGTCTGCCGGGGGCGGCGCGCTGGCGTCGCATGCTCTCGGAGGAGGCGCGCCGCCGGCCTTCCGACCCGGAGGTGGTGCTGGAGGCGCTGGCGGCAGTGTCGCCCGCCGCGTCGGCCACCGCCTTCGGCTGAGCCAGGACCTCGCGGCAGAAGGCCACCACCGCCGCGAGCGCCCGCTCGAGGGCGCGGGCGGCGCCGTCGGCCATCGCGCCCGCCCCGTTGGCCGGGGCCGGGGCGGCGGCGGCGATGCGCCGGGCGGCGAGCACGCGCCGCGCGTGCCGGTCCACCAGCATCACCCGCAGCACGATCCGCACCTGGGGCACGGCCCCCGTGAGGTCGTGGTGCAGGGCCAGCAGCGTGGTCTCCAGGCGCAGAGGCACGCGCACCGAGGCCGGCCCGGGCACCACGACCGGGAACAGGCCCGAGCCCGCCAGGGCGTCCACCAGCGCAGGCTGCAGCATGCGCGCGGGCGCCTCCATCCAGCGTCCCCGCGCGTAGGCCTCGAGCCGGCGCGGGCGGCGCAGGTAGAGCATGGCGTCGGTCCCGTAGCCTGCTGCCGCCCGCACGCGCGCGACCTCGAGGGCGGGTCCCGCGCCGGGCCGCTCCGGCTCGGCCGGGACGGCTGGCGCGAGGAGGAAGCGCGCGGGCGCGCCCGGCTCTCCATGCACCGCCCGCTGGGACAGGCCCGTGCAGGCCCCCAGCAGCAGGAGCGCCAGGAAGGCCGGTGCCACGGCGGACACCGCGGAGAACCTTGCGCGCATGCGCCTCATCGCTGCTGGACCTCCTCCTCGCCGGGACCCGGGGTGGCCTCGGGCAGGCCGAACAGCAGCACCCGCGGGTCCTGCTCCAGCACGCGCCCGAAGTGCCGCAGGCTGGCGGCCGCCTCGCGCAGATCGGCGATCGCGCGCTGCACCTCGGGCAGGGTCTCCTCGGCGGCCGTCTGCAGATGGCCGGCGAGCCGCCCGTAGTCGTCGCCCAGGCGCTCGCCGGTCCGCCCCAGGCGATCGGCCATGCGCTCGAGCGCGGCGGCCGCGGCCTCGATGCGGGCGAGCGCCGGCCCCGCGCGCGCGGCCACGTCCGCGGCGGCGTCGGCGGTGCGGGCGGCCGCCTCCAGCGCGCGGTCGAGGCGCGCCACGCTCTCGTTGAGCGAGGCCGTGAGGCGCTCCAGGTTGGCGAGCGTATGGCGCAGGTGGGCACGGGTTCGCTCGTCGAGCAGGCGCGCGACGCCGTGCGCGGCCTGGTTGAGGTTGCCGATGAGCTCGTCGAGATGCGTGTCGAGCCGGGCGAGGAAGGAGGGACGGCTCGGGATCACGGGTGCCGGCTGTCCCGGCAGGGCCTCGAGGGGCGGAGCCTCGCGGCTCCCCCCCTCGAGCTCCACGTAGGCGATGCCGGTCAGCCCCTGCACGCGCAGGGTGGCCACGGTGTCGGCCTTGATGGGCACGTCGCGCCGGATCGCGGCCACGATGCGCACCTGCACCGGGCCGTCCGGCACCAGCTCGATGGCCCGGACCCGGCCCACGTCCACGCCGCGGTACTTGACCGGGGCGTCCACGTTCAGGCCCGAGACGGACTCGGACATGTAGATGTGATAGATCACGTGGTCGCGCCGCAGCGTGCCCGACGACAGCCACAGCACGCCGCCGACGAAGGCGGCCGCCAGCAGCAGCACGAAGAGGCCGACCGCCGTGTAGCTCAGGCGCGGCTCCATGCCCGCTCCCGTGCGGCCAGCCCCCGGGGGCCGTGGAAGAAGCGGCGCGCGGCCGGGTCCTCGCTCGCGAGGACCTCGTCCAGGGTCCCGACGGCAGCGACCCTGCCGTCGGCGAGCAGCGCCACGCGGTCGGCGATGCGCATGAGCGTGTCGAGGTCGTGGGTCACCAGCACCACCGTCAGTCCGAGGCTGTCGCGCAGCCGCAGGATGAGCTCGTCGAAGCCCGCGGCCGTCACGGGATCGAGGCCCGCCGTCGGCTCGTCCAGGAACAGCAGCTCCGGGTCCAGCGCGAGCGCGCGCGCGAGCGCGCCGCGCTTGCGCATGCCGCCGCTGAGCGCCTCGGGCAGCCGCGGGCCAGTTTCGGGCCCCAGGCCCACGAGCGCAAGCTTGAGCAGGGCGATCTCCCGCATCAAGCCCCGGGGCAGGCGCGTGTGCTCGCGCAGCGGCACGAGCACGTTGTCCAGCAGGCTGAGGCCGCTGAAGAGGGCGTCGTGCTGGAAGAGCACGCCCATGCGCCGGCGCAGCGCGGGCAGCTCGTGCCCGCCGATGCGCGCGGCCTCGCGCCCCAGCAGGGTCACCCGACCGGCCGCGGGACGGTGGAGCAGAAGCATCACGCGCAGCAGCGTGGTCTTGCCGGAGCCGCTTCCGCCCACGAGCGCGAAGATCTCGCCGCGGCGCACGTCGAGGTCGATGCCGGCGTGCACGCGCTGGCTGCCGAAGCGCGTCTCGATGCCGCGCAGGGAGACCACGACCTCGCCGCCTGCGCCCGTCATATCCCCAGCCGGCTGAACAGGACGGAGAAGGCCGCGTCCGCCACGATGATGAGGAAGATCGCCTGCACCACGCTGAGGGTGGTCTGGCGCCCGACGCTGTCGGCGCTGGCGCCGGCGAGGAAGCCGCGGTGGCAGCCCACGAGGGCGATGATGGCCGCGAACACCGGGGCCTTGCCCACGCCCACCAGATAGGAGGCGAGGCCGATGGCCTGCTCGAAGCGCTCCAGGAAGGCGGCCGGGCTCACCTCGAGCACCCACTGGGCCATGATCATGCCTCCGCCCACGCCCAGCGCCCCGGCATAGACGGTGAGCAGCGGCAGCGCCAGCATCAGCCCCAGCACCTTCGGCACCACCAGGATCTCCAGCGGCGAGAGCCCCAGCGTGCGCAGGGCGTCGATCTCCTCGGTCACCTGCATGGTGCCGATCTGGGCCGTGTAGGCCGATCCGCTGCGTCCGGCGAGCAGGATGGCCGTGATGAGGGGGGCGATCTCGCGCAGCACGGACAGGCCCACCAGGTCGGCGACGAAGATGTTGGCGCCGTAGTTGCGCAGCTGCACGCCGCCCTGGTAGGCGATGACGATGCCCATGAGGAAGGCGAGCAGCCCGACGATGGGCAGCGCCTCCACGCCCGCATGCTGCACCTCCTCCAGCGCGAGCCGCAGGCGCAGGCGGCGCGGGCGCGCGAGCGCCCGCGCGAGCTCCAGCGTGACCGCGCCGACGAAGGAGACCAGGGAGACCGCCTCGCGCGCCTGCCGTACCGCGCGCGCGCCGAGCCTTGCGAGCCGGCCGGGCCGCGCCGGCGGCGGGGCCGAGGCCGTGCCATGCCGCCGCACGAGCTCCAGGAGCGCAGCCTGCCCGGGGCGCCAGCCCTCGAGCCGCGCCGCCCGTCCGCCGATGAGACGCCACAGCAGCCAGGCGCCGGCGGTGTCCAGCGCCTCGACCGCGCCGCCGTCCAGCACGAGCTCGCCCCGGTCGGGCAGCGCCGGCGCCGGGGCCTGCGCCAGCGCGGCGATGCCGTCCACGGTCCAGCGGCCCTGCGCACGCAGCCGCGTGGCGCCATCGCCGCGCTCGACATGCAGCCGCGCGCCTTCAACCCCCGGCTCCATGGGGGCACAGTCTTGCCCGGGGCAGCGGACGGTGCAAGGCGCGCTACAATACGCGCCCGATCGCGGGGCGGCCCCCCGGCCGCAGACCGGCCCACACGAGCAGGAGGGAAGACGCAGTGGCACGCACCGAATCCACCATGCTGGAGCTGGGCACGCCGGCTCCGTACTTCAAGCTGCCCGAGCCGCTCACGGGGCACGAGGTCTCCATCGACGACTTCAGGGACGCCCCGGGGCTGCTGGTGATGTTCATCTGCAACCACTGCCCCTACGTGAAGCACATCCAGCATGCGCTGGCCGAGTTCGGCCGCGAGTACCAGCGCAAGGGCCTGGCCATCGTCGCCATCAACTCGAACGACGTGGCCAACTATCCCGACGACAGCCCGGAAAGGATGATCGAGGAGGTCAAGAAGGTGGGCTACACCTTCCCGTACCTCTTCGACGAGACCCAGGAGGTGGCCAAGGCCTACAAGGCGGCCTGCACACCCGACTTCTTCCTCTTCGACAGGGACCGCAAGCTGGTCTATCGCGGCCAGTTCGACGACGCGCGCCCGCGCAACGACGCGCCGGTGACGGGCAGGGACCTGCGCGCGGCGGTGGACGCGCTGCTCGAGGGCCGGCCCGTCCCCGAGGACCAGAAGCCGAGCCTCGGCTGCAACATCAAGTGGAAGCCGGGCAACGAGCCTGACTACTACGGCGGCTGAAGCCGCTCAGCGCAGCGCGCGCGCCACGGCGGCCGCGCCCGGACGGGCGGCGGGATCGGGGTCGAGCATGCGCCGGCACAGCAGGCGCAGCGCGGGAGGCAGCGCCGAGAGCGCCTCGAGGGAGGGCGCGGCCGCCTCGGCCGGGCTCGGCACCTCCAGCCAGGGCGCGATGAGCGGCTCGCCCGTGACGATCTCGTAGAGCAGCAGCCCGAGCTGATAGACGTCGCTCGGGGCGCCCCAGGGCTCGCCGCGCGCCTGCTCGGGCGAGAGATAGCGCGGCTTGCCCATCAGCAGCGGCGCATCGGCGGTCGGGCGGTCCAGCCGCCGTGCGCATCCCAGGTCCACCAGCGCCACCCCCATGCGCCGGCCCACGATGACGTTTTCCGGGCTGAGGTCGCCGTGGGCCACGGGCGGGCGGCCGCGATGCAGCGCGTTCAGCGCGCAGGCGGCCCCATGCACGATGCGCCGCGCCGTGGACTCGCAGGGCACGCGGCCGGCGCGGTGCAGGGCATCCAGCAGGTGCCGGACGGAGACGCCGCGGACGTAGCGGTATGCCAGGTAGGGCCGTCCTCCGTAGATCCCGCATTCGACCGCCTGGGGGAGCCCGGGCCGGGAGCCCAGCATCACCGCGTACTCGAGCTGGAGCTGCCCCACCAGGTGCGGCACCCGGGCGAGCTGGGGCTTGAGGAACTTGAAGGTGACGGCCGACCCGTCGCTTTCATGATAGCCCAGGGCGAGGTCGGCCACGCCCCCTCGCGCCAGCGGCTCCAGCCGGTAGCGCCCGGTCTTGAAGCAGACCCATTCCTCCATGGTCCTGAACCTCCGTCTCCGTCACCTGTCCCCAAGGCCGCGCGGGCCTCAGAGGAGCCAGTCCCACCAGCGCGGCCGCGTGGCCAGCGCCAGGCCGGGTCCGCGGAGCGCGGCCAGCGGCACCCTGTCCATGACGCCGCGGGACGGGTGCCAGACGCGCGCCGCCTTTCCTTCGATCTCCAGGGCGACGACGGCTTCCCCGTCCCGCAGCCGCAGCACCGCGGGCAGGAAGGCGTCGGTCCAGCCCGCAGGGGTGCCCTGCCAGGGCATGAGCCCGTGCCAGCCGTCTTCGGTTCCGGAAGCCTTCCGGCCCGTCGGCGGGTGCGGACTGTCCACCCCGTACCTGCGCAGCAGGAAGGCATAGGCCTCGCGCAAGGGGTCTCCGGAGGCCGGCGGCGACCGCACCGTCCAGGCCGCGCGGGCATGGCCATGGAAGAGGTATCCCGCCGGTGCCGGCAGGCCTGCCCGAGCCAGCGCCCGGCCGGCGGCCTCCGTCTGGGTGAAGGTGAGCAGGACCATGAGGCCCATCGGCAGTCCCAGTGCGGCGGGCAGGGCCGGAAGAGTCCGCTGTGGCGCCGCGCGGGAGCGAGGCCTGCGGTTGCGCACGATGCCGAGCGCCGCCAGCGCCGCGAGCGGCCAGCCGGGCTCGAGGGGCAGGCGCGCGTAGGGCGATGGCGCAGCGGCTGCCGCGATCCGCGCCTCGACGAGGCCTGGTCCGTAGGGCGGAAGCGTCCGGCGGATCCGTCCCGACGCGTCGGTGACCAGGGAGGGGCCGCCGTTGGCCGCGCGCACCAGGGGGAGGCCTACGGCGGCCGCGTTCAGCCGGGCCAGCGCTGCCGACAGCAGGGCGAGCCAGGAAGGTCCCGCGAAGGCGTCGCTCGCCGGCACCACGAGCCAGCCGGCGCCGGCGCGCGCCAGGGCCCGCACGCGGTGAGGGAGCGTGCCCTCCAGGCAGATGAGCACGCCGGGCCGGCGTAACCCCTCCACCAGCAATGGCGCTGCGGCGGCGGACGCGGGTCCTGCGCGCTCGATCCAGGGCACGAGCTGCGACTTGCCCTGCACGGCGCGCACCTGCCCCTCGGCATCGACGAGGAAGGCGGCGAGCCGCTCGCGGCCGGCGGGGTCGAGGTCGGGCACCGTGATGAGGTGTGCCGTCCCGCGGGGCAGGTGGCGCGCCAGCGAGCCCTGCACGCGGAACGGATAGCCGGCGTAGCCGAGCTCGGGCCAGACGACGAGGTCGGGCGCACCCGAGGCGGCGCGCCGCGCGGCCGCGGCGATGGCCTCCGTGTAGCGGCGGCGCGCCCCGGCGAGGCCGGGCTCGCGGAAGCGCCAGCCCGGCAGCGTCGTCTGGACGACCGCCACCTTCAGGTCCCCGCCGTCCGCGCCCTCCGGGACGGAGGGGCCGGGCGGAAGGAGGAGCAGGGCGATGCCGCCGGTCGCGAGGACCGCGAGCGTCGCGGCGCTGCCGCGACGGGCGCGGTGGCCCGCCACGGCCCAGGCCGGCAGGGCCGCCAGCACGAAGCCCACCGCGTGCGGTCCGCCCCAGCGCAGCAGCGTCGGCGGCGCCTCGAGGCCGTCCAGCGTCGCCGCGGCGAGGAAGGGGACGCCGAATCCGTGGACCGCGACGAGCTCGAGCAGCGTCCAGGCGCCGGCCACGGCGAGCGCTGCGCGCAGGGGGGTGTGGGGCATCGTCAGCGCCCGGCCCGCCCAAGCGCCGAAGGCGGCACCGAGCACTGCGAGCAGCGTCACGCCGCCGGCGTAGGCGGCGGGTCCGTAGCTCAGGGCGCCGAGGAAGGCGTGCGCCGCGATCCCGCCACAGAAGAGCGCGCCCAGCGCCGCCGCATGCAGGGGCCTGGCGCAGCCCGCGAGGGCGTGCAGGAGGGCGAGCCAGGCGAGCGGCGCCGCGGGCCAGAGCCCGGCCGGCGGGAGGGCGAGCGCGGCGGCCAGGAGCGCGAGCGCCGTCCAGGCGCCGGCGCGGAAAGGTTCCATCACGGTTCTCGTGCCATCCATGCGGCAGGCGCTCCGTCGCTGCGCGCGCGGCTATGTAGCACCGCGCAGGCACGCGCGGCAATGCCGTTCGTCGGCTCGTCCCGTGGGAGGGGGCCGAAAGGGGGTGACGTGCGGCGTCACTCAGTGGCTTCGAAGCCCTTCAAAACTGACGCTGAGCGTCATGAAAAAAGTGACGCCTGACGTCACGTCGCGCTCGGCTGCGGCAGGGGTGTGGCGCTGAAAGAAGCTTTCCAGCAATGAGTTGCAAATGGATGTTGAGGTTCCGCAGCACATGCCTCGAATCGCGTGATCGGGGCCGAGTGTCTCATTTCTGGTACACCGGTTTTTCGAGTGGCGCATAAAAAATTTCGAATTGCCCATCGGCACGCCTTGGGTAGCTTTCGCGTCCCGTATGGACGAAGGCGCGGTCCGCACCGCGCCGCAGGCAGCAGAGGAGGAAGCCCCATGCGGAAGCAGCCCAGCACCCATCGCCGCCGCATCCGCGGCCAGGGCATGTCCGAGTACCTCGTCATCACCGCGCTGGTGGCCGTCGCCACCGTGGCCGTGGCCGGCTTCTTCGGCGACGCGATCCGCCACCAGATGGCGGCCATGGCCCTCAAGCTCGCCGGCGACACCTCCACGGCCAAGACGGAGACCACGGCGGCCCAGACCTCGGCCGGCAACGCCAAGTCCGACGCCGGCACGGCGAAGACCCTGCAGAACTTCTCGCAGTAGGGGTCCGGAGAAGGAGGGTTCCACAGGGAGGGTACGAGGTGACAGGGACGTCGCCAGGGTTTCGCGCCATGCCCGAACGCGCCCCGTCGGCCCGACCGGTCCCGCCGCCCGCCTGCCGCCTCCAGCGCGGGCAAGTGCTCGTGCTGGCGCTGGCGCTGCTGGGCGCGGGGCTTGCGGGCGCGCTCGTGATGTACAACGTCGGCCAGGCCACCGCCGAGCGCGCCCAGCTCCAGGACGCCGCCGACGCGGCCGCCTGGAGCGGCGGCCTGTGGGTCGCGCGCCAGCTCAACTTCATGGCCTACACCAACCGCGCCATGGTGGCCAACCACGTCGCCGCAGGCCACCTGGTCAGCTACGTCTCCTGGCTCGGCTACGTGCGCGACTCGGTGGACAGGGTCGCCTTCCTCACGGCCTGGATCCCCGGCGTCAACGCCGCCACCAGCACGGCGCGCAAGGTGGTGTCGGCAAGCTATGGGGTGACGAAGTATCTGGCGAGCATGGCGCTCTTGGCCGTGGACGGCCTCAACCGGCTCTACCTGATGGCGCAGTATGCATCCCGCGCCACGCTGCAGCCCTTCACCCTGCGCAGCCTCATGCGCGGGATCGCCCGGCGCCACGACCCGGCCATCGACGTCAACCGCCCCGCCGAGCTCGCGAAGCTCGCGAAGGAGGGCCCCGAGGGCGCCGTGATCTCGGCCTCGCTCGCGGCCGAGGGCGCGCGGCTCGCGGGCTTCGTGCGCCGCTACGGCCCGGCCGGCGACGGGGGGCGGATCGCCGCCCTGAGCTGGGCCTCCCTCGACCGCTCGCGCCGGTGGATCGAGGGCGAGCGCGGCTGGAAGGTCAAGGTGCCCTTCGTGGTGCGGGTGCGCAAGGTGGGCCGCACGCGGCAGGGCGGCGCCGACCTGATGGACTGGCGGGCGAGCGACGAGCTGCAGGTGAGCTGGTGGAGGTGGGACAAGTGCTTCAAGGGCTGGTCGGGCTGGAGCACGGTCGCCCGGGGCTCGGCTTCGGCCCGCGGCCTGCATCCGGCCTATGCCGGCGTGCCGGGCTACCACGCGCTCCGGGACGGTCCCGGCGACCGGCGGCTGTGGGTGAGCGCGCTCGCATCGCGGCCGCCTTCGGGCCGCCTGCAGACGGGTGCGCTCGTGCCGGGCGCGGCGCCGGCGCCGCTGCGCGCCCTCGCCCGGGCGCAGGTCTACCACCGCCGGCCCGACCGCGCGCTGTTCGCCCTGCCGGGCAAGGGCGAGCACGCCAACCTGTTCAACCCCTTCTGGGAGGTGAGGCTCGCCCGATGAGCGCGGCCCGCAGGGTATTGCTCCTGGCCTTCGCGGCCCTCGCCGCGGCCGCCCTCGCGCCCGCGCGGGCCGAGGTGCGCTGCACGGCGGTCCGCGTGACCTACACGGGCACCCAGCCGGTGCTCTTCAGCCCCACGGAGACCCTCCTGGCGTTCCTCTTCAAGGACCGGAAGCTCCTCAAGACCCTCGAGTCCACCCCGGCCACCCAGGAGCTCGTCCTCATGGAGGGCCGCGAGCGTCTGCGTCTCGAGGCGCTCACGACCAGGATCGAATGGATGGGCTCGGGCTTCACGATGTGGCCCAAGGTGCGGCTCGTGTCCCAGTCCTACACGGAATGGCGGATGCCCGACGGCTCGCGCGTCGCCTTCTACGGGGCGAGCGGGGAAGTCAAGCGCTATCCCCCGGCCTCGCCGGAGCTGCTCGCCGCCATCGGCGCGATGGGCCTCGATCCGTCCCGGATGTTCGATAGCGAAGAGACCGGGCATGTGTCCACGGTGGCGGGGCGTCCGTGCCGGTGGTTCGCCGGCAGCACAGGAGACGCATCATACAGCCTGCGCCACCGGATGTGCATGACCGAGCTGGGCGGTCAGCAGGTCGCGCTGGTCATGCGCATCGAGCAGGTGGGAGCCGGCGCCACCTCGCACAGGCCCTACGAGATGCGCGCCGAGCGCGTGGAGGAGGGCGCCTGCGTGGACACGAAGGGGATGCGGCCGCCGCCCGGCGCGAAGCCCGTGGACGCCCGCAAGGGGAGGGCCGGCCCGTGAGCGGCGCATGGCGGGGACGGCGCGGCTGCGCGGGCCAGGCGCTGGCCGAGCTGGTGGCGGCCGGCGGGCTCTTCGTGCTGCTCCTGATTCTCGTCCCGCTCCTGGGCGCCTGGCTCGACGCCGAGCACAAGACGATCGAGGCCGCGCGCGCCGTCGCGTGGGAACGGACGGTGTGGGCCGAGCGGGCCTCCGACTGGAGCCTCGGGGAGGGGCCGGCGGTGCGCGGCGACGGCGAGATCCGGCGCCTGGTCGAGACCGCCGTCCTCGGCCATCCGTCGGCGCCGCTCACGGCGGGCCCGACCGCGAGCCCCGTGTGGCTGGATCATGCAGGCCGCGACGTGGTGGCGGGCAGCCCCGGCGCGCGCGCCGCGCAGGACCTGGACGAGACGCGCCTTCGCGGCGGCGGCCTCGCGGGGAAGATGGTGGACGCCGTCGCCCGCGGGGGCGGCGTTCCTTTCCCCGTCCGCCCGCTCGGGCTCGGCGCCCGGGGCCGCGCCGGATCGCGCCTGCGCGTGGGCCTGCGGGCCCATCCGGAGCTGCCGGACTTCGGCGGGGCCACGCTCGAGGCGGGGGCCGCGGTCGCGGGCGACGCCTGGTCGGCGGCGCGCGAGGCCGCCTTCCGCCGGCGCGTGGGCCGGGCGACGCTGGCGAAGCGGATCGAGACGCTCGTCAAGCCGGCGAAGGTCATCGCCGCCTTCCCGCTCTACAAGGAAGGGAGGGACGCCCTGCCGCTCGAGCCGGCCGTGCCGGCGCAGGCGCTGCCCGAAGGCTACGAGGTGACGGAATGAGCCCCGCGCGCCGGCCTCGCGGATCCCTTCTCCTCGCGCTCGCGCTGGCGGCGCTCGCCGCTCGGGCCGCGCCCGCCCTCGAGGACCCGCTCGCCGTCGAGCTGCCGGTGATGCGCGTCATGCCCGGCATGGAGACGCGCTGGATCGCCGAGCGCATGGCCTGGAACGGGCTGCCCATGAGCGCGCGCCTGTTCCGCACCGACGCCCCGGCCCAGGCGGTGCTCGCCTGGTACGAGCGCCTCTGGTCGCGCCTGGGCCGCGGCGAGGTCGTGCGCCAGCGGCAGGGCCCGTGGCGCGTGATCGGCCACCGCGACGGGCGCCACTACCGCACGGTGCGCGTGCGCGACACCGCGCGCGGCGCCGAGGGCGTGCTCACGATCAGCCTGCGGCCGGACGCGGTGCGGCCCCGGCGGACGCCCGGCATCCCGCTGCCGGCGGGCCTGCGCGTGCTGCACCGGCTCGACAGCCTCGACGGCCCGCGCCGGGCCTGGTCGCTCACCCTGCAGAGCCCCTACGGGGCCGAGGCAACCCTGGAGCGCATCCGCGCGCGGCTGGCCGGGGCGGGCTGGACCGTGCAGCCGCATTCGCTCGCGCGCGCGCGCGGCGCCGTGCAGCAGGCCTTCCAGCGGGGCCGCAGCCTCTGCCAGGTCAGCGTCGCACCGCACCGGCGGGGGAGCCTCGCGCTGATCCATGTCGTGCGATGAGGGGGAGGACGCCATGGACGCGAAGACGGACCGCTCACGCAGCCGCCCGCGCCCGCGGGGCGCGGCGCTGGCGCATTACCTGGTCGCGACCGCCGCGCTCGTCGGTGCCGTCGCGGCGGGCGCGGCCGTGGTGGACGCGCTCGGCGGCCACCTCGGCCGCTTCCTCACGCTGCTCGCCAGGCCCTGAGGTGGAGGGAGAAGGACGAGGATGAGGACGAGCCGCATCACGCTCCTGCTCGTGGCGGGCGCCCTGGTCTCGGGCACGGCGGCCGCCTTCCTCGCCGAGCGCTATGTCGCCGGCGAGATCGAGGCCTACCGCGCCCGCCTCGACGCCGGGCGCCGGCCCGTGCGTGTGCTCGTGGCCAACGAAGACCTGCCCGCCGGCACGCCGCTCGGCGTGGGCAACGTCGCCGTGCGCGAGGTGCCCGCCACCTTCGTGCACCACGACGCCATGCGCCCCGAGGCCTTCGCCGAGGTCGAGGGCCGGCGCCTGCTGTTTCCGCTCCGGCGCGGCGAGACCGTGCTGCACGCCCATCTCTCGCGCAGCCGCGCCAGCGGCTTCTCGGCGCGGGTGCGCGAGGGGCGGCGCGCGCTCACGATCCCCGTGGACGAGACCTCGTCCTTCTCCGGGCTCCTCGGCCCCGGCGACCGCATCGACCTCCTCGTCACCCTCCAGGACGGCGACCGCCCCGTCACCCTGCCCCTGCTGCGCGACGTCCAGGTGGCGGCCACGGGCGCCGACACCGGCGACGGCCACGCGCAGCCCGAGGGCTACCGCACCATCACCGTGCTGGTCACCCCCGAGGAGGCCGCCCGCATCGTGCACGCGCGCGAGATCGGCAAGCTCACGGCCATGCTGCGCGCCCCGGCCGACGACGCGCCGCTGCGCCTCGGCGCCGTCACGCGCGAGACCCTGCTCGGCGGCCGCGCGCGTGTGCGTGCCCGCGGGGAGGTCGAGATCATTCGCGGAGGGATGGACTGATGCGCGCCCCGGCCCCGCTGGCCGCCTGCCTGCTCGCCGCGGCGCTGGCCATGCCGGTCCGGGCCGCCGCGCCGCCCGCCGCGGCCGCGGCGCCGCCCGGCCAGGCGCAGCCGCGCTATGCCGGCCGCATCGCCCTGCCCGCCGGGCAGACGCGCCTGCTCCGCCACCCCGGCGTGGACCGCGTGGCCGTGGGCGACGGGCACGTGCTGGACGTCAAGGTGCTCGAGGACGCCGGCCAGGTGCTCCTCATCGGCCGCAAGCCCGGCCTCACGGACCTGCGCGTGTGGGTGCGGGGCAGGGAGCGGGCGGCCTACCTCGTCGAGGTCACGCCGCCCGCGCCGGAGGCCGTGCTGGAGGAGGTGCGCGCGCGCATCGGCGACATCGAGGGCGTGCGCGCGCGCGTGGCCGGCGGCAAGGTGATCCTCGAGGGCGCGGCCCTGCGCGAGGAGGACCACGCGCGCATCGAGACGCTGGCGCGCGAGCACGCGGGCACGGTGGTGAACGAGGTCGCCCCGCCGCGCGTCCCGCTGCGCGCCATGGTCGAGTTCGACGCCCGGGTGCTCGAGGTCAGCCGCAACCTGTCGCGCACGATCGGTATCGAGTGGCTGCGGAACGGCGCCCGGGTAGCTGGCGACTACGCCGGGCCGCGTTTCGGCATCATCGGCACCTTCCAGGGCAACGCCGCCTTCCGCCCGCCTCCCGGTGGCGCCTTCGGCGTGACCGCGCCGCTCGGCTACGAGACGACGAAGTCGTTCTTCGGCTGGGATTCGCTCATCGAGAGCCGGCTGCGCCTGCTCGAGACCCATGGCTACGCCCGTCAGCTCGCCAACCCGCGGCTCGTCTGCCGCAGCGGCGGCAAGGCCGAGTTCCTTGCCGGCGGCGAGGTGCCGATCGTCGTGACCACGGGGCTGGGGCTGCAGGACGTGGTCTACAAGCAGTATGGCATCCGGCTCATCGTGGAGCCGGACGTCGATCCAGCCGGCTACGTCGCCACCCAGCTCACTGTGGAAGTGAGCGACATCGACGAGCAGAACACCAAGGGCGACTTCCCGGCCTTCCTCACACGGCGCACGACCACCGAGGTCAACCTGGGCCGTGGCCAGACGCTCGTGATCTCCGGTCTGCTCAGGAACAGCCGCAGCAAGGCGGTGACCAAGCTCCCGGGGCTGGGGCACCTGCCGGTCCTCGGCGAGCTGTTCAAGTCGCGCAGGTTCCGCGACGACGAGACCGAGCTGCTCGTGCTGCTCACGCCGCGCATCGTCGACGCCCGCAGCGCGCACAACCGCGAGGGCATCCGCCGCTACCGCGAGCTCGACCGGGCGGGGCTGCAGGCGGTGCGCTTCCGGCTGATGGACTGAGGGAGGGCCGATGCTCGCGCTGGAGATTCGCGACCCCGAGGGCGGCCTGGTCACCCACCGGCTCGGACCCGGCCGCCACGTGCTCGGCAAGGCGCCCGACTGCGACGTGGTGCTGAGCGACCCCCACGTCTCGCGCCGCCATCTGGCGCTGGAGGTCGCCTCCGGCGAGGACGGCGGCGTGCTGGTGGAGGACCTCGGCAGCACCAACGGCACCTGGCTCGACGGCGAGCGCCTCGCCGGCGCGCGGCGCCTCGCGGGCGAGGCCGAGCTGCGCGCCGGCCGGCTCGCGCTGCGCCTGCGTCCCGAGCCCCGCGCGCCGGCCGCGGGCACCGGCCCGCGTCCCGGCGGACAGGGCCATCCGGACGACGCGATCAAGCGGCGCCTGCGCGCGCGGCTGGTCGAGGAGCTCGACCTGCGCCGACGCGCCGTGCTCGAGGGCATGCGGCCCGAGGCGCTGCGCGCCGAGGCGCGCGCGGCCGCCGAGCGCATCCTCCCCGAGATCGAGCCCGCGCTGGCCGCCGGACCGGCGCGCGAGCGTGTGGTGGCCGAGGTGGTGGCCGAGGCCGTGGGGCTGGGCCCCCTCGAGCCGCTCATGGCCGACCCCGAGGTCACCGAGATCATGGTCAACGGCCCGGGCGCCATCTACGTGGAGCGTCGCGGCCGCATCGAGCCCACGGGCCTGCGCTTCAGCGGCGAGGAGGCGCTGCGCGCCGTCATCGACCGCATCGTCGCGCCGCTCGGCCGGCGCATCGACGAGGCCCAGCCCATGGTGGACGCGCGCCTGCCCGACGGCTCGCGCGTCAACGCCATCATCCCGCCGCTGGCCCTGTGCGGCCCGGTGCTGACCATCCGCCGCTTCCGCCGCAGCCTCCTCGGCGTCGAGGACCTCGTCGCCAACGGCACCCTCAGCCCCGCCATGGCGCGCTTCCTCGAGGTCTGCGTGCGGCTGCGGCGCAACATCGCCGTCTCCGGCGGCACGGGCTCGGGCAAGACCACCACCCTCAACGTGCTCTCCAACTTCATCCCCGAGGACGAGCGTATCGTCACCATCGAGGATGCGGCCGAGCTGCGCCTGCACCAGTCCCACGTCGTCTCCCTCGAGGCCCGCCCCCCCAACGCGGAGGGGCAGGGGCGGGTGACCATCCGCGACCTCGTCCGCAACGCGCTGCGCATGCGCCCCGACCGCATCGTGGTGGGCGAGTGCCGCGGCGGCGAGGCGCTCGACATGCTCCAGGCCATGAACACCGGCCACGACGGCTCGCTCACCACCGGCCACGCCAACTCCCCGCGCGACTTCCTCGCGCGCCTCGAGGTGATGGTCATGATGGCCGGCATGGAGCTGCCGCACCGGGCCGTGCGCGAGCAGATCGCCTCCGCCATCGACGTGATCATCCACCAGGCGCGCTTCAAGGACGGGCGCCGGCGCATCACCCGCATCGTCGAGGTGGACGGCATGGAGGGCGACGTGATCCTGCTGCAGGACATCTTCGAGTTCCGGCGCACGGGCGTGGGGCCGAACGGCGAGGTGCTGGGGCGCTTCCGCCCCTGCGGCCACATCCCGCGCTTCTACGAGGAGGCGCGCGCGGCCGGCCATGCGCTCGACCTTTCCATCTTCCGTGAGCCGGGCGAGGCGGCGGAGGAGGGCGCGGCGTGAGCGGCGTGGCGGAAGGGGGCGCCGTCCCCCTGCTGCTGCTCGCGAGCGGGCTCGCCGGCGCGCTCGGCTTCGCGGCCGCGGCGCGCTTCCTCCTGCGCGGCGGCGCGCTCTACTCGGCCGCCTTCCGCCGCCAGGTGGTGGGCGGTCTGCGCGAGGCCTTCGTCTATCTCGACCCGCGCCTGCTGCTCGCGCTCACCGCCGCCGCCGCGCTCGCCCTCGGGGCGCTCGCCGCCTGGGCGGCCGGACCCGCGGCCGGGCTCGCGGCCGCCGTCGCCGCGCTGGTGGCGCCGCGCCTCGTGGTGGCCCGCCTGCGCGCGCGGCGGGCGCGCCGCATCGTGCGCCAGCTACCGGACGCGCTCACGGCGCTGGCCGGGAGCCTGCGCGGCGGCAGCAACGTCCTGCGCGGCCTCGAGCAGATCGCGGCGCGCCACCCCGCGCCGCTCTCCCAGGAGATCGCCCTCGTGCTGGCCGAGTACCGCCTGGGCCGCCCCCTCGAGGAGGCGCTCGAGGCCATGGCGCGCCGGCTCGGGCGACGCGAGATCGACCTCATGAACGCCGCGATCGGCATCGCCCGCGCCGTGGGCGGCAACCTCGCCGACACGCTCGACGCCCTCGCCGAGACCCTGCGCGAAACCGCCCGCCTGGAGGGCAAGATCGACGCGCTCACCGCCATGGGGCGCATGCAGGGCTGGCTGGTGGCGGGGCTCCCCTTCGCCATCGCCGCCTGGTTCCACCTCACCCGCCCCGAGGACGTGGCCGTCCTCTACACCACCCGCATCGGCCTGGCCGTGCTGGTCGTGCTGGCGCTCATGTACGTGGCCGGGGCGCTCATGCTTCGGAGGATCGTGCGCATCGATGTCTGAGCCCCTCGCCGCATCGCCCGTGCCCCTGATGCTGCTCGCCGGCCTCTCCGCGGGCTGCCTCGCGCTCGCCCTGCCGCGGCTCGTGCCCCGGCCCCGCCGCGCCGACCCCGAGGCCGAGGCCTGGCGCGAGCCGCCGCCGCTGCTCTTCCGCCTCTTCGCGCCCCTGGTGCGTGGGCTGGCCCCGGCGGTCGCCGCCCGCGCCGACCGCGACCGCCTCGAGGCCGTCGAGGCGCGCCTGCAGGCCGCCGGCCTCGACTACGCCCTGCGCCCCGAGGAGCTGGTCGCCCTGCGCCGGCTCACCGCCGCCGTCGCCGCCGCGCTCGCCGCCCTCGTCCACCTCGGCATGGGCGCGCCGGTCTACGCGCTCGCCTGGCTCGCCGTGCCGCTGGGCTTCTTCTACCCCGACATCTGGCTGCGCGACCGCATCCAGCGCCGCCGCGCCCGCTTCGAGAAGGACTTCCCCTTCTTCCTCGACCTGGTCGCACTCGCCATGCGCGCCGGCCTCAGCCTCCAGAGCGCGCTCGCGCGCGCCGTCGCGCACCTGCCCGAGGGGCCCGTGCGCGAGGAGATGCGGCGCGTGCTGCGCGAGCTGCGCGCGGGCATGGTGCTGCGCGAGGCGCTGCAGCGGCTCGAGCGCCGCGTGGACGTGCCCGCGGTCGCGGGCTTCGTGGGCGCGGTGCTCCAGGCCGAGGAGACCGGCGGCGAGATGGCCCGCGCCCTGGTGCTGCAGGCCGAGCAGCAGCGCGCCGAGCGCTTCCTCCGCGCCGAGAAGCTCGCCGCGCGGGCGCCGGTCAAGATGCTCGCGCCCCTGATCGGCTTCTTCATGCCGGTCACCTTCGTGATCCTGATGCTGCCGGCGGTGCGGGCGCTCGCACGCAGCGGGCTCCTCGCCGCCCTGCTGGGAGGAGGCTGAAGCATGCGCATCCTGCAGCTCGTGGACGAGCGCGAGGTCGTGCGGGTTCCCCGCGTGCGGCTCGCCGAGCGCTTCCTCGCCCGCCTTCTGGGGCTGCTGCTCGCCCCGCGCCTGCAGGCGGGGGAGGGGCTGCTGCTCAGGCCCTGCCGCGGCGTCCACACCTTCGGCATGCGCTACCGCATCGACGTGGTGCACCTCGACCGCCACCTGCGGGTGCGGGCGATCCGCCGCGACGTGCCGCCCTTCCGGCTGGTGCCGGGGCCGCGAAGCGCCTGCTGCGTCCTCGAGCTGCCGGCGGGCGGGGCCGACCAGGCCGGGCTGCGGGTGGGCGAGCTCCTGCGGCTCGCCGAGCCTCCCGACGCCCGCGTCGCCAGCACGCTGCGCCGCTGGCTCCAGCCGGGCGGCGACGCGCCCGGCCATGCCAGGACCCCTGCCGAGGAGGAGGCCTGATGGCCGCGCGGATGCAGGACGCGCTCCCGCCGCCGCCGCATGCCGCCGGGGCGCCGGCCGCGGGCGCGGCCACGCCGCCCCTGGGCGCCGCCTCGGTGGCGCTGGGCCAGGCCGCCGGTCGGGAAGCGGCCGAGGCCCTGTCCGCCCCGCTCGCGGGCGAGCCGACGCGGCTCCTCACGCCGGGCGAGGTGCCCGGTCTCGCGGCCTGGCTCGAGGCGCCCGACGGGCGGCGCCTCGACCTGGAAGGGTCGGAGCCTTTCCTCCTGGGCCGGGGCGAGGGCTGCCACTGGCGCGAGCGCGACCGCAGCGTCTCCCGCCGCCATGCCCGCATCGAGCGGGTGGGCGGCGGCTTCGCCATCGAGGATCTCGGCAGCCTCAACGGGGTGCGGGTCAACGGCCAGCGCGTGCCGCGGACGCTCCTTGCCGACGGCGACGAGATCACGCTCGGCGAGGTGCGGCTGCGCTTCCGTTGCCGGCGGGCCGACCTCGCGCCGCCGCCCGCTTCCACGGCGCCTGCTCCGCGGCGGGCGGCGGGCCCGCGGCGCCTGAGGCCCACGGCCCGCCTGGCCGTGCTCGCATCCATCGTCCTCGCGGCCCTGCTCGCCGGCGCCGCCGCGCTGTGGTGGCAGGGAACGCAGCGTCCGGCGCCGCATGCCGGCGCGCGGCCTGCCGCCGAGGCGCCCCCCGCCGGGGCCGCCGCAGGGGAGGCCGTCGCGGGGCCGGTCCCGCCCGCGCCCGGGCGGGGCCCCGGGCCGCGGGCCGGCGCCGCGGACGTCCAGGTGGAGCGCGCCGACGTTCCCCCGCCGGACGGGGTGGCCCGGAATGGGGCGCGCGCCGGCGCATCCGGCGCCGGCGAAGGCGCGGCAGCCGTCGCGCCGAAGCGCAGGACCGTGCCGGCGCGGGCTTCCGGGCCGCGTCCCGTGCGCGGCCGCAAGCCCCCGCACACGTCGCGCGCCGCCGATCCGGTGGCAGCCGCCCAGGACCGCTACCGCCGCGGCGACGTCGCAGGCGCCCTGGCCACGCTGGAGGCCCTGGCGGCCTCGGCGGGCCCCGCGGCGGAGCGCGCCCGTGCCGCCCGCGCCGATCTCGTCGCCCTCGACACCCTCTACCGCGAGGGCGAGGGCGCCT
>JALSJE010000066.1 GCA_026989495.1 Gammaproteobacteria bacterium | reverse complement strand
GTGATCAGGCCCGGCGCGCGGGCGAGGGCCTCGTAGGTGACGGTGGTGCCGGCGCGCGAGCAGCCGATCACGAAGATGGGCTCGCGCAGCGGCGGGCGGTGCAGCTCCCAGGCGAGCTCGCGCGCGGCGAGCCGCAGGGCCTCGAGGTTCTTGGCGCGGATCTCGGGGTCGCGCAGCTTCGGAAGGTTGCGGATGCGGCGCAGCACGGCGGGCACGGCGCTCATGCCCCGGTCTCCGTCAGCGAGCGGTGGAGCGCCGCGGTGCGCTCGGCGACGCGTTCCCAGGCGAGCTCGCGCTCGACGCGCTCGCGGCCGGCACGGCCCATGCGAGCGGCGAGGTCCCCGTTCTCGAGGAGCCGCGCGAGCGCGGCGGCGACCGCCCCGGCATCCGCGCCGTCCACGCGCAGGCCGGTGACGCCGTCGAGCACGGCGTCGCCCGTGCCGCCGTGGCGGCCGGCGACGGCGGGCCGCGCGCAGGCGGCGGCCTCGGCGTAGACCATGCCGAAGCCCTCGGCGTCGGCCCCGACCGGGCGGTTGGGCATGGCGAAGACGTCGCAGGCGCGGTACCAGCGCGGGAGGTCCTCCGGCGGCACGTGGCCGAGGAGGTGCACGCGGTCCGCGACGCCCGCCTCGCGCGCCACGCGCTCGAGGTGGGCGCGGTCCTCGCCGATGCCGACGATGGCGTGGTGGACGTCCAGGCCGCGGGCCAGCAGCGCGGGCAGCGCCCGGATCACCTGGTCGAAGCCCTTGCGGCGGCTGAGGCGGCCGACCGAGAGCACCAGGCGCGCCTCGGCCGGGATGCCGGCCGCCTCGAGCAGCGCCGGCTCGCGCGGGCCGGGCGCGAAGCGCGCGGCGTCCACGCCGGGGTGGATCAGGTGGATGCGCGCCGTGTCCACCCCCAGCTCGCGCAGGCGCTCGCGGGTGAAGGCGCTGTTGGCGATCACGGCGTCGGCCCCGCGGTAGGCGCGGGCCATGGCCACGCGGCGCTTGCGGTGGCGGCGCCAGGCGGTGATCTCCTCGCCGTGGGCGTAGATCACGAGCGGCAGGCGGCGCGCGCGGGCCACAGTGAGCCCCACCAGACCCTCGGGGAGCACGCGCCCGGCGTGCACCGCCTCGAAGCGGTGGCGCGCGCTCACGCGCCAGGCGGCGGCGAGCAGCCGCGCGTAGGCGCGCAGCGCCCCGAGCGGCACACGCGCCCAGCGCTCGAGATCGAGACGGTGGATCGTGTTGGGATGGCGCGCATCGTGCGCGTGCGCCCCGGGGACGCGCGCGGTGAGGATGTGCGTCCCGCGGCCGCCGAGCAGGCGGTAGACGGCGTCGAACCACACGGCGGTGCCGCCCTTGGTGGGCAGGAAGAGCTCGGTGAGCACCAGGAAGCGGTGGTCGGCGCGGCAGGCCGGCGGGGCCGGGCGGGCGGCCGCGGAGGAGGCGGGCGCGGCCGTCGGGCTGCGCAGGGTGGCCTGGGTCGTCATGCTCA
The DNA here is from genome assembly GCA_026989495.1 of Gammaproteobacteria bacterium. GTDB lineage: Bacteria > Pseudomonadota > Gammaproteobacteria > S144-34 > S144-34 > S144-34. Next base: position 1,282 of record JALSJE010000066.1, on the reverse strand, counting down.
CGGGGCTCCGGGGACGGCGGTCGCGGGACGTGCCGCGGGGGCCTTCGCCCCGTGGGGGCCGGGGCCCAGGCGCTCCAGCAGGGCGAGCGGCAGGCCGAGCCCGCTCCAGCGCAGCCGCCGCCCGATGCCCGGCAGCGCGCGCACGCGCGCGGCCCAGGCGCCCAGCCGGACCGCCGGCGAGGCGGCGGCGAGCTCCGAGGCCGGGCCGCGCCCGAGCGCCAGCGCGAGGTCCTCGGGCGGGAGGAACCGGACGCCGGGCAGGTGATCGCGGACCAGCCCGAGCAGGCAGTCGAGGGCCGCGCACGCCCCGGCGGCGCCCTCGCCCACATAGTTGTCGCGGTGGGTCTCCACCAGCGCCGGCCGCCCCTGGCGCGCCCGCGCGAGGATCGCCCGCAGCGCCGCCTCGGGCCGGTGTCCGCGGGCGGGCTCGAAATAGACGTCGCGCACGAGGTAGCGGGCGCCGCCCGCCGCGCGTTCGCCGTTGAGCAGCATGGGCCCTGGCGCGGGCAGGCCGCGGGCGTCGCGGCCCTCGTGACGACGGCCGGGCGTGACGATGCAGCGCACGCCGCGGGCGGCCCAGGCGCGCTCGACGGCGGGGGTCCACACGAAGGTGGGCGGCACGGCCACGCGGGGCGGGAGCCCGAAGAGCCGGCGCCAGACGGCGGCCTCCTCCTGCACGGCCTCCTCCACGGCCTCCTCGGGCAGGGGACGCGAGGGCAGCGCCGAGCAGTCCGCCCAGCGGGTCTGGAGGGCGTCGGGGAGGCGCCGTGTGTCGGGGACCGGAGACGAGCGCAGCCAGCCGGCCACCCGCTCGTCGCGGCGGGCGACGGCGCGCACCGCCGCCGGCCAGCAGTGCTCCATGCCGTGGAGCTGGGGCACGAAGACGCCCCGCAGGGCACCTTCGCGCACGGCCCCGAGCACGGGCCGCTGGGAAGGATCCTCGAGCCGCACGCGCGGCCAGACCTGGCGCGCCAGCGCGTCGGGACCCGCCTCGCGCCAGGCCCGCCCGTCCGGCGCCGCGAGCACCAGCCCCAGCGTCATCACGGCGGGGTGGCCGCGGGCGTCACGGTGCCGCGCCAGCAGCCCGGCCAGCGCGCCCAGCGCCCGGGCCTCGGCGGCGGGATCGGGAGCCGGGCCCCAGTCGTCGCTCTCGAGGACCACCACCGGCACCGCCAGCACCGGCTCGCGCCACAGCCGCGCGAGCAGCCGGCGCCACGGCCACAGCGCGGCCGTCCAGGCGGCCAGCACGGCGGCGGCGAGCGCGGCCCAGGCCCAGCCCATG
>JALSJE010000065.1 GCA_026989495.1 Gammaproteobacteria bacterium | reverse complement strand
TTCACCCCCCCGTGCGAGTGGATTCCGGCCCGGCCGTCTTCCCGCCCCCGGTGGGGACGGCTTCCAGCCGGCCCAGGGCACCCAACCCCTGCAGGGCCGGTACCCTGCCGGCCCCAGGGCGCCCGATCCCCGTGGGGCCGGCTTCCAGCCGGCCCCGGCGCGGCTGGAAGCCGCGCCTACGGAAAAGCAGGGCACCGCGGTGGCAGCCGCGCCTGCGGGCACCGGCGGTCGCAGCGCTCACCCGCCATCGCCGAGCAGGGCCTCCACCACCGCGCACCAGGCCGCCGCCAGGTTGGGGCGGTCGTAGCCCCCGCCCCCCAGGGCCACCAGCCTGCCGGCGCAGTGGCGCGCCGCCAGCGCGCGGAGCCTGCGCGCGGCATGGGCGTGGGCCGCCGGGCTGAAGGCCAGATGCGTGATGGGATCGCCTGCCAGGCTGTCCGCCCCGCACTGAAGCAGGATGAACTCGGGCCGGGCCGCGTCGAGGAATGCCTCGACCCGCTCCCACGCCGCCAGGAAGGCCTCGTCGTCGGCGTAGGGCGGCAGCGGCAGGTTCAGCTTCGTGCCCTCGGCCGCGCCGCGCCCCCGCTCCTCCGCCGCCCCGGTGCCGGGGTAGAGATAGCGCCCGTCCTCGTGGATGTCTGCGAAGAAGAGCTCGGGGTCGTCCTCGAAGGCGTAGTAGACACCGTCGCCGTGGTGGGCGTCGATGTCCACGTAGGCGACGCGCCGCAGGCCGAGCTCGGCGCGCAGGGTCTCGATCGCCACGCCGCAGTCGTTGAACACGCAGAAGCCGGCGGCGGCGTCGCGGCGCGCGTGGTGCAGGCCCGCGATGGGCACGAAGCCTGCCGCGAGCCCGCCGGAGGCCACGCGCCGGACCGCGTCCAGCGTGGAGCCCACCACGGTGGCGGCGGCCTCGTACACGCCGGGGAAGGCGGGCGTGTCGCCGTAGTCAAGGTAACCCTCGCCCGTGCGCGACCGGGCGATGACGCGCGCCACGTACCCGGGCGTGTGGAAGCGCTCGATCTCCGCGCGGCCGGCCTCGGCCGGCGCCATCACGCGCACGCGCCGGTCGAGCCCGCGGCGGGCCATCTCGCGCCAGAAGGCGTCCAGCCGGTCCGGCCCGAAGGGGTGGCCGTGGCCGAAGCCGTAGCGGGCCAGCGCCTCGCCGTGCCACACGCCGACCGCCTGCGCCATCCCGCCCATGCCCCGAATCCTAGCAGCACCGCGCCCCCCGATCCCGGGGGCCCCACCTCCCGTGGGGTCTCCCCTCCCGTGGGGCCGGCATCCTGCGGGCCACGGGCACCCAACCCCCGTGGGGCCGGCTTCCAGCCGGCCTAGGGCACCCGATTCCCCGTGGGGCCGGCTTCCAGCCGGCCCCGGCGCGGCTGGAAGCCGCGCCTACGGATGTGGAGGGGGGTTCGGCTGGAAGCCGCGCCTACGAAGATGGCGATGGCGAGGGGGCGCGGGAACGGCGCGGCTGGAAGCCGCGCCTGCGGGAGAAAGGGGAAATGGCGGGTGGAAGCCACGCCTGTGGACGGGGTCGTGGGGATGGCCGCGGCCGCGGCCCCCGCGCGCGCTAAAGCCGCCCGCGCGCCCGCCGATAGCAAGGAACGCCCAACGGACCGTGAGCATGCCGGAGCCGGGGCGCGAAAGGCGTCCCATGTCGATTTCCGGCATGGACAGAGCGTGGGGAGGCACGAGGAGCATGGGTCTGAAGAAGGCATCCGCGAATACCCGCGAGGCCGCCGGCGCCGCCGCGCCGGCCAGTGGCACCGATCCGGCCCGCGCCCGGCAGCTCGCAGAGGAGAAGCGCCGGCGCGCGCGCACCCTCGCCCGCCAGCAGCAGGCGGCCGAGCGCATCAGCGCCGCGGCCACCCAGCTCGCCTCGGCCATCACCGAGTCGGCCGCCGCCCAGGAGGAGCTCTCCAAGGCGATGGAGCAGATCGCAGGCGGCGCCGAGGAGGCCGCGGGCGCCAGCCAGCAGTCGCTCGCCGCGATGACCCAGATCGCCAGCCGCGTGCGCCAGCAGGCGGAGGTCGCCGACCGCTCCCGGGAACGGACCGAGGCCGTGCGGGCGCGCGTGGAGGAGGCGGCCGACGCCATCGCCGCCCTCGTCGACGGAGTGGTGGTCGGCGCCGAGCGCCAGAAGGCCTCGGCCGAGAAGATGGCCGCCCTCGAGGCGCAGGCCGGGCGCATCGGCGAGGCCGTGCAGGCGGTCATCCGCATCGCCGACCAGACCAACCTGCTCGCGCTGAACGCCGCCATCGAGGCCGCCCGTGCCGGCAAGCACGGCAAGGGCTTCGCCGTGGTGGCCGACACCGTGCGCTCGCTGGCGGAGACCGCCGAGAAGACCGCCGCCAGCATCCAGGAGCTGGTGGGGACCATCCAGGAGAAGGCGCGCGAGACCGGCGAGGGGGTGCGCAAGGCGGCCGAGCGGGCCGAGCACGAGGCGAGCGAAGGGAAGGAGATCCGCCAACGCCTCGGCGACGTGCGCGCAAGCATGGGCGAGGTGGCAGAACACGCCCAGGGGCTCGCGCAGGCCGCTGGCGAAATGAGCCGCGCCGTTGCCGAAGCCCAGCGCGGCTCGGAGGACATCGCCTCGGCGGCCGAGGAGCAGTCGGCCGCCTGCCAGGAGTCGCTCCAGAGCCTGGAGCAGCAGGCCGCGGCGCTCGCCGAGTGCGAGCGCACCGCGCAGATGCTCGAGGAGCTGGCCGACGCGCTCAAGAACAGCACCGACGTCGCCAAGAGCGCCGAGGAGGTGGCCGCCTGCGCGGAGGAGCTGTCGGCGGCCATCGAGGAGCTCAACCGCTCGGCGCGCGAGATCTCGACGGCCGTGGACC
>JALSJE010000064.1 GCA_026989495.1 Gammaproteobacteria bacterium | reverse complement strand
CGATGTCCCATGTCGTCCGATGCGGTGGCGGAAGGCGGCCATGGAGGGGAAGGCGGCGCCGGCGGCCGGGCGCTCCGGCGGCACCAGCCGCGAGACGCCGCAGGCTGCCTCAGTCCACCTCGCGCTCGACGCTGCAGCAGTGGATGCCCGCCGGGGCCGCGCCCTCGGCGCCCGGCTTCAGCACGGCCCCCGTGACCGGGTTGGGCCGGTAGGTGGTGCACCCCTTGAGCCCCTGCTCCCAGGCAAGGAGGTAGAGGTCGCGGAAGTCCTCGAAGGGATAGTCCTCGGGGATGTTGATGGTCTTGGAGATGGCGCTGTCCACGCAGGGCTGGAGCGCGGCCTGCATGGCGAGGTGGTCGTGCGGGTGCACCTCGTGGGCGCGCACGAAGGCCGCGGGCAGCGGCGCGTCCCCGCGCTCGCGCCGCCACAGCGCGTAGGCGTAGTCGCGGATGGGATACTCGGTGTAGCTCCCATCGAGCTCCAGCACCCGGCGCGTGTACTCGTAGTCGAAGACGGGCTCGAGGCCGCTGGAGACATTGTCCGCCAGCAGGCTGATGGTCCCCGTGGGCGCGATGGCGAGCAGATGGCTGTTGCGGATGCCGTGGCGGGCTATACGGTCGCGGATGTCGCCCGGGAGCCGGGAGACGAAGCGGCCGGCGAGATAGGGCTCGCGCTCCAGCCAGGGAAAGGGCCCCTTCTCCTCGGCGAGCGCCACCGAGGCGCGGTAGGCCTCGTGGCAGATCGCGCGCATGAACCCGGCCGCCTGCGCGCGTGCGGCCTCGCTGTCGTAGCGCAGGCCCAGCATGATGAGTGCGTCGGCGAGCCCCGTGATGCCGAGGCCGATGCGGCGCGAGCCGTGGGCCTGCTCGCGCTGGGCCGGGAGCGGGAACAGCGAGGCGTCGATCACGTTGTCGAGCAGGCGCACGGCCACGCGCACCGTCTCGCGGATGGCGTCCAGGTCCAGGCGCGCCGCGCGCGTGAAGGGCTCGCGCACGAAGCGCGCGAGGTTGATCGAGCCGAGGTCGCAGGCCCCGTAGGGCGGCAGCGGGAGCTCGCCGCAGGGGTTGGTGGCCGTGATGCGCTCGCGCCAGTGGAGGTTGTTCCACTCGTTGATGCGGTCCACGAACAGCACGCCCGGCTCGGCGTAGTCGTAGGTGGAGCGCATGATGAGCGACCACAGCGCGCGCGCACGCACGCGCTTCAGCACGCGGCATGGCACGGGCCGGTCGGTGCCGGTCCAGGCGCGCATCACCGTCCCCGTCCCGCTTCCATCGTCCTCGAGCTGCGCCTCGGGGAACACAAGCGCCCACTCGCGGTCCTTGCGCACGGCCTCGACGAAGGCGTCCGTGACCTGCACCGAGAGGTTGAAGCGGCGCAGCTCGTGGGGGTCGTGCTTGGCGGTGACGAACTGCTCGATGTCGGGATGGTCGCAGCGCAGGGTGGCCATCATGGCCCCGCGGCGCGCACCGGTGGAGAGCACCGTGGCGCACATGGCGTCCCAGATGCGCATGAAGGAGACCGGGCCCGAGGCGATGGTGCCCGTGGCGCGCGCGAGCGTCCCCGCAGGCCGCAGGGTGGAGAAGTCGTAGCCGATGCCGCCACCCTGCTGCATGGTGAGCGCGCCCTCCTTGAGGGCCTCGAAGATGGCGTCCATCGAGTCCTCGATGACGCCCATGACGAAGCAGTTGAGGAGGGTGACGCGGTTGGCGGTGCCGGCGCCGGCGAGGATGCGCCCGCCCGGCAGGAAGCGGAAGTCCTGCAGGATCTCGAGAAAGCGCGCCTCCCACTCCGTCGCGTCGCGGGGCTCCACGGCGGCGAGCGCCCGCGCCACGCGCCGCCAGGTATCCTCGACGGCGCGGTCCACCACCCCGCCCCCGCGGCGGTAGCGGTATTTGGTGTCCCAGACGTGCCGGGAGATGGCGAGCGTGAACGGATCCTGCGGCATGCCCGGCCGCCCCTTCCTCCGCACCTCGGGCCATTCCTAGCCTAGCAGCCCGCTCGCCGGCGGGCAGCAGAACGTGAGCCGGACGTCGCGGGCCCATGCTGATCGTGGAACCCAGGGAAGCCTTTCGCGTGCTAGGCTTCTAAACCATGAGCAAGCTCGGTTTCTTGACCATGAGCAGGCTTGAGCGCATCACGACGGCTCCCGACGTCTGCGGCGGCCAGCCGTGCATCCGGGGCGTGCGCGTGCGGGTAAGCGGCATTCTCGACATGCTGGCCTCGGGAGCGTCCCGCGAGGACATTCTCGAGAGCTATCCCTATCTCGAGCCGGAGGACATCGACGCGGCGCTCGAGTACGCGGCCCGTCTCGCCAGGCATCAGGTGGTGCACGTGGCCTGATGCGCTTCCTGGTCGATGCCCGGCTCCCTCCCGCTAGCGCGAAGATGTCAGCGCCGGCCGCGCGGGCGGCGGCGCGGGCGGGTGGGCCTGCCCGCGTAGGGGTTCTCGCCGCTGCGCAGCTCGAGCCTGAGCGGCGTGCCCACCAGCCCGAAGGCCTCGCGGAAGCGCTTGGCGAGGTAGCGCTGATAGGCGGCGGGCAGACGCTCGGCCTGGGTGCCGTGGATGACGATCACGGGCGGGTTCTGGCCGCCCTGATGGGCGTAGCGCAGCTTGATGCGCCGGCGTCCGCGCCCGAGCGGCGGGGGGTGGGCCGTGACGGCCTCCTGCAGCACGCGGGTGAGCCGCGGCGTGGGCAGGCGCCGGGCCGCCGAGTCGGCCACCTGGCGCACGGCGGCCATCAGCTCGCCGAGGCCGCTGCCGTGCAGGGCCGAGATGTAGCGCACCGGGGCGAAGTCCGCGAAGGCCAGCCGGCGCTCGACCTCGGCGCGCACGCGCTCGCGCTGGTCGGGCGCGAGCCCGTCCCACTTGTTGACGGCGACGACGAGCCCGCGCCCGGCCTCGACGGCATGGCCGAGGAGTGTGGCGTCCTGCTCGGTCACGCCCTCGCGTGCGTCGATCACCAGGATCACCACCTGAGCGGCCTCCATGGCCTGCAGCGCCTTGATGACGGAGAACTTCTCCACCGCCTCCTTGACGCGGGCGCGCCGGCGCACGCCGGCGGTGTCGATGAGGGTGTAGGCCTCGCCGTCGCGCTCGAAGTCGATGCGCACCGCATCCCGCGTGGTGCCGGGCCGGTCCGAGGCCACCATGCGCTCCTCGCCGAGCAGGCGGTTGACCAGGGTGGACTTGCCCACGTTGGGGCGGCCGACGACGGCCACGCGCACCCGGCCCGTCTCGCCGCCCTCCGGCTCCGGCGCGCCCGCCGCGCCGTCCGCGGCCTCCTCCCCGGCCTGCACCGGCGCCATGCCGAGGGCCCGCTCGACCAGCAGCCCCACCCCCTGGCCGTGGGCGGCGGAGATGGCCAGCGGCTCGCCCAGGCCCAGGGCGTGGAACTCGGCCGCCGCCACCGCGGGGCTCATGCGCTCGGCCTTGTTGACGGCGAGCACCACGGGCTTGCCCGTGCGCCGCAGGCGCTCGGCCACGAGCTCGTCGGCGGCGGTGAGCCCGTCGCGGGCGTCCACGAGGAAGACCACCACGTCGGCCTCTTCCACCGCACGCCAGGCCTGGCGCGCCATCTGCCCCTCGAGGCCCTCCTCGTCGCCCGTGAGCCCGCCGGTGTCCACGACGATGCAGGGACGCGGGCCGACGCGGCCCTTGCCGTAGATGCGGTCGCGCGTGAGCCCCGGCAGGTCCGCCACCAGCGCGTCGCGCGTGCGGGTGAGCCGGTTGAACAGGGTGGACTTGCCCACGTTGGGGCGGCCCACCAGGGCGATGACGGGAAGGCTCATGGCTGGGCCGACAGGAAGATGGAGATCACGGTGCTCGGGCCGCTCTGCGACCCTCGAAAAGGCCGGCCCGGACTCAGCCGGACCGGTGCGTTCTCGTCGTCTGTGGCGCTTCCTTCCCGAGGCCAAGGGCGAGCTTGCGCGCAGCCAGCGTCTGCAGGCTCAGCCCCCGCCGTGCAGCCTCGCGGACCAGGGCCCGGTAGACCCGGCGACCGAGACGGACCTGCAGCCGCGGCACCCCCGGGCCCCCTGCTCTCGGCACCGGCTCGCCACGGGACGTGCAGCTCTCCCGGACCAGCCGCCAGGCTTCCGCAAGGGACTCCAACGTACCCGCGGGCGTATCCGCGAACGCCGAGATCTCGGTGTGGTCCTCAAAACGGGCGATCCAGTCGCCTTCTTCGTCGAGGAAGATCTCGACCACGTGTCCGTCAAACGGGTCGGTCCTGTCCACCTTCCTCATCCAGGAGCCTCAAGAACTGCCGAACCTGATAGCCCTTGGCCTTGACGGCACGGGGCTGGACGGGAAGCAGCTTCCCACCCGGCGAACGCCAGAGCCTGTGGCTCCCTGCCTGCCGGTCGAGCACCCATCCGCTGAGCGCGGCAGCGCTCGAATTCCTGAAGGCGAGCCCGGAAGGATTGCGGCGCGCCTTGGCCAGCAGCTTCCCTGCGCGGCCCATGCCATCGAACTATACGCTCCCCGGCTGCATGCGCCAACCGGAGTGCCCGCTGCCTCCTTACTCGGCGAGGCGGAAGGCCGCGAGCGTGCCGTCGCGGGCGAGCGCGTAGACCACGTCTCCTGCGGCCACGGGCCGTCCGGCCAGGCCGCTGGAGTCCACCCGTGCGCGTGCCACGATGCGCCCGTCGCCGGTGGCGAGCCAGTGCAGCCAGCCCTCGAAGTCGCCCACCACCACATGGTCCCCCGCCACCGCCGGGGCCGTGAGGCCGCGCCGCAGCAGGGCCTCCTGCCGCCAGACGGCGGCCCCCGTCAGGCGCGCGAGCGCCCAGACGCGGCCCTGGTCGTCGGTGACGTACACGCGGCCGGCATCCAGCGCCAGCCCGGTCCACGAGGAGAGCTTGCGCCGCCAGTAGGGCTGTCCGTCCTCGGCGTCCCAGGCGCCGGCGTTGCCCTGGTAGGCGACGGCGTAGACCACGCCGTCGGCCACGACCGGATCGGCGTCGATGTCCACCATGCGCTCGAGCTCGGAGCGCCCGCGGGGCACGGCCACGGCCCGCTCCCACAGGAGGCGGCCATCCTTGAGGCGCAGCGCGGTCAGGCGCCCGTCGTCGAAGCCGGCGTAGACGCGCCCGCCGTCCACCACCGGGGCGCTGGTGCCGCGCAGGGTGAGCGCCGGCACCGGACGGCCATAGACCCACAGGCGGTGCCCGTCGGAGAGATCCAGGGCGGCCAGCCGCCCGTCCACCGTGCGCACCACCACGGCCGCCTGCCCGGCGCGGGGGGCGGCCAGCACCTCGCTGGTCACGGTGGCACGCCAGCGCAGGGCGCCGCTCGCCGCGTCCAGGGCCACCACCTCGGCGTCCGGCGTGCCGACGACCACGAGGCCGGACCCGCCGCCTGGGCCGCCGGAGATCGGAGCCTTCACGTCCGCCTCCCAGACGCGCTCGCCGCTGACCGCGTCGAAGGCCAGCACATGCCCCTTGCGGTCGGCCACGTAGACCCGGCCGCCGTCCACCAGGGGGGCAATGCCCAGCAGCGCCTTGCCGGGACCGGCTCCGGCGTCGGTCCGCCACAGGGTCTCCACCCGGTGCGGGGCCTCGAGCGCGGGCAGCGGGCTCGGCGGCTCGACGGCCTCCTTCCCGCCGCCGAACCAGCCCCCGAGCCAGCTGCAGCCGCCCAGCGCGAGAGCGAGCGCCGGCACCACGACCGCCCGCCGCAGGCGCACGGGCAGCCTCACGGCTGCGCCTCCCCGCCCTGGCGGGCCTTCTCTGCCCCTTCGCCGGACGCCGCCCCGGCCTTCACAGGGGGCGAGTCTGCGTGCTGCGGCGGCACCCCGAGATCGTCGCGCTTGAGCTCGACGAGGCGGCCGAGCGGGCTCGCCGGGCCCAGGGCCCGCAGCGCCGCCTCGTAGGCGGCACGGGCCTCCTCGGCATCACCCCTGGCGGCGGCGAGGTCGCCGCGCAGCTCGGCCCGCAGCGGCTCGAAGGCATCGGGCACGGGCTCGCCGGCCAGGCGCTCGGCCTCCTCCCGCTTGCCCCGGGCGGCCAGCAGCCGCGCCAGCTGCAGGCGCGCCGTGGCCGCGAAGGCCTCGTCCGGGGCCCCGGCCAGGGCCTGACGCAGGTGGCCCTCGGCGTCGTCGAGCCGGCCCTCGGCGGCGAGCAGCGCCGCCAGCGTGAGCCGGCCCATCACGGCGTAGGCGCTCCCGCCGTGCTCGCGCGCGAGGCGCTCGACCAGCACGGCCACGGCGTCGGCGTCGCCCGCACCGTGGCGCTCGAGGAGCTGCTCGTACAGGCCGGAGGCCGCGGCCGCCCGCTCCAGCTTCCAGTCCTGCCAGGCGCGCCAGCCGAACAGCGCCCCGAGGCCGAGGACGACGCCGGCCACGAGGGCCTTGCCGTTCTCGCGCCACCAGCGCCGCAGCGTCTCGAGCTGCTCCTTTTCGGACTCGTAGGGATCCACGCGCTCTCCCCCTTGCTGCCGGCCGGCGCCCGAGTTTACGGGCTCAGCCCGCCGGGCGCGAGCCGGCCTCCACCAGCGTCCGCAGCGCCGCCGCGGCGGCCTCGAGATCCAGCGTCTCCTGCCCGCGCCCGGCCTCGCGCAGCCACTTGAGCGTGATGCGGCCGGCGGCGAGCTCGTCCTCGCCGAGGATGAGCGCCACGGCGGCGCCGCTGCGGTCGGCGCGCTTGAGCTGGGCCTTGAAGCTCCCGCCGCCGCAGTTGGCCGCGAGCCGCAGCCCCGGCACCGCATCCCGCAGCCGCTCGGCGAGCCCCAGCGCGGCCCGCTCCGGGCCCTCGCCCACGGCGGCGAGATAGGCATGGGGGGCGCGCGCGGCCGCCGCCGTGCCGCGCTCGCCTTCCAGCAGGGCCACGATGCGCTCCAGGCCCAGGGCGAAGCCCACCGCCGGCGTGGGCCGGCCGCCGAGCTGCTCCACGAGCCCGTCATAGCGCCCCCCCGCGCACACGGTGCCCTGGGCGCCGAGGCGGTCGGTGATCCACTCGAAGACGGTGCGGTTGTAGTAGTCGAGCCCGCGCACCAGGCGGGGGTTGACCGTGTAGCGGACGCCGGCCTCGTCGAGCCGCTTGCGGAAGCCCTCGAAATGGGCCTTGGCCTCGGCGTCGAGGTAGTCGAGCAGGCTCGGGGCGCCGGCGATCACCTCCGCCATCTCCGGGTTCTTGCTGTCGAGGATGCGCAGCGGGTTGGTCTCGAGGCGGCGGCGGCTGTCGGCGTCGAGCTCGGCCTCGTGGGCCCGGAAATAGGCCACCAGGTCGGCACGGTGGCGCCGGCGCGCCTCGGCATCCCCCAGGGTGTTGATCTCGAGCCGCAGGTCCTCGACCAGCCCCAGCGTCCGCCAGACGCGCGCGCACATGAGGATGAGCTCCGCATCCACGTCGGGGCCGGGGATGCCGAAGACCTCCACGCCGATCTGGTGGAACTGCCGGTAGCGTCCCTTCTGGGGGCGCTCGTGGCGGAACATGGGGCCCTGGTACCAGAGGCGATGGGACTGGCCGCGCAGGAGCCCATGCTGGAGGCAGGCGCGCACGCAGCCGGCGGTGCCCTCCGGCCGCAGGCTGAGCGAGTCGCCGTTGCGGTCGGTGAAGGTGTACATCTCCTTCTCGACGATGTCGGTGACCGCGCCGATGGAGCGGGCGAAGAGCTCGGTGCGCTCCAGGACGGGCGTGCGGATCTCCTGGTAGCCGTAGGCGGCGAGCACCCCGCGCACGGCCTCCTCCACCCGCTGCCACAGCGGGGTCTCCTCCGGGAGGATGTCGTTCATCCCCCGCACCGACTGGATGGGCGCGCTCATGGTCCTCCTTCGCCCGGGGACGGGGCGGCCGTCCCCACCGTGATACGCAGCGTGCGGCCGGGGCGGGCGCGGCGCAGGGGCACCGCCTCGCCGTCGAGACGCACCGCCACGGCCACAGGGTCGCCGAGCACCAGCCGGAAGGGCGCCCGCCCCCGCACCCGCCGCACGGTCCCGGGACGCAGCAGGTCGTAGACCAGGCGCCGGCCACTGGCGTCGCGCACCTCCACCCAGGAGGTGCCGCTGAGCCGAAGCTCGAGCTCCCGCTCGCCGGCCGCCGCAGGGGACGGCGCCGAACTGTCCGCAGGCGCGGCGGGCGGCGCGGAAGCCCCCTCGGAGCGGGCAGGCGCCGGCTTCACCGGGCCTTCCCCGGGCGGCATCGCCGCCGGTGCCCGGGCCGCAGGCGCCGGGGCCGCCGTCGGCACCGGGGGCCGCCCGAGAGGGCCGGCGGCGTCCACCGCCTCCCCCGGCATGGGGGACGGTGCCGGCGCCACCGCCGCCGGCGGCGGCTGGGGCGCCGGCGCGTCCGCGCGCCACCAGGCGATCGCGAGCGCCGCCAGCACCGCCGCCGCGCCCAGGCTTCCCCAGCGCAGCCACCGGGTCCAGCCGCGGTGGATCTCCACGGGCTCGAGCCGTGGCGCCTCGGGTACGGCACCCGGCGCGCCGGCGGCCTCGTAGGCGGCGAGCACGGTCTCGGGGTCCGCCCCCACCAGCCGCGCGTAGGCACGCAGGTAGCCCCGCACGAAGGCGGGCGCCGGCAGCGCCTCGGCCCGCTCCTCCTCCAGCGCCGCCACCACGGCCTCGGCGAGCCGCAGCCGCTCGGCCACCTGCGCGCGGGTCAGCCCCCGCGCCTCCCTCGCCTCCCGGAGCGACGCGCCGAACCCCCCCGCGCGCTCAGGGCCGGTGCCCACCGCCCGCCTCCGACTCGAGGAGCAGGCGCGTCTCCTGCGCGTCCGGGAACTTCCCCTTCAGCAGCAGCGCGTAGCTCGCCTCGGCGTCCCGGTCGCCGAGGCGGCGCTCGATGCGCACCCCGAGCCACAGGCTGCGCGGCGTATGCGGGGCCACCGCCTGGTAGCGCTGCAGGTAGGCGCGCGCCTGCAGGTAGCGGCCCTGCTGGAAGCTCAGGTCGGCCATGGCGATGAGCGCGGGGGCGAAGCGCGGGTTGCGGCCCAGCGCCTCGCGGAAATAGGTCTCGGCCTGACGCGGGTCTCCCGCCTTGAGGGCGCACAGCCCCGCGTTGGTCAGCGCGACCCACGGCGTCTCGTACAGGGGGTTGGCCAGCGCCGCGCGGAACTCGGCGTCCGCCGCCGCCAGCCGCCCGCGGGCGCACAGGAAGCTGCCGTAGGCGTTGTGGGCGTAGCTGTCCCTGGGGTCGGCGCGGACGGCCCGGCGGTGGTGGGCCTCGGCCTGCTCGAGCTCCCCGAGCCGCTCGTAGAGCACGCCGAGCGCGGTATGCGCGCGGGCATAGGCAGGATCGGCCGCCACCGCGCGCTTCAGGCGCGCGAGCGCGCGCGTCATCTCGCCACGCTGCATGTAGGCGAGGCCGAGCTGGGTGTTCAGCTCGGCCACCTTGCGGCCGTCGGGCTGCGGCTGGTCCGGACGCGTGCCGCCCTGCGCCGCGCAGCCCGCCACCGCCACCAGGGCGGCGAGCAGCGCGAGCCGCCTCATGCCCCGACCTCCGCCGCCAGGCGCCGGCTGCGGCGCGTGCGGTCGCGCACCCTTCCGACGAGCTGGCCGCAGGCGGCGTCGATGTCGTCGCCCCGCGGCCGGCGCGTGATGGTGCGGATGCCGGCCCGGAGCAGGATGCCGCGGAAGGCGTCCACCCGATCCTGGGCGGGCCGCCGATAGGGTGCGCCCGGGAACGGGTTGAAAGGAATGAGGTTCACCTTGCAGCGCAGCCCCGCCAGCCGTCGCGCCAGCAGCCGCGCCTCGGCCGGACCGTCGTTGACGCCCGCGAGCAGCACGTACTCGAAGGTCACGGAGCGCTGCGGCGCGCCCTCGGCATAGCGGCGGCAGGCCTCGAGCAGCATGTCGACAGGGTACTTGCGGTTGAGGGGCACGAGCTCGTCGCGCAGCGCGTCGTCCGGGGCGTGCAGCGAGACCGCCAGGCTCACGTCGCTGCCCTCGGCCAGGCGCTCGATCGCGGGCACCACGCCGGCGGTGCTCACCGTCACCCGCCGGCGCGAGAACCCGTAGGCCAGGTCGTCCACCATCAGCCGCAGCGCCGGCAGCACCTCCTCCAGGTTCAGCAGCGGCTCGCCCATGCCCATGAGGACCACGTTGGTGAGCGGGCGCAGGGCGAGGGCCTCGTCGCCCGCCGCCTGCGCCTCCCCGCGCAGCAGGCGGGTCACGGCCCACACCTGCCCGATGATCTCGTGGCGCGTGAGGTTGCGGCCGAAGCCCTGGCGCGCGGTGGCGCAGAAGCGGCAGTTGAGGGCGCAGCCCACCTGGCTGGAGACGCAGAGCGTGCGGCGGTCGCCGTCCGGGATCAGGACCGCCTCGATGGCGTTGCCGTCGTCGAGACGCAGCAGCCACTTGCGGGTGCCGTCGGCCGAGCGCTGCTCGGCCTCGATGCGCGGGGCACGCAGCTGCGCCTCGCCCTCCAGACGCGCGCGCAGGGCCTTGCCCAGGTCGGACATGGGCGCGAAACGGTCCAGCCCGCGCCGGTGGACCCAGGGCAGGAGCTGGCGCGCGCGGAAAGGGCGCTCGCCGCGCTCGGCGAACCAGCCCTCCAGCGCCCGGCGGTCCAGGCCCAGCAGGTTCTGGCGGGTGCTGGAGGCAGGCTCGCTCACCGGCTCATCCGGCTCGGGAGAAGATCTCCTCGGGCTTGAAGAAGAAAGCGATCTCGGTGCGCGCCGTCTCGGGGCCGTCGGAGCCGTGCACGGCGTTGGCCTCGATGCTCTCGGCGAAGTCGGCACGGATGGTGCCGGGCGCGGCCTTGGCCGGGTCCGTGGCACCCATGAGCTCACGGTTGCGGGCGATGGCGTCCTCTCCCTCCAGCACCTGCACCATGATGGGGCCCGAGGTCATGTACGCCACCAGGCTGTCGAAGAAGGGCTTGCCCTTGTGGACGGCGTAGAAGCCCTCGGCCTGCTCGCGGGTGAGGTGCATCATGCGGGCGGCCACGATGGCGAGGCCCGCCTGCTCGAAGCGGCGGTAGATCTCGCCGATCAGGTTGCGCCGCACCGCGTCGGGCTTGATGATGGAGAGGGTCTGCTCGATCGCCATTCGCTGCTCCCTGTTCCGGTGTCTTCAGGCGCGACGGCCCGGCCCGCGGAGGGCCGGGCCGCCAGGTTTTCCAACGGGTGCGGTAGTTTACCCATCCCGCGCGCGCGCTGGCAATTTGGAGGCACCTCCGCTCCGGGATCACGCGCCCCCCTTGAACCCGCCCCGCCGCGTCCCCATCTATGGGCGCAGCAGGGGCCGGGAGGCCCTGAGTCCAGCGAGAAAGGAGGTGATGCAGCCATGACGCTCACTCGCTATGAGCCCTGGGCTGCCCTGACGCGGCTGCAGGAGGACCTGAACCGGCTCCTGGAGGGCCGCTGGCCGACGCTGGGCGACGAGGAGAGCCGGGTGGTCACCAGCCAGTGGGTGCCCGCGGTCGATATCGTCGAGGAGCCCGAGCGCTTCGTGCTGCGGGCCGATGTCCCCGGCGTCAGGCCCGAGGACATCGAGGTGACCGTCGAGAACGGCATGCTCACGATCAAGGGCGAGCGCAAGGAGGAGCACGAGGAGCGCAAGGAGGGCTATCGCCGCATCGAGCGCGTCCACGGCACGTTCTACCGGCGCTTCAGCCTGCCCGATACGGCCGACCTGGACCGCATCGAGGCGAAGAACCGCCATGGCGTGCTCGAGATCGTGATCCCGAAGAAGCAGGAGATGCAGCCGCGGCGCATCGCTGTCGCGGCCTGAAGCCCGGCGCCGGCGTCAGGGCAAGCCTGCCACGCGGGAAGGCCGACCCTCGGGTCGGCCTTCTCTCTTTCCGATCGGGTCGGGCGGAACGTGCCGCGCCGCGGGTGCTGCAGGGGCTGGTCCAGCCCTAGACCGTGAAGCTCTCACCGCAGCCGCAGGTGGCCTTGACGTTGGGGTTGTTGAAGCGGAAGCCCTCGTTGAGGCCCTCCCGCACGAAATCCACCTCGGTGCCGTCGAGATACTTCAGGCTCTCGCGGTCCACCACGAGCCTGGCGCCGTGGGCCTCGAACACCACGTCGTCGGGGCCCACCTCGTCGGCGTAGTCCATGGCGTAGGCGTAGCCCGAGCAGCCGGTGTTGCGCACCGCAAGCCGCAGGCCCACACCCTTGCCGCGCCGCTCCAGGTAGGCGCGGATGCGCTCGGCGGCCGCCTCCGTCATCGTGATCGCCATCTCGCTCACCTCCGGATCCGTCGTCGCCGGCACGATGTGCCGCGCACCATAAGTAGAGTCTAATGGAAAGCCCGCTCAGGCGCCTACCGCGCCGGAAGTGAGGCTTTGGAGGGCTGCGCCGAGGGCGGCGAGGAAGCCGTCGACGTCCGCCTCGGTGCTGTCCTTGCCGAGGCTGACGCGGATGCTGCCCAAGGCGAGTCCGGCCGGGACGCCCATGGCCGTGAGCACGTGGCTGGGCTCGGTCTTGCCCGTGTGGCAGGCCGAGCCGCTGGAGACGGCGTAGCCCGCCCGGTCCAGGGCCATCAGCAGGGTCTCGGCCTCCACCCCGCGCACGGCCGCCATGACGGTGTTGGGCAGGCGCTCGGCCTCGGCGGCGATCAGCGCCACCCCCGGCAGGGCCGCGAGCCCCCGCTCCAGGCGCTCGCGCAGCGTCCGCATGCGCGCCGTGCGCGTCTCGAGCTCCTCCGCCGCCAGGGCCGCCGCGGCGCCGAAGCCCACGATGCCGGCCACGTTGAGGGTGCCCGAGCGCAGGCCCCCTTCCTGGCCGCCGCCCACGAGCTGGGGCTCGAGCTCCACCGCCCGGTCGCGCACCAGCGCCCCCACCCCTTGGGGGCCGTGGAGCTTGTGGGCCGAGAGGGTCAGCAGGTGGACCCCCAGGGCCCGGAAGTCCACCGCGATCTTGCCCGCAGCCTGCACGGCGTCGGTGTGGACGACGGCGCCCGCGGCCCGCGCCCGCGCGGCCAGCGCCGCCACGTCCTGGATGACACCGGTCTCGTTGTTGGCGAGCATCACGCTCACCAGCCGCGCCCCGCGCGCCAGCGCCGCGTCCAGGCTCTCCGGGCGCACGCGCCCGGCAGCGTCCACCTCCAGCCACAGGAGCTCGCGGCCGGCCGCCGCCAGGCGGCGGGCGGGCTCCAGCACCGACGGATGCTCGATGCGGCTCACCGCCACCGGGCCGGGAGGCAGGCGCGCGGCCGCCCCCAGCAGGGCCAGGTTGTTGGCCTCGGTGCCGCAGCCGGTGAAGACCACCTGCCCGGACGCGGCGCCCACCAGCGCCGCCACCTGCTCGCGCGCCTGGTCCACGGCCATGCGGGTGGCACGTCCGAAGCGGTGCACGCTGGCCGGGTTGCCGCAGATCTCACCCAGGTACGGGAGCATGGCCTCCCGCACCCGCGGGTCGAGGGGCGTGGTGGCGTTGTGGTCCAGGTAGACCGGCATCGACGTAGGGTGCTCAGGCCTGCGGGGGCGAGACCAGCACCGGACCCGGCCCCCCTTCCGGCTGGCGCATGCGGATGAGGTCCGCGAGCGATATGCCCGCCAGGAAGCGGCGGATCTCCTCGCTGAGCTCGGTCCAGAGCTCGTGGGTGAGACAGGGGAGGCCGCCGTCGCAGTTGCCCTTGCCCCCGCAGCGGGTGGCGTCCACGGTCTCGTCCACCGCCCCCATGACCTCGACGACGCTGATGGCCTCGGGCGGGCGTGCGAGGCGGTAGCCCCCGCCGGGGCCCCGGGTGCTGGAGACCAGCCCGCGCTGGCGGAGCCGTGTGAACAGCTGCTCCAGGTAGGAGAGGGAGATGCCCTGCCGCCGGGCGATGCTGGCGAGCGGCACGGGACCGTTGCCCTCGTGCAGGGCCAGGTCCAGCATCGCGGTCACGGCATAGCGGCCCTTGGTGGTGAGCTTCATGGTCCCTGCCTGCCCTTGTCGGCCGTCGCCGCCTGCTCCCCTTCCCGGGCACCCTGCCCGTCGGGTGTGGCGGCGCTGATCTCGCACGGGCCGAGCGCCGGGAGCTCGAGGTCGGCGATCTCGGCGCCGAGCTGCTTGAGCGCGGTGCACATCTCCTCGACCTTGGCGTCGAGGGCATGGAGGTGGTCGAGCATGCCGTTGATGGCCGTGGCCACCGGATCGGGCATGTCCGGGGTGAGGCCGTAGGCGTCGAAGCCGATCTTCTCGGCCATGCGGCGCCGGCGCTCGGCCTGCTCGGGCGTGGGCCGGACGACCACGCGCCCCGGCACTCCCACCACCGTCGCGCCCGGCGGCACGTCCTTGAGAACCACGGCGTTGGAGCCGATGCGGGCACCGTCGCCCACCGTGATGGGCCCGAGGACCTTGGCCCCGGCCCCCACCACCACGTTGTTGCCGAGCGTAGGGTGGCGCTTGCCCTTGCGCCAGGTGGTGCCCCCCAGGGTCACGCCGTGGTAGAGGGTGCAATCGTCGCCGATCTCGGCGGTCTCGCCGATCACCACGCCCATGCCGTGGTCGATGAAGAAGCGCCGGCCGATGCGCGCGGCCGGATGGATCTCGATGCCCGTGAGCCAGCGCGCGAGCGTGGAGAGCCAGCGCGCCAGCCAGCGCAGGCCGTGGCGCCACAGCCAGTGGCTGAGGCGGTGCATCTGCACCGCGTGGACCCCGGGGTAGGTGGTGAGCACCTCGAAGACGGTGCGGGCCGCGGGGTCCCGCTCGAAGACGCACTGGATGTCTTCGCGCAGACGCTCGAGCACGGGTCGGTGTCCTCCATCGCACAGGCAGTATACACCGCCCTGCCCCGGGCCCCGGGACAGGGCCGCTCAGCTCTCGCCGCGCCTGCGGCAGCAACGCTCCACCGCCGTGAGGATGCCGCGCAGGATGTTGATCTCGGTGCGCTCGGGCCGCGCGCGGGCGAACAGGCGCCGCATGCGGCGCATGAGGCGGCGCGGGTTGGCGGGATCGAGGAAGCCCACGAGGACCATCACCCGCTCCAGGTGGGCGTAGAAGCGCTCCAGCTCCTCGGCCGTGGCGGGCTGCTCCAGGGTGTCGGCCGGCGCGGCCGGAGCGCGGGCGGCCAGATGGAGCTCGTAGGCCACCACCTGCACCGCCGCCGCCAGGTTGAGGGAGCGGAAACCGGGATCGGTGGGTATGGAGAGCAGGCGCTGGCAGCGGTCGAGCTCGGCGTTGGTGAGCCCGCTGCGCTCGCGCCCGAAGACGAAGGCGACCTCCGTGCCGGCGGCCGCCTCGGCCACCGCCTCCGCGGCAGCCGCCCGCGGCTCGCGCGCGGGCCAGGGGAGGCTGCGCGCACGTGCGCTGGTGCCGACCACCAGCCCGCAGCCTGCCACCGCCGTCTCCAGGGCGGGGTGCACCTCGGCCGCCTCCAGCACGTCCTCGGCCCCGGAGGCGCGGGCCCAGGCCGCCTCCGAGGGAAAGTCCCGGGGCGCCACGAGCGCGAGCCGGCGCAGGCCCATGGTCTTCATGGCACGCGCGGCCGCGCCCACGTTGCCCGGGTGGGTGGGCTCGACCAGCACGATGCGGATGCGCGCAAGGGCCTCCATGGCGCGCAAGTGTCGGCCGGCGGGAAGGCCGGGGCAAGCGCTTTCTGCTATCCTTTGCGCCCCCCCGACGGACCCTCAGGGACTGGCCCCATGCACCCCATGGTCAACATCGCGGTGCGTGCCGCGCGTGCGGCCGGTGGCATCATCGTCCGCTACATGGACCGGGTGGACGCCATCCCGGTCACGAGCAAGGACCGCAACGACTTCGTGACCGAGGTGGACCGCGCCGCCGAGCGCGAGATCGTGCGCATCGTGCGCCGCGCCTACCCGAGCCACGGGATCCTGGCCGAGGAGGGCGCGCGCCGCCGCGGAGAGGAGTACGAGTGGGTCATCGATCCGCTCGACGGCACCACCAACTACCTCCACGGCTTCCCCTTCTTCGCGGTCTCCATCGGCATCCTGCGGCGGGGCCGGCCCGAGCACGCCGTGGTCTACGACCCCCTGCGCCAGGAGATCTTCGCCGCCTCCCGCGGCGCCGGCGCCACCCTCGACGACCGCCGCATCCGCGTGCGCCGGACACGGGGGCTCGAGGGCGCGCTCCTGGGGACGGGCTTCCCGCCGCGCATCGGTCCCCACCTCGACCGCTACCTCGCCATGTTCCGGGGCCTGTTCCAGGACACGGCCGGCATCCGGCGCGCGGGCTCGGCCGCCCTGGACCTGGCCTACGTGGCCGCCGGGCGCCTGGACGGGTTCTGGGAGATGGGGCTCAAGCCATGGGACATGGCCGCAGGCGCGCTGCTGGTGCAGGAGGCGGGCGGCATCGTCACGGATCTCACGGGCGCAGGGCGCTTCCTGGAGACGGGCCACATCCTCGCGGCGGCGCCCAAGGTGCATCAGGCCATGTTGCGGCTGGTCGCCCCCCACGTGCCGCCCGCGCCGGCCGGCGAGGCGACGGGGCACGCCTGAGGCCGGCTTCCGGCCCAATCCGGGTTTCCGGCCGGCAGCCGATGTGGTACGCATAGGGGTGCCGGCCTCAGCCGGCGCCACCGGAGGAACCCATGGGACGGCACCTGCTCACCTTTCTGGCCCCTCCGCTCGCCGTCTGCCGCTTCGGCTGTCCCGGCTGCTGCGCCGCCCCCATCGCCGTCTTCTGGCTCGCGGGGATCACGGCGCTCGTCTACGCCTTCCTCGGGGGACCCGAGGGCGCCGCGGGCGTCAGTCCCGGCACCCTGGCCCTGGGCGCTGGCCTGTGGGCGGCGGCCTGGATGTGGACGCTGCTGACGTTGCGCACCACCGAGGAGGGCTGCGCCGAGCAGCCGCCCGCGGCGCTGTGCCGCGCCCTCGGGGCCCAGCCCCCGCACAGCCGGCGCCAGGGCTGAGCCGTCAGAGCTGGGCGCCGTCGCCCGTGCGCTCGGCCCTGGGCGCCACCAGATCCTTGCGGCTCACGCCCAGGGCCAGCGCCGCCGCGCTCGCGACGTAGATCGAGGAGTAGGTGCCCACCACCACGCCCACGATCAGGGCCAGGGCGAAGCCGTGGATGATCTCCCCGCCCAGCAGGAAGAGGGCGATCAGCACCAGCAGGGTGGTGAGCGAGGTCATGAGGGTGCGTGAGATTGTCTGGTTGATGGAGATGTTCATCACCTCCACGGGCGTCCCCTTGCGGACCCGGCGGAAGTTCTCGCGGATGCGGTCGTAGACCACGATGGTGTCGTTGAGCGAGTAGCCGATGACGGCGAGCAGGGCCGCCAGCACCGAGAGGTCGAACTCGATCGCGAACAGCGAGAAGAAGCCGAGCGTGATGAGCACGTCGTGCACCAGGGCCGCCACCGAGCCCACCGCGAAGCGCCACTCGAAGCGCAGGGTCACGTAGACCAGGATGCCGATGAGGGCGAAGAGCATGGCGAGCGCGCCCTTCTCGGCGAGCTCCTTCCCCACCTGCGGCCCCACGAACTCCACCCGCCTGAGCTCCACGCGGGGCTCGGCCCGGCGCAGCACCTGCAGCACGCGCTCGCTCACCTGGGCGCTGGTGCGGCCCTCCTGGGGCGCCAGCCGGACGAGGACGTCGCGCGTGGTGCCGAAGTGCTGCACCACCACGTCGCGGAAGGCGGGTTCGGCGGCGAGCGCCTTGCGCACCGCCGCGAGCTCCACCGGCCCGGGATAGCCCACCTCCACCAGCACGCCGCCGGTGAAGTCGATGCCGAACTGCAGGCCCCGCACCGCGAGCGAGGCCAGCGACACCAGGATCAGCGTGAGCGAGAGGCCGAGCGCGAGACGGCGCCGCCCCATGAAGTCGATGCGCGTCCGCCCGCTCAGGATGCTCAGCATGGCCGCCTCCTCAGATGGGCAGCGCCTTCAGGCGCCGGCCGCCGAAGATCAGGTTCACCAGCGCCCGCGTGCCCATGATGGCGGTGAACATGGAAGTGAGGATGCCGATGGACAGCGTCACGGCGAAGCCCTTGATGGGCCCGGTGCCGAGGCTGAACAGCACCACCGCCGCGATGAGCGTGGTGATGTTGGCGTCGGCGATGGTGGAAAAGGCCTTCTCGTAGCCTGCATGGATGGCCGCCTGCGGCGTGTTGCCCGCGCGCAGCTCCTCGCGGATGCGCTCGAAGATGAGCACGTTGGCGTCCACCGCCATGCCCACCGTGAGCACGATGCCGGCGATGCCGGGCAGGGTGAGCGTGGCCTGCAGCATGGAGAGCACGGCCACGATCAGCACCAGGTTGAAGAACAGGGCCACGTCGGCGATGAGGCCGAAGGCGCGATAGTAGACCGCCATGAAGACGAGCACCAGCACGAAGCCCACCATCACCGAGCGCTTGCCCTGCTCCACGTTCTCGCGCCCCAGGCTCGGGCCGACGGTGCGCTCCTCGAC
>JALSJE010000063.1 GCA_026989495.1 Gammaproteobacteria bacterium | reverse complement strand
CGCGGGAGCCGCCTCCCGCCTCCCGCCTGGAAGGGCTGAAAAATCGCGGAAGCTCTGAAAAATCCGATTTTTCAGGCCTTCCCCGCGGCCAGGGACGGCCGCGGGACGGCTCATGCACAGGGAAGTGCATGACGACACGCGAAAAATCGAGATGGACCGCGAAGCGCCCTCGCCCTGATCGATCCGCGCAGCGGATTGATCAGAGTATCCGCCTATAATGGCGCGGCCATGGGCCGCCATCCCGCCACTGCCGCCGCACGGAGGCCGCTCCGGTGAGGGCTGCGGCCCGCCTCGCCGCGGCCCTCGAGCGCCTGGCCGAGGCCACGGGCCGCGCCGTGGCCTGGCTCACGCTGGCGATGGTGCTCCTCACCTTCCTCGTCGTCGTCCTGCGCTACGCCTTCAGCCTGGGCTGGATCGCCATGCAGGAGGCGGTGACCTACCTGCACGCGGCCGTCTTCATGCTGGGCGCGGCCTATACCCTGCGCCACGACGGCCACGTGCGCGTGGATGTCCTCTACCGCCGTCTCGGTCCGCGCGCGCGCGCCGCGGTGGACCTGGCCGGCGCCGTCCTGCTGCTCGCGCCCACCTGCCTCTACGTGCTGTGGTCGAGCTGGGACTACGTGGCCGCGAGCTGGGCCCTGCGCGAGGGCTCTCGCGAGGCCGGGGGGCTGCCCTGGGTCTACTGGCTCAAGAGCCTGATCCCCGTCACCGCGGCGCTGCTCCTGCTGCAGGGGCTCGCCCAGGCCCTGCGGGCGGCGCTGGCGCTGGCCGGCGGCGCCGCGGCCGAGGCGCACCCGTCCGCCGAGCCGGAGGTCTGAGCCGTGGAATGGATGGCACTGGCCATGTTCGCGGCGGTGTTCCTCGTGCTGCTCGCGGGCTACCCGGTCGCCTTCAGCCTCGCCGGCACGGCGCTCGCCTTCGCCGCCCTCGGCACGGCCCTGGACGTCTTCGACCCCGCTTTCCTGGAGGCCACGCCCTCCCGCCTCTACGGGATCATGACCAACGAGACCCTGATCGCAGTGCCCCTGTTCGTGTTCATGGGGGTGGTGCTGGAGCGCTCACGCGTGGCCGAGGACCTGCTCGACGCCATGGCGGCGCTCTTCGGCCCCGTGCGCGGGGGGCTGGGGCTGTCGGTGACGGCGGTCGGGATGCTGATGGCGGCGAGCACGGGCATCGTGGGCGCGACCGTGGTGACCATGGGCCTGCTCTCGCTGCCCACCATGCTGCGGCGCGGCTACGACCCGGCGCTCGCCTCCGGGACCATCTGCGCCTCCGGCACGCTGGGCCAGATCATCCCGCCCTCCATCGTGCTGGTGCTGCTTGGCGACGTGCTCTCGGCCGCCTACCAGCAGGCCCAGCTCCAGATGGGCATCTTCTCGCCCAGGACGGTCTCCGTGGGGGATCTCTTCATGGGCGCGCTGCTGCCGGGCCTGGTGCTGGTGGCGCTCTACATGCTCTACGTCGCCGGCGTGGCGCTGGTGCGGCCCGATGCCGCCCCCGCAGCCCCCCTGGAGACCCGCGCCGGCCTGGACGCGCGCCGCCTCGCACGCGCGCTCTTTCCGCCGCTGCTGCTGATCGTGGCCGTGCTGGGCTCGATCATGGGGGGGCTCGCCACCCCCACCGAGGCGGCCGCCGTCGGCGCGGTGGGGGCGATCGTGCTGGCGGCGCTGCGCCGGCGCCTCGACCTCGCCACCCTGCGCGAGGTGATGCGCGCCACCACGCGCGTCTCCAGCATGGTTTTCCTGATCCTGATCGGCGCCTCGGTCTTCTCGCTCGTCTTCCGCGGCTTCGGGGGCGACGAGCTCGTGCACGAGCTGCTCACGGGGCTGCCCGGCGGCGAGGTGGGCGCGCTGCTCGCCGTCATGGCCGTGATGTTCCTGCTCGGCTTCGTGCTCGACTTCATCGAGATCACCTTCGTGGTGGTGCCGCTGGTGGGGCCGCCGCTGCTCGCCATGGGGCTCGATCCGGTGTGGCTGGGCGTGATGGTCGCCCTGAACCTCCAGACCTCCTTCCTCACCCCGCCCTTCGGCTTCGCCCTGTTCTACCTGCGCGGGGTGGCCCCACCCGAGGTGACCACGGGCGCCCTCTACCGGGGGGTGATCCCCTTCGTCGTGCTGCAGCTCGTGGCGCTGGGCCTGCTCGCCCTCTGGCCGGAGCTGGCCACCTGGCTCCCCGCCCTCGTCTACGGCGACTGAGGGCCTCCCCGGCCCGACGGCGGCCTGCCGCAAGCCCCCAAAGGCCGGCCCGCGCCAGCTTGCCCCGGGCCCGACGTTTTGTACAATTGCACAATGGAGCTGGTCGTGGATACCAGCGTGCTGCTGGCCGTGGCGCTCGACGAGCCCGAAAAGGCGTCTCTCGTCGAGCTCACGCAGGGCGCAGCGCTGTTCGCGCCGGAGATCCTGCCCTACGAGATCGGCAATGCCTTGAGCGCGCTTTGCAAACGGGGCAGGCTGTCACCGGATGAGGCACGGAAGGCCTGGCGAATCTGCGCGGGCATCCCTGTCCAGCTGATACCGGTAGATATCCAACGGTCCCTCGAGCTGGCCGCGACCCATCGCATCTATGCTTACGATGCCTTCTTCCTGCAATGCGCCCTGCGCCAGGGTTCACCGCTGCTCACCCTGGACCGGCAGATGGCACGGATCGCCCGCTCGGAAGGCATCGCGCTGCTGAGGTGATGACCATGCGCGTGTTCACCTATTCCGAGGCCCGGCAAAAGCTCGCGATGCTCCTCGACCTCGCGCGGCACGAGGAGGTGCGCATCCGCCGCCGCGACGGCAGCGTGTTCGTTCTGCGGCAGGTGCCGCCGGCGGAGGGCTCGCCGCTCGACGTGCCGGGGATCCGCACGCGCGCGACGACGCGCGACGTGGTGCGCGCCGTGCGCGAGGTGCGGGCGCGGCGCTGAGCCACGCCGCGCCGGCGGGCGGCGCCGTGGGCGCGGGCGCGGAGCGAAGCGGAGCGGAGATGCGGCCCATCGGCGCGCGCCCGCAGAAGATGACGGGGAACCCCGGCACCACAGCCGAACCCCACGGCACGAGGCCCACCCCCGCCACGGCGGGCGGCGCGGACACGGGCGCGCGCAGCGCGCAGTCGCGGGGAGCGCCGCAGCGCCCGCAGGCGGGGCCGCCGGACCCCGGCACCACAGCCGAACCCCACGGCACGAGGCCCACCCCCGCCACGGCGGGCGGCGCGGACACGGGCGCGCGCAGCGCGCAGTCGCGGGGAGCGCCGCAGCGCCCGCAGGCGGGGCCGCCGGACCCCGGCACCACAGCCGAACCCCACGGCACGAGGCCCACCCCCGCCACGGCGGGCGACACTCAGGCGCGGGCGTCGAGGTAGGCGCGCTCGGAGATGTCGTGCCAGGCGCGCACCTTGTCGCGGAAGCGGCGGAAGGACTCGTAGACCTTGCGCGAGAGCGGATCCTTCTCCGCGATCTCGGCCACCACCTCGTCGGAAAGCTCGCGCAGGCGCTTGAGCACCGGGTCCGGGAAGCGGCGCAGGTCCACCTTGTGCTTGCGCACCAGCACCTCGAGGGCGTCGTTGTTGCGCGCCGTGTACTCGGCAAGCATGTCCTGGTTGGCCACGCGGCAGGCGTTGAGGACGATGGACCGCAGGTCCCTGGGCAGGGATTCGAAGGCCTTGCGGTTGATGAAGCACTCGAGCGTGGTGCCCGGCTCGTGCCAGCCCGGGTAGTAGTAGTACCTGGCCGCCTTGTAGAGGCCGAAGGCGAGGTCGTTGTAGGGGCCCACCCACTCGGTGGCGTCGATCGCGCCGGACTGGAGCGCGGTGAAGATCTCGCCCCCCGGCAGGTTCACGGGCGTGCCGCCCGCGCGCCGCAGCACCTCGCCGCCGAGACCGGGGATGCGCATCTTGAGCCCCTTCAGGTCCGCGAGGCTGCGGATCTCCTTGTTGAACCAGCCGCCCATCTGCACGCCGGAGTTGCCGGCCGCGGCGGGGATCAGCCCGAAGGGCGCATAGACCTCGCGCCACAGCTCGAGACCCCCGCCATGGTAGAGCCAGGCGTTCATCTCCTGGGCGGTGAGCCCGAAGGGCACGGCCGAGAAGAACTGCGCCGCCTCGCTCTTGCCTTTCCAGTAGTAGGATGCGCCGTGGCCCATCTCGGCGGTGCCGCGCGCGACCGCATCGAAGGCCTCGAAGGCGGGCACCAGCTCCCCGGCCCCGTAGACGCGGATGCGGATGCGCCCGTCGCTCATCTCCCGTACGAGGCGGGCGAGGAACTCCGCCCCCGTGCCCAGGCCGGGAAAGTTCTTGGGCCAGGTGGTGACCATCTTCCAGCGCCAGGTCTTGCGGGCGACGACCGCGGGGGCGCCCGCGAGCACGCCCGCAGCCGCCGCTCCCCCGAGGAAAGCGCGTCGCTTCATCGGCCGGCTCCTTCCATGCAGTGACGTGAACGCATAGGTGGCATGGGACAAGGGCTTCTGCCATTATAGGCCGCGCCCGGCGGCGTCCGCGACGCGCCGGTCACCGTGCAGGCAGGACGGGAGTCCCGCTTGACGCTCAGCATCGGGCACGCCAGGCGCCTGCGCGCGCGCTTCGCCGCCGCGGTGGCGCTGGGCTTCGCCGCCACGCCCCTGGTGGGGGTGGGGGCGGCCTATCTCTCGGGGCTGCTGCCCCGGCCCGCCGGCCTGCCATTCGGCGCCGCGGCTTCGCTGTCTCTGCTGGCCGCGGTGCCGCTCCTGCTGGGACTTGCCGCCTGGCGCTACGCCGAGCCCTTCCTGCGCGCGCTGGCGGGCCAGGGCGAGGCCGCACGCGCGCACCGGCGGCTCGCCGCCTTCCCGCGCCGCTACTGGATCCTGCAGCTCGCCAGCGCCTCCGCGTGGGCGGCGCTGGCGGCGTGGATCGCCTGGGGGCGGGCGGCGCCGGCGATCCCCGAGCGGCTCCTGCATCTGGCCATCCTCCAGCTCAGCGGCGCCATCGTCGCGGGGCTGCCCGCCTTCGTCGCCGCCCAGGACACCCTCGGCCGCATCGCCGCGGCGCTGGGGCTCACGCGCGCGGCAGCCAGCCTGCGTTCGCGGCTGGTGGTGGTGGGGGCCCTCCTGCCCCAGCTCGGCTACACCCTCCTGGTGGAGCTCCACTTCCTGGAGCACGGCGCCCTGCCCGCCACGCTGCTCGCGGGATGGGGGGCGCTGAGCGCGCTGACGCTGGCGACCGCGCTGCTCGCCATCCGCGGGCTCGGCGCCGCGCTCGCCCCCGTGCAGCGCGTGCTGGCGCGCAGCGGCGCCGCCGGCCACGACGAGCTCGCCGCCCTCGTGCCCGTCTCCGCCGACGAGGTGGGCTATCTCACCCAGACGCTGGGGCGCGTGTTCGCGCGCCTGCGCGACCACGAGGCCTACATGCGCGCCGTGGTGGACACGGCGGCCGAGGGCATCATCGTGGTGGACGAGGAGGGCACCATCGAGACCTTCAATCGCGCCGCCGAGGCGCTCTTCGGCTTCCGTGCCGCCGAGGTGCGCGGGCGCGCGCTCGCCTGGCTGCTGCCCGAGCTGGCCTCCGAGGGCGGCCCACCCGCACCCACCCTCGGCGAGCGCGAGACCGAGGCCGTGCACCGCAGCGGCCGGCGCATCCCGGTCTCGGTGCGGGTGAGCGCCATGGACCTGGGCACACGGCGCCGCCATACCTGCCTGGTGGCCGACATCTCCGAGCGCAAGGCCGCGGAGGCGGAGCTGCGCCGGGCCGAGGCCCGCTACCGCGACCTGGTCGAGACCGCCCACGATCTCGTCTGGAGCATCGACGCCGAGGGCCGCTGGCTCTACCTCAACCGCGCCTGCAAGAGCATCTACGGCTACGAGCCGGAGGAGATGATCGGCCGCCCGGTGGCCGACTTCGAGGACCCGGAGTTCGCCGAGCGCGACGGGCAGGCCTTCTCCGGGCTGCTTGCCGGGCAGGAGCTGGTCCAGTACGAGGCCGTGCACCTCGACCGCGAGGGCAAGCGCCGCCACCTCAGCTTCAACGGCCGCGCCCACCGCGAC
Organism: Gammaproteobacteria bacterium; assembly: GCA_026989495.1. Lineage (GTDB taxonomy): Bacteria > Pseudomonadota > Gammaproteobacteria > S144-34 > S144-34 > S144-34. The sequence goes on along the minus strand of JALSJE010000063.1, from coordinate 12,620 downwards.
GCCGAGGGCCGGGTGGTGTACGCGAGCGGCACCGCCCGCGACGTGACCGAACGCAAGGCCTTCGAGGCGCGGCTCGCCTACTACGCCGAGCACGACTCCCTCACCGGGCTCTTCAACCGCCACTACTTCCAGCAGGAGCTGGAGCGGGTGGTGGCGCGCGTGGCGCGCTCGGGCGAAACCCACGCCCTGCTCTACCTCGACCTCGACCAGTTCAAGTACGTCAACGACACCCTGGGCCACGGGGCCGGCGACCGCCTGCTGGTGGAGGTGGCCCAGATGCTCACCACCCACACGCGCGAGGGCGACCTGCTCGCGCGCTTCGGCGGCGACGAGTTCACCGTGCTCCTCTACGACATCGAGCCCGGCGGCGCCGCACGTGCGGCCGAGCACCTGCGCGCCCTGTTCGAGGGCTACCGTTTCGCGGAGGGCGGCACCGCCTTCAACATCTCCTGCAGCATCGGCGTGGCCCTCATCGACCGCGGCACCGCCAGCGCCGACGAGGCCCTCTCGCACGCCGATCTCGCCTGCAATGTGGCCAAGGCCGCGGGCCGCAACCGTGTGCACCAGTACGATCCGGCCGACCGCCAGAAGGCGGGCATGGCCGAGGACATGGGCTGGGCGGCGCGCGTGCGCGAGATGCTCGAGCACGACCGCTTCCGCCTCGTGTTCCAGCCCATCTACTCGGTGCGCTCGGGCGAGGTGCGCGGCTACGAGGTGCTCATGCGCATGGTGTGCGACGACGGGCAGGTGATCCTGCCGGGGGGCTTCATGCCGGCGGCCGAGCGCTTCGGCCTCATCCATGCCGTGGACCGCTGGATGGTGCGCCGGGCCATCGAGCGCCTGGCCGAGCTGCGCGCGGCGGGCACCGAGGTGAGCTTCTCCATCAACCTCTCCGGCAAGGCCTTCGAGGACGAGGAGCTCCTGCCCCTCATCCGTCGCCTCCTGCGCCGTACGGGGCTCGAACCCCAGCGCCTCACCTTCGAGATCACCGAGACCGCCGCCATCGCCAACCTCTCGGCGGCCATGCGTTTCATCCGCGCGCTCAAGGAGATCGGCTGCCAGTTCGCCCTGGACGACTTCGGCTCGGGCTTCTGCTCCTTCACCTACCTCAAGCACCTTCCGGTGGACCAGCTCAAGATCGACGGCTCCTTCGTGCAGGGGCTGGCGCGCGCCTCCGTGGACCAGGCCATGGTGCGCTCCATCAATCAGATCGCGCATGCCCTCGGCAAGGAGACCATCGCCGAGTATGTCGAGGACGCGCGCACGCTGGAGCTGCTGCGCGAGTTCGGCGTGGACTACGCCCAGGGCAACTACCTCGGCCGCCCGGACGAGCGCCTGCCGGCTCGGGCGAGCGTGGCGCGCGCCTGATCCGCACGCGCCTCAGAGCGGCTGGAGGTTGGCATAGGCCAGCACCAGCCATTTGGTGCCGGCCTCGGCGAAGCTCACCTGCACGCGCGCCTGGGGCCCGCTGCCCTCGCAGGCGAGCACCACCCCTTCGCCGAACTGCCCGTGGCGCACGCGCTGGCCGAGCGCGAGCGGGGGTGCCTCCAGGGGCGCGGCCGCGGGCCGGTAGAGCGGGCGGCTCACCTGCACGCGCGGGCGGATCTCCTCCAGCAGCCCTGCCGGGATCTCGTCCAGGAAACGCGAGGGCTCGGTATAGGTCTCGTTGCCGTGCAGGCGACGACGCTCGGCGTAGCTGAGATAGAGCTGCTCGCGCGCGCGCGTGATGCCCACGTAGCACAGGCGCCGCTCCTCCTCGAGGCGCCCCGGCTCCTCGAGCGACATCTGGTGCGGGAAGAGCCCCTCCTCCATCCCGCACAGGAACACCACCGGGAACTCCAGGCCCTTGGCGGCGTGCAGGGTCATGAGCTGCACGCAGTCCTCGCCGGGGCCGGCCTGGGCTTCGCCCGCCTCGAGGGCGGCGTGGGCGAGGAAGGCGGCCAGCGGCCCCTCCGGCGGCGCCTCGCCGGCGGCGGCCTCCAGCTCGAAGGCGCGCGCGGCGTTGACCAGCTCGTCCAGGTTCTCGAGGCGCGCGCGGGCGCGCTCGCCCCCTTCGCGCCCGTGGTGCTCGCGCAGGCCGCTGAGCGCGATGGCGCGCTCGACCTGCTCGTGCAGGGCGAGCCCCCGCAGCGCCCGGTCCATGGCCTCGACCAGCTCGGCGAAGCCCCGCAGGGCGCCGGCGGCGCGGGCAGCGAGCGCGCCTTCCCCGAGGAGGCGTTCCATGGCGGCCCACAGGGTGAGGCCGTGCGCGCGCGCCGCCTGGCGCACGGCCGCCGCCGTGCGCTCGCCGACGCCGCGCGCGGGGACGTTGACGACGCGCTCGAAGGCGGCGTCGTCGGCGCGGCTCGCCACCAGCCGCAGGTAGGCGAGGGCGTCCTTGACCTCGGCGCGCTCGAAGAAGCGCAGGCCCCCGTGCACGCGGTAGGGCACGCCGGCCGCCACCAGCGCCTCCTCGATCACGCGCGACTGGGCGTTGGAGCGGTAGAGCACGGCGATGTCCGCGCGCGCATGGCCTCCCTCGGTGGTGAGCGCCTGGATGCGCTCGACCACGAAGCGCGCCTCGTCCAGGTCGTTGTAGGCCGCGTAGAGGCGGATGGGGTCGCCGCGCGGGCCCTCGGTCCAGAGGTTCTTGCCCATGCGGCCGGCGTTGCGGGCGATGAGGGCGTTGGCCGCCTCCAGGATGGTGGCGGTGGAGCGGTAGTTCTGCTCCAGGCGGTAGACCTGCACGCCCTCCCAGTCCTCGGTGAAGCGGCGGATGTGCTCCACGCGCGCGCCGCGCCAGCCGTAGATGGACTGGTCGTCGTCGCCCACGACGAAGGGCGCGACCGGCCCCTGCGCCAGCAGCCGCAGCCAGCGGTACTGGATGGCGTTGGTGTCCTGGAACTCGTCCACCAGCAGGTGGCGGAAGCGCCCGCGATAGTGGGCCAGCAGGTCCGGGTGGCCGTCGAGGAGCTCGCAGGCGCGCAGCATGAGCTCGGCGAAGTCCACCAGGGCGCCGCGGCGGCAGGCCGCCTCGTAGGCAGTGTAGATGCGCGCCATCTGCTGGGTGTAAGGATCGGCTGCCGCCTCCAGGTCGGCCGGGCGGCGCCCCTCGTCCTTGCAGGCGTTGATGAACCACTGCACCTGCCTGGGCGGCCAGCGCGCCTCGTCCAGCTCCAGCTCGCGCAGCACGCGCCGCACCAGCCGGAGCTGGTCGTCGGCGTCCAGGATCTGGAAGGACTCGGCGAGCCCCGCCTCGCGCCAGTGCAGGCGCAGGAGCCGGTGGCACAGGCCGTGGAAGGTGCCGATCCACATCCCGCCCGCGGGCACGCCCACCAGCCGCTCGATGCGCCCGCGCATCTCGGCCGCGGCCTTGTTGGTGAAGGTGACGGCGAGGATGCCCCAGGGCGAGACGCCTTCGGCGGCCTGCAGCCAGGCCACGCGGTGGGTGAGCACGCGCGTCTTGCCCGAGCCCGCGCCGGCGAGCACCAGGACGGGCCCCGGCGGGGCGGTCACCGCCGCGCGCTGGGCCTCGTTGAGGGGCTCGAGGATGGGCGTGACGTCCACGGCGGCCATTCTACCCCAGGCCCCTCGGAGCCCACGTCCGCGCTAGGATGGTGCCATGAACCCGCCGCGCCTCAGCTACCAGCTCCTGATCGAGCTCGCGCGGCCGGCCCGCATCCGCGTGGGCGCGCTCGGGACCTTCGACTTCCCCGCCGGCCGCTACGTGTACACCGGCTCCGCGCGCCGCGGCCTGGAGGCGCGCATTGCCCGTCACCTCGCCCCCGCCACCGCCAAGCGGCTGCGCTGGCACATCGACTGGCTGCTGGCCCACCCGGCCGCGCGCATCGTGCGGGTGCGGCGCTCGCGGCTCGCCGAGTGCGCGCTCAACCGCCGCGCGGGCGGCGCCGTGGTGGCGCCGGGCTTCGGGGCGAGCGACTGCCGTGCAGGCTGTGGCAGCCATCTGCGCTACCTCGGCCCTGCCGGCCCATGCTCGCAGGGCACACGCTGACCGGGCAGTCTCCGCGACCGTATCCGAGCGGGCTTTGGAACACCTCCGGTGCGCAGCGGCGGTGCTAGATGTCCTCTTCCCCGTCGGACCAGCGGCCCCCGTCCGCACCCGCCTTGCGCCGCGCCTTCATCTCGGGAAGGAGGGGCTCGCCGCGCTGCCGCTTGGCCCTGATCTCCCTGACGGCCAGCTCCAGCGCCGCGAAACGCTGCGCGGTGGCCGGGTGCGTGGAGGTATGGCTCCCGCGGATGCTGCCGGGATGCTCGGCCGCCATGCGCCGCCAGAACAGCGCGGCGCCCTCGATGGGCATGCCGGCGCGGGCCATCACGTAGAGGCCCACATAGTCGGCCTCCGACTCGAACTCCTGCGAATAGGCCTGCGCGGCGGCCTGGCCGAACAGGCCCTGGGTGTTGATGCCATAGGCCGCCGCGACGAGGTCGAGGAGGGAGCCCAGCAGGTAGTTCCTCCGCCGGGCGTCGATGTGCCGCATGGCGTTGTGCGCGATCTCGTGCGAGACCACCAGCGCGAGCTCCCGGTCGCTTTCGACGAAGCGCATCATGCCTCTGGTCACGGCGATGCGCTTGCCGTCGGCGTAGGCGTTGACCTCGTCGCCCGGCGCCAGGAGCACCCCGTAATCGCAGATCTCCTCCGAGGAGAGAGACAGGTCCATCGGTCTGCCCTGGCGCACGATGCCGAGCGAAACGGTCCGCCCCGGGGCCAGGGCTTCCCTGAGGAGCGAAAGGGCTCCATCGACCGCGCGCGGACCGGCCGGGACGGTCCTGCCCCCGATCTTCGCCAGCACGTCCCCCGGCTGCAGGCCGGCCGCCTCGGCGGGGCCGCCGGGGAGCACGTACAGCACCCGCACGGCCTCGTCGGCGCCGAAGAGCCTGGCGGCGGCGTCCCTGAGGTCCTTGGGGAAGCTGTGCCTGTTCGCGAGCCGCAGGCCCGCCGCGCGGGTGGTCCTCTTGGTGCAGAAAGGTACCGCGGCCCTGAGCAGCGGATAGGCCACCCGGTCCAGGCGCCGGTAGCGGTCAACGAAGGTCATGAGCGCGATCTCGCGCTGCTTCTGCGCCTCGCGCGCCACGGCCTCGTCGGACGGCCGGGCATGGCGGGTGGTCGGCGCGGCGCAGCCCGCCGCGGCGGCCAGCACGAGGAGCATCAGCAGCCGGAGACCGACGAGCCCGGAAGCCCTCATCTCATCCCCCCTCCGAGTCATGACACGGCGCGCCAGCGAGCCAGCGGCCGACCACGGGCGCCGCAGTCCCGGCGGGAAGATAGCCCCGATCCCGCCGGAAGGCACCCCCCTCAGCGCGCGGCACGCATGAGGCGGCCCTGCACGAGGGCCACGCGCACACGCGCCGCATCCAGCACCTCCGGGATGGCGGGCCAGGCCTCCAGCAGGGCCACGGGCCGCGCGGCCGCCGCGCGCTCCAGGCGCGCGCGGGTGGCCGGGCGCAGGTCCCAGTGGGCGAGGAGCGCCGGGGCGTGCCAGGCGTGATAGTCGGCCACCAGCGCGCGCTCGGCCGGATCCTCCCAGTCCTCGCGCACGAGCAGCTCCGGGAAGGCCGTGCGCGCGAGCACGCGCCCGGCCAGCTCGGGGCCGACGCGCAGGCCGTGCAGCCCCAGGCCCGAGCCGTCGGGGCGGCGCTCGAACCACTGGGCGCGCGGGTGGGGCCGCGCGGCGTGCTCGACCAGCCGCGCCAGGCGCTCGGCATGCCCCTGGCGCAGGCCGGTGGCCCGCTCGTAGGCGGCGCTGCGGAAACGGGCCGCGCCGGCGGCGAAAGGGCGCCAGGTGGGGTCCTCGGGCATGGCCGCCTCCCAGCGCCAGCGGCAGCTCGCGAGCAGGGCGAGCGGGCGGCCGTCGCGGCGGTCGAGCAGCCACAGCTCGTGGCGGTCGGCGAGCGGCCAGGGCACGGGCGGGCGGCCCTCCAGGGCCGCGCGCGCCTCCGCGGCCGGGATCTCGCCCGCGGCGCGCACCCCCGCCGGCACCTCCACGCGCCGCACCTGCCAGCGCCGTCCGTCCGAGGAGTAGATGCGCACGCCGCCCAGGTCGATGACCTGGATCACCCCCTGATAGGGGTTCAGGCGGCGGATGCCGTAGTACTCGGCCGGTGCGCGGCGCACGACGCCCTCTCCCGGGAGCGGCAAGGGATGTCGGCCGGGAGCCTCCCTCCCCGCCGCCTGCCGCCTGCTTCCCGTCCACCGTCCACTGTACACCGTCCGCCCGCGGCCGGAAGCCGCGCCTCATCCGCGCGGCTGGAAGCCGCGCCTGTCCGCCACCGCCCGCGCGAGCGGGCGGTACTGCAGGGCGTAGAACATCTCCAGGTAGCGGCGCGTCTCGTCGCGCTCCAGGTTGGTCACGTACTTCCAGAAGCCGTAGATGCGCGACAGCGTCATCATGCGCTCGGCGTAGCGCGCCCAGGTGTAGCGCTCGGCCACGCGCCGCAGGGCGCCCTCCGACAGCCGCTCCCAGTGCCCGGGGTCCTCGGCGCAGCGCTCGAGGAACTCGGCCATGAGCGCGGCCGCCTCCTCGCCGTGGTTGGGGTCTATGTGGAAGCCCGAGACGCCGTGCTCGATGATCTCGAGCGGCCCGCCGTAGCGGGTGGCGAAGGTGGGCAGCCCCGAGGTCATGGCCTCGATCACGGTCAGGCCGAAGGCCTCGAACAGGGCCGGCTGCACGAAGGCGCCGCGCCGGTCGGCCACCCAGCGGTAGAGCTCGCCGGCGAAGTTGCGGTCGAGCTGCGCGCCCACCCAGCGCACCTGGTGGTCCAGGTCGTGCGCGTCCATGAGGGCATGCAGGCGCTCGGCCTGCTCGCGCTCCTCGCGGTCGGCGCAGCGCTCGGGATCCACGTGGCCGGCGACGATGAGGAGGTTCGCCGTCTCGCGCAGGCGCTCGCTGCGGGCGTACCACTCCACCAGCCCCGCGATGTTCTTGATCCGGTCCAGGCGCGCCATGGAGAACAGCAGCGGCCTGTCGCGGTCGGCGAGCCGGCCGCGGCTCGCCCCGTCCGGCCCGCCGCAGACCATGGCCTCGATCTCGCCGTGGAGGCCGCGCAGCCGGCGCGCCCGCTCGGTGTAGGGGAAGTAGACGTGCGGGTCGGCCCCGGGCGAGACGATGTTGAACTTGGGGTCGAAGACGTCGATGCCGTTCACCACGCGGTACAGGCCCGGCATGGTGAAGGCCATGTAGCTCTCGTACTGGCCGACCACGTCCTCGCGCCCGGCGATCTCCTGGTAGGTGCTGGCGATGATGAAGTCGGCCGCGTTCATGGCGATGAGGTCGGCCGTGAACTGGCAGCCGAAGTGGTACTGGGGATCGTTCTCGCGCCAGTAGAGGTCGGAGTAGAGGTACTTGGCCTTCTCGAGGGCGTGGGCGATGTTGCACTGGGTCACATGCAGGCGCTGGGCCAGCAGCGTGGCCACCAGGTTGCCGTCGGAGTAGTTGCCGATGACGAGGTCGGGGCGCCCGCCGAGCTCGGCGAGCAGCTCCTTCTCGGCATCCGCGGCGAAGCGCTCCAGATAGGGCCAGATCTCGAAGCGCGAGATCCAGTGCGGGACGATCTCGCCCGTCTCGCTGCGGAAGGGCACGCGCAGGATGCGCGCGCGCTCGGTGCCGACGATGTGCTCGAGGCGCTGGTCGCAGGTGGTGCCGCTCGCTTGCGGGATCAGGCGCGTGAGCACCACGATCTCGGGCTCGATGTCGAGGCCCTGCTCGTGGAGGCGCACGCGCATCTCATGCTCCAGCGCCCGCACCTGGTCGAGGATGTAGACCACCTGCCCACCCGTGTCCGGCAGCCCCAGCACGCGGCTCTGGCCGAAGTAGCCGTGCACGGAGACGATGGCGAGCTTGAAGATCATGGGGATGCGCCCGAGGAAGCGCTCCAGCGTCCCGGGCTCCGGGGCCTCGAGGATGTCGGAGAGCATCCCGAGCGTCTCGCGCATGCGCGCCACCGTCCTCCCCCAGCCCGGCTCGAAGCCGAGGCCCTCGAGCATGTGCCCGACGGCCTCCCAGCCCGCCTCCTGCGGCTGGGCGGCGAGGTATTCCTCGGCGCGGCGCACGGCGCGGCGCAGGGCAGGCACGTCGGCGATGCGCTCGTTGAGCATGAGCTGGCGGCCCTGGCACTGATGCACGCGCAGGAACTCGAGCAGCTTGCGGTCGCCCTTCCCGAGCTCGTCGAAGAGCTGGCTGGACAGGCGCCGGTTGAGGAACTCCACCCCGCGGCCGATGGAGCGCGCCTCGCGCAGGCGCGGGAACTCGCGGTTGAAGGGGCCGAGGTCGATCTCCAGCACCCACTCGCCGCGCGGCCCGTCCACCAGCCGCTCCTTGAAGGCGAGGAAGTCCGAGACCGAGATCTCCTCGTGCTCCATGGCCTCGACGTGGAAGCGCAGGTAGCGCCAGCGTCCGATGCGCACGCGGATGGCGAGGCACACCCACGGCGGGTCGAGCGCAGCCTCCTGCGCCGCCCCGATGGCACGCGCGAGCTCGGTGTCGCACAGGGCCTTGCCCAGGGGATCCTCGGCGCAGAAGCGCTGGAACTCGTCCCACAGGTCGGAACGCAGCAGGAAGGGGCGCCCGAGGGCGATGTAGCGACGCAGCAGCAGGTAGAAGCCCTCACGGTTGCGCGTGAGGGCCTCGGCGAGCGCGTCGCCCGTCGTCCCGCCGGAAGCGAAGATGCGGGTCGCGGCGCTCATGTGGCGGCCTGCTGGCGGATGTCGCCCACGCTCTCGTCGAGCTCGTCGTTGGGCACGCGCACCTCGCCGAAGAAGTCGTAGTAGTCGATGCCCTCGAGGATACCCCAGGCGTGGTGCCCCTGGGCGAAGTAGACCCGGGGGCGGCCGCGCAGGCGCGCGATCTCGGGGCTGTGGTTGCCCACCACCACGCCGAGGCTCTCGCCGGAGAGCATCTCGGCGTCGTTGCCGGAGTCGCCCGCGACCAGGAAACGGTCCGGGGGGATGCCCCATCTCATGCCCACGTAGCGGATGGCCAGCCCCTTGGAGGCGCGGATGGGGAGGAGATCCAGGTAGGCGCCGTGGGAGAGGATGACGTTGGCGTGCAGGTCACGCTGGCGCAGGTGGCGCTGGATCTCGCGCACGCCGGGGGCCTTGTCCGGGTCCCAGAAGTAGCTGATCTTGTGGCGGCGCTGCTCCTCGCGCGGCTGGGGCTTCAGCCCTGGCAGGGCCTTCATGGCCGCGCGCAGGGCCTCGGGCTGCCAGCGGTAGTCGATGTGGCGGCTCCAGGCCTGGTCCTCCACGAGGCCGGCGTGTCCGTAGTGGATCTCGCTGCCCACCGCGGTGATGAGGAGGTCGGGCATGGGCACGCCCCACTCGCGCAGGGCCCTGACCGCGCTCTCGATGCGCCGCCCGGTGGCCACGCCGAAGCCCACACGCCCGCCCTCGGCGCGCAGCCGCTCGAGGAAGGCCTCGAGGGCGGCCCGGTCGCCGATGAGGGTGTTGTCGATATCGCACACCACCATGCGGTCCACCGTGGGCAGGCGGCTCTTGGCCGGCTGGAAACGGCGCGCACGGTGCCGGCGGCCGATGATGCGGTGCACGGCACGCAGGTAGCGGCGCACGTGGGCCTGCCAGCTGTAATGGCGGTGGGCGGCGCGCATGCCGCTGCGCGACCAGCGCTGCCAGCGCGCGCGGTCGCCGATGGCCTCGAGGATGGCCTCGCCCATGGCGTCGGCGTCGAGGGGATCGACGAGCACGCCGTTGCGGCAAGCGGCGACGATGTCGCGCGGGCCGCCGTCCTCGGTGGCCACCACGGGGAGCCCCGAGGCGGCGGCCTCGATCAGGGTGAGGCCGAAGGGCTCGGTGAGCGCCGGGTTGACGAAGACCCCGCGGGTGCGTGCGGCGAGGCGGTAGAGGTCGGGCACGTCGCTCGGCTCGTGGCGCTTGGGGTAGGCCACGTGGCCGTAGAGGTCGTAGCGGTCGATGAGGAGCAGGAGCTGGGTCAGCACCTCGCGCGGGCCGCGCTCCATCGTCTGGATGTCGTCGCGGTTGCCGGCGACGATGACCAGGTTGGCGCGCGCACGCAGGGCGTGGTTCTCGGCGTAGGCGCGCACCAGGGTGGGGATGTTCTTGCGCTCGTCCGGGCGCGAGAGCGCCAGCACCATGGGCTTGCGCGGGTCGCGCAGGAAACGGGCGAGCTCGGCGGCGATGGGCGGGGCGGGCTCGCCGCGCGCCGGCGGCCGGAAGCGCGAGAGGTCCACCCCCGGCGGGATCACCTCCATGCGCCGGGGGTGGTAGTTGTCGTAGAGGGCGTACTGCGCCTCGACCTCCTGGCGCGTGCTGGCGATGACGAGCGCGGCGGTGTCGAGGGCGCGCTCCTCGGCCTCGATGCGCAGGCTGAGGTTGTACTGCTGCTCGATGGCCGTCTCCCTGGCGCCCTTCTCGAGCAGGCGCTGGCGCTTGACGCGCCCGAGGGAGTGGCCCGTGTGGATGAGCGGCACGCCGAGGAGCGAGGCGAGCCGCGCACCGGCGTAGCCGGCGTCGGCGTAGTGGCTGTGGAGGATGTCGGGCACGCGCCCCACGCGGCGGAAGTGCTGCAGGGCCTCGTCCACGAAGGCGTCCAGGTAGGGCCACAGCACCTCCTTGCGCAGGTAGCGCCGCGGCCCGAAGGGCAGGCGCACGATGAAGGCCCCGGGGGCGATCTCCTCCAGCGGCTCGGCATAGTCCGGGGCCACCTTGGGGTCGATCACCTGGCGCGTCAGCAGGTCCACCCGCCCCACGTCCGGGTGCTCGGCCAGCGCCCGGGCGAGCTCCAGCACGTACTTGACCTGCCCGCCGGTGTCGGCGTCGCGGCCCAGCTCCAGGCTGTGGCCGCGGATCAGCCCATGGAGGCTGATCAGGGCGATGTAGAGCGGATCGCCGTGGGGCCCTTCGCTCATGCCGGCGTGATCTCCCCCCAGCGTGCCAGCCAGCGCGCATACAGCGTGCGGTCTTCGGTGACGGCGCCGCGCACGCGGCAGATGTCGGCGGCGAAGGCCACGGCCCGCGCCACGATCTCGGCCCAGCCCCAGCCGCGCAGCAGGCCGAGGATGGCGACGGCGGCGAAGGCGTCACCCGCGCCCACCGTATCCGCCAGGTCGCGCACCGGCTCGGGGGCGGCCTCCTCGACGCCGCCCGCGTGGACGACGGCCGCCCCGCGCTCACCGCGGGTGAGGATCACGGCCGCCAGACCATGGCGCGCGCGCAGGGCCTCGGCCGCCTCCGTGCCGCCGTCCGTGCCGCCGGCGAGCGTGGCGAGCTCGGCGTCGTTCAGCTTGGCCCAGCGGGCGCCGGCCAGGAGCTTCCGCACCCCCTCGGCCGTCCACCAGGGCGGGCGCAGGTTCACGTCCACGAAGGCGGGCGCGCCGAGCCCGCGCAGGGCCGCCAGCGCCGCGGCCGAGCCCGGGGACCGGGCAGCGAGGGTGCCGTGGTAGAGGAGGGCGGGTCCTGCGGCGCGGGCCGCGGCCACCGCCGCCTCGGCCGCGATGCGGTCCCAGGCCACGTCGGCCACGATCTCGAAGGCGGGCTGGCCCCGGGCATCGAGCCGCACCTGCACCGTGCCGGTGGGCCGCTCCGGGTCGGCCTGGAGCCCGGCGGCATCCAGCCCCCAGCGCGCCATGGCCGCGCGCACCTCGGCCCCGAGGCCGTCCTCGCCCACGCGCGTGACCAGGAGGGGATCGAGGCCGAAGCCGCGCAGGTGCCAGGCGACGTTGAAGGGGGCGCCGCCGAGGACGCGCGAGCCGTCCTCGAAGCAGTCGAACAGGACCTCACCGAAGATCACCGGCCGGCCGGGCCGCTCAGAAGGGCTCATCCTCGTCTGCGCTCCACAGCAGCCGCGCCGCCAGGCCCCGGCTGCGGCGCCGCGGCGGGGGATCGGGAGGCGGCGCCCCGCGGAGCCAGTCCGCCAGCGGCTGCACCACCGCCGGCTCGCCCTGGTCGCCGAACCAGGGGTCCACGGCCCAGGCGCGCCCCGTGGTCCGCTCGGCGATGGCCGCCGTCCAGTGGACATCCACGCCGAAGGGCGCGCGCCGCACACGCCCGATGACGCGATGCCATTGTAGCAGGCCGGCCCGCTCCAGCGCCTGCAGCAGCGCCTCGGTGGTGAGGGACTCGTCGATGCAGTCCTGCTGGCCCGGCAGCCCGCCCCAGGGCTGGCTCCCGGCCAGATCCTGCCCGACGGGCGTCAGCCGGCCGATGGCGGCGTCGAGCAGGGCGATGGCGGCACGGAGGCGGCGGCGCTCGGCGGCGGGTTCCGGCGCGGGCGGGCGCAGCAGGGCCACCACCGCCGACCAGTCCGGCTCGGGGATGCGTACCCATGCGCGCTCGGCGCAGCCGTAGCCCCAGCACACCCGCACCTCGGGCGGATCCGGGGCGCCGCCGGGGACCGGCGCCGCCGCGCCCGCGGCCAGCAGCAGCGCGATCCCCGCCGCCGCGGCCGCAGCCGCCTCCCGCGTGGAGATCCCCATGGAAAGCGAACTTTCCACCCGGTCGTCCACGTGTCAAATGCGCCTGCGCCTGGCCGGGCAAGGGCCCGCCGGGGCCGGGCACACCACGAACCCGTGGGCGCGGCTTCCAGGCCGTCCCTGCGCCCTCTCCCCCGCAGGCGCGGCTTCCAGCCGCGCCGTGGGGCCGGCAGGATGCC
>JALSJE010000062.1 GCA_026989495.1 Gammaproteobacteria bacterium | reverse complement strand
CGTGGCCGACATCCGGCGCGTGAACCGCATCCGCGGCCACCTGATCCGCGTCGGCCAGCACCTGCTCATCCCCGTGGCGGCGCGCGCGCCCGAGGCCTACACGCTGAGCGCCGAGGCGCGTCTGCGCAGGCTCCAGAGCCGGCCGCACGGCGCCCGGCGGCTCGTCCATCGGGTGCGCGTGGGCGAGAGCCTCTGGACCATCGCGCGCCGCTACGGGGTTTCCATGCGACGGCTGGCGCGGTGGAACGGCATGGCTCTGCGCGATCCCCTTCGCCCGGGCCAGCGGCTCGTGATCTGGGTGGACAGGCGGCAGGCCGCCGCACCTCCCATGACCGCGAGCGCCGTGCTGCCCGAGGAGACGCGCCGCACGATTCACTACATCGTCCGCCGCGGCGACTCGCTCTCGCGCATCGCCCGCCGCTTCCGCGTGAGCGTGCGCGACCTGCTGCGCTGGAACGGCCTGCGCCTGAGCGACTATCTCCACCCGGGCCAGCGCCTCAAGGTGCACGTCGACGTCACCCGCCTCGGCACCGGCTGATTCGGTGAGCCTGATCCAGCCTTCTTGGAAGGCTAAAAGCTCCCCGGATTCGACTTCCAGCAAGCCTGTACCGCCCATCCCGTCCATGTGGCGCCGGCATCCTGCCGGCCCCGGCCTCCCGCTCGTGGGGCCGGCATCCTGCCGGCCCCGGCGCGGCTGGAAGCCGCGCCTACGGGAGCGAGGGCCAGCCCCGCCGGAACGAGAACCGCATCAGGCCGCCCAGGCCGCGCGCGCCGCCTCCACCGCCTCCCCGCGCGGCAGGCGCACCCCCATGTCAGCCAGCACCGCCTCCAGCGCCGAGAGGCACAGCAGCACGTGCCGCTCCGTGCAGCTCGCCCCCATGAGCCCAATGCGCCAGACCTTGCCGGCGAAGTCGCCGAGGCCCGCCCCGATCTCCAGCCCGAAGCGCTCCAGCAGCGCGCGGCGCACCGCCGCCTCGTCCACGCCCTCCGGCACGCGCACGGCGTTGAGCTGCGGCAGCCGCGCCTCCGGCCGCACCACCAGCTCCAGCCCCATGGCCTCCAGCCCGGCCTTCAGCGCCTCGTGGTGCCGGCGATGGCGCGCCCAGGCGTTCTCCAGGCCTTCCTCGAGCAGGATCTGCAGCGCCTCGTGCAGCCCGTAGAGCGCGTTGACCGGTGCGGTGTGGTGATAGGTGCGCTTCGCCCCTTCGCCCCAGTAGCCCATGACGAGGTTCAGGTCCAGGAACCAGCTCTGCACCGGGCTCCTGCGCGCGCGGATGCGCTCGGCCGCCCGCTCGCTGAAGGTCACGGGCGCGAGCCCCGGCGCGCACGAGAGGCACTTCTGCGTGCCCGCATAGACCGCGTCCGCGCCCCAGGCGTCCACCTCCACGGGGATGCCGCCCAGCGCCGTGACCGTGTCCACGATGGTGAGGCAGCCGTGCTCGCGCGCCAGCCGCACGAGGGTCTCGGCATCCGAGCGGACACCGGTCGAGGTCTCCGCGTGCACGAAGGCCACCACCTTCGCGTCCGGATGCGCCTTCAGCGCATCCGCCAGCTTCTGGGGATCCACCGGCTCACCCCAGGGATCGTCCACGACCACGGCCTCCCCGCCGCAGCGCACCACGTTCTCGCGCATCCGCTCGCCGAAGACCCCGTTGCGGCACACGATCACCTTGTCGCCGGGCTCCACGAGATTCACGAAGCAGCACTCCATGCCCGCCGAGCCCGGCGCCGAGACCGGCAGCGTCAGCCGGTTCTCCGTCCGGAAGACGGCCTGCAGCATCGTCTTGAGCTCGTCCATCATGCGGACGAACTCCGGATCCAGATGGCCGATCGTCGGCCGCGCCATCGCCTCCAGCACCCGCGGATGCACGTCCGAGGGGCCGGGCCCCATCAGCACCCGACGCGGGGGATGAAACGTGCCTGGCATGGACATCGCACCTCCTGAAAGCAGCATCAGCACGAAGCCCGAAGCATAGCCAATCGCGGTGCGGGCGGCACCATATCCCCCCTTCCAAGTATGGGATCGCATCGACCGGACCGACAGACGGACCTCCCCCGCGCCGCCACACTGTGATAGCGTTTCTTTCAGACTTGGATACGCCATTCCGCCACGGGAGGGGCACCATGCGAAGGAAACCATCTGCCACCATCCTCCTCACGGCGCTCGCCCTCGCCGCAGCCACACCCGCATCGGCCGGCTGCGGCAAGGCGCACGGCGGCACCGGCCCCACGGCAGCGGGGCCGGCTTCCGATGCCGCCCCACGGGAGGGGACTGCCGGTCCCCAGGAGACATCCCGACCGGCCGGACCCGGGGGGACCCACGAGGTGCGGCGCCCGCCCGCCGACACGGGACGGGACTGAAGCAGCGCGTCCGCACGATCCGGATCCACACCTCGGCGATCCACTTCGCCTGGCTCGATCCCTCCTGCGTCCCTGGCGCGGCTTCAAGCCGCGCGCAGGGGTCGGCGGGAAGGCGGCAGCAGTACCGCGATGGTCTGATCCGGCTGCGAGTCGGCCCCCACAGGGCCGTCCGCGTCACCACCGACGGCACATGCGCACGCTCCCCATAGACGAACAGCGCAACCACCCGCCCCAACCCGTCCAGCTCCGCCACCTGCAAGTCACTCAAATCGCCGAGACTGACGACAGATGCCCTATGAGACAGTCTCCCTGTTCGCTAACCAAGGTGGCGCCAAAAGCTCAAGAGACGATAAAGCGGGGCAACGCCAACTAAACGAGGTCCCATGTGCCCGCTGCGCTTCTTTACCGGTTACTTTCGATCAACTTCGGTTGGCAACCCAAACCAGACAACCCTCTCCATCGAATCCCCCTGAAATCAGGGCCAGAAACCGGCAGTTTATCCCTTCACGAGTTCTTTCGAAATCCTTCACGAGAAAGGCCACCCCATTTTCATCACAATCCAGCA
>JALSJE010000061.1 GCA_026989495.1 Gammaproteobacteria bacterium | reverse complement strand
CCCGCCGGTCGGCGCGCCATGCCAGCACCAGCCCGGCGAGCAGCGGCACCGTCACGAGGGGGTCCACCACGAAGGTGGACGAGAGGCTGAAGCGGCGCCCGCCGAGCGGCCACAGGACGGCGGTGCCGAAGGGCGTGACGAGGTCGAGCAGGATGTGGAGCGCCATCCCGGTGGCGACGATGAGCCCCGTTCGCCCGCTTCCCAGCCGGCGCCGGGCCGGCCCCAGCAGCGCCGTGAGCAGGCCCGCCCACAGGGGCAGCAGCAGGAGCGAGTGGGTGAAGGTCCGGTGCCAGTTGAGGTAGGTGAGGGGATCGGCCGCAAGGCGCAGGAGATAGTCCGCGTCCGGCGCCAGCGCCGCCGCCAGCCCCGTCCAGAGGGCCGTGCGGGCCGTTCCTGCGGGAGAGGCGGGCGCAGGTGCCAGGGCTCGCCCTGCCAGCGCCCCGCTCAGGGCATGGGTGAAAGGGTCCAAGCTGGCTCTCCGCGCCGCCCCGTGCCCGAGGCGCCGGGTCTTGCGCCACGCCGGCGGGAGACGATGGCAGCCAGGCCGCCGCTAGCCGGCGGGGCCTGTGCCGGCCGGCGCGGACGGGGCAGGCCCGCGCCTCTCCCGGGGTGCGTGCACGGCCACGAAGGCCGCCACCAGGCGCTCGAGCAGCCGGCGCGTCTCCATCCTATCGGGTGAGCCGTCCAGCATCCAGCGGCCGAAGGCGGCGAGGTAGATGGCCGTGAGCGCCGTCTCCTCCACCGCCCGGCGCAGGCCCGCGTGCTCGATGCCGGCCGCCTCGCGCATCCATTGCACCGTGCGGGAGATGCGGATGAGGGCCGGCACCTGGATGTGGATGTGTCCGGGCTCGAGCTTGTTGAGGATCATCTGGCGCGTGACGCGGCGATGGACGGCCATGGACTCCAGCCAGGCCCAGATCACCGTCACCAGCCGCTCGCGCAGGGACAGCTCGCGGAAGCCGGGTGCCGCCGCGGCCGCCAGGGCCGCCCGGTCGGCCCGGTCGAACCAGGCGTCGATGAGGGCGTCCTTCTCGGGAAAGCAGGCGCGGATGTCCTCCAGGCCGATGCCGAGGCGTCCGGCGACGTGGTGCAGACGCACGGCCTCCCACGAGCCGCGCGCCTCGGCCTCCGCCACGGCCGCGTCCACGATGCGCTCGCGCAGCGTCTCCGGCGCCTGCGTCATGGCATGAACCACCCTCCCCGCTGCCGGGCGCCGCGCGATCGGTTGCCGGCGCGTGCCTGCCGTTCTCCGCGGGCACGCGCCGCGGGCCTCAGACGTGCTTGGTGTCGCCCGGGCCCATGCCGGCCGGGTTGTCGAGACTGTGCTCGAAATGCTTGGCGGGGTTCTCGACCTCGAGCTCGAGATACTGGCGCTTGGTCTCCTCGGACTCGAAGTAGATCTTCACCGCCATCTCGCCTTCGCCCTCGATGATGTAGGGGTGGTTCTCCGGGTCCTTGATGTCGCGGCCGGTGATGGGATCGGTCGTGGAGACGATCATGGCGTCACCTCCTCGGACCTCGCGGGAAGAAAAGGCGCTCATACCTGAATATAGCGCCGGGCGGGTAGGCTTCAAGGGAGGGCGTGACGGCCGTCACGGCAGGCCATCCGCCAGGGGCTAGGATGGAAGGCTCGCCGCACATGGCGCAGGGCGAGAAGAACCAAGAACGAACGGGCGCCGCGGTCGGGCCGCGGCAGGAGGTGAGAGGCCATGATGCGGGAGGCGCAACGCGAAGGGATGGAGGAAGCGGCTGGCGGCCTGATGCCCGACCGTGAGGTCCTGCGCGGGCTGGTGCCGCTGAGCAGCCTGTCGGCGGAGCGGCTCGACGAGCTCGTCTCCCTGGCCGTGCTCGAGAGCCATCCTGCCGGAACCGTGCTGTTCCGGCGGGGCGAGCTCGACAACCAGGCCATCTATCTGCTCTCCGGG
Organism: Gammaproteobacteria bacterium; assembly: GCA_026989495.1. Lineage (GTDB taxonomy): Bacteria > Pseudomonadota > Gammaproteobacteria > S144-34 > S144-34 > S144-34. The sequence goes on along the minus strand of JALSJE010000061.1, from coordinate 1,023 downwards.
CAGGTGCGGCTGGTCTTCCCGGACGAGGACGCCGAGCGCATCGTCAAGGCGGGCACCGAGGAGGCCCGCCATCCCATCGGCGACCGCCAGCCGCGCCGCGCCACGGCCGTGGCCCTCAGCCCGGTCACGGTGCTGCGGGTGGACGCGAACCTCCTCGACTACATGCTCACCTGGGACCAGGTGACCGCACTGGAGTCTCCGGGCGGGCATGCGGGGGACGAGGACGACGCCGCGCGCGAGCGCGGCAAGCGCCTGCGGCGCCTGCTGCGGGCGCTGCCCTTCCGCGCCGTGCCGCCCGCCAACCTGCGCCACCTGCTCGAGCGCATCGAGCCCGTGCCGGTGCGCGCGGGCGACGTGATCGTGCGCCAGGGCGAGCGAGGCGACTACTACTATCTCATCGACAGCGGGCGCGCACGCGTGACGCGCACCATCGAGCTCGCGCGCCTCGGCGAGGGGGCGGGTTTCGGCGAGGAGGCCCTGATCTCCGAGGGGCGCCGCAACGCCACCGTCACCATGGAGACCGACGGCGTGCTGCTCAGGCTCTCCAAGCGGGACTTCGATCACCTGCTCAAGGAGCCGGTGCTGCACTGGATCGAGCCCGACGAGGCGCGCCGGCGCGTCAACGCCGGCGCGCGCTGGCTCGACGTGCGCCATGCCAAGGAGTTCCACCGTTTCCACCTCCCTGGCGCGGTGAGCCTGCCGCTGCACGAGCTGCGCCTGCGGCTCGACGAGCTCGACCCTGCCACCCACTACGTGTGCTACTGCCGCACGGGGCGCCGCAGCTCGGCGGCGGCCTTCCTGCTCATGCAGCGCGGCTTCGGGGTGAGCGTGCTGCGCGGCGGCCTCCAGGCCCTGCCGCAGTTCCGGGTCGTCTGAGCGCGAGGCCCGCGCCTGCCCCTAAGGGGCGGGGTTGGGCTGACGTGTGTGGATGGCCTCGATGCCTTCGAGCACCTCGGGGGGCAGCTCCAGCCCGGCGCTGGCGAGGTCGGCCTCGAGCTGCGAGAGGGTGGTCGCGCCGATGAT
>JALSJE010000060.1 GCA_026989495.1 Gammaproteobacteria bacterium | reverse complement strand
GCCTGAGGGGCTAGCCGGATTTTCCTTCCCCGCGGCGAGCGTGGCCGCGGGACGGCCCATGCACAGGGAAGCGCATGACGACTCAAGGAAAATCAGAATGGACCGCGAAGCACTATCGCGCTGATCAATCCGCGCAGCGGATTGATCAGAGTTTTCGAAGAAAATGCATGGCGACACGAGGGAAATCAGGCGGAGGAGGTTGTCAGGGTTCCACGCCTGCCGCGCCTTCCTTAGACCAGGCATGGCTGCAGCGCAGGCGGGCGCGGGTCTTGTCGATGAGGTCCTGCAGCGCCGCGCCCGGGTGTCGGTGGCGCAGGGCACGGCGCGCGAGCAGGACGTGGCCTGGCGCAGGCCTGCGCCCTGGCGCATGGTGCGCGGAGACGATTCGGGCAAGCAGCGCGAAGAGGTTATGCTCGTACAGCACGAGCCGACGGGCCTCCGCTACGGCCTCGGCGCGCCGGCGGTGCTCGCCCGCGGCGAGGCTGGCACGGATGATGGTCGCAGCCTCGTCGGGGCGGTCCGCCGGAATGGGTATCAGGCTCTCGGCCGGGAAATACTCGCCGACGTTGGGGCATCCGCAGTAGAAGGGCAAGGCATGGCCGAGGAAGGCGTCGGCGAGCTTCTCGCTCCAGTGGTGGTGTGCGATGTGGTTCTCGATCACGACATGGTACGCGTGGGGATCGATGGCCTCGGCCTTGTCGTCGAGGGGTCGGAGGCCGCCGCCGTACAGCCTGAGCTCAGGCACCGCATCACACAGATAGCGCATCAGCCTCTGGCGTCTGTGGTGGAAGGTGTGCCGCTCGGCCTTGCGGGACCAGACCATGGAGACGCTCGCCGACTTGGTCGGCGGCGGCTGGCGGCACAGCGCGTCGAAGCTGCGCGCACGGCCCGTTCCGAAGCTGTAGCCATAGATCCAGACCAGGCCGCACTGGCTGTGGATGCGCCCCGGATGCGGCAGCGCCCATCGCTCCTGCGAGGTCAGGACATGGGCGAACTGCGCGGTGAAGCGGCGGCCGTAGGATTTGATGCAGGCCGGTTCCGTGGTCACCAGAAGGGTGTGCTCCGGCGGACAGCGCACCCGCTCGATCCTGCGCGAGCGCCGCTCGCCGCGCGCCGGCGCGAGGTCGTCGATGGCGACCAGCCAGTCATAGTCTTGGGCATCGGGATCGAGCAGGAAAAGGCACTCTCCCCAGAGCGGTGCAGCGTCGGGAAGCTGACGGCGCAGCAGGGCGACGGGAATCTTGGTGGAGACCTTGACGCGGATGCGCGCGCGCGCCCTCACGCTCTGCACTCCCGGACGAACAGCGTGTTGCTGCGGGTCACCGCTCTGCGCCGGTAGCCGGCGCGCTCGAGGATGGCGTACAGATCGACCGCCCAGCGTTCGGCGCAGAGATGCTCGAGTATGACCGCGCCGGGCCAGGCCGTCCGTGGCGCCGTCTCCAGGTAGGGTGCGAGGACCCGGTCCTCGTGGCCTTCGACGTCCATCTTCATCACGTCCACGCGCCGAACGCCCTCCCTGTCGAGGAGTTCGGCGAGAGGCAGGACCGGCACCTCATGCCGCGAGCAGGCTGCGTCCGAACCGGACGGGAAATGGACCAGGCGCGCGCCGCCCATGTCCCCGTCGAGGGGAACCTCAAGCAGGGCGCGGCCTCGTCTGTCGCTCACGGCACAGCCGCAGACGCAGAGGCGGTCGATGAAACCGTTTGACGCGGCGTGGAAGCGCAGCCGCTCCAGCAGATCGGGGTTGGGCTCGATGCTGATCACGCGCTCGAATCCCATCCGACAGGCGGCCAGCGTGTAGTATCCGATGTTGGCGCCGACATCGACGAAGACCGTCCTGGCCGGGTGGCCTGCGATCCATCTCAGCTCCGCCGCCTCTCGCCGCCGCCCGCCGAACAGGAGCTTGGCCTCGATCGCGTTGCCTTTCGGACGCAGGCGCAGCCGGAGCCCGAGACGACACACGTCCACGGCGGCCTCGCCGTAGCGGCGGATCCAGAGGCGTGCAAGCAGCCGTTTGCCCCGGCCGTGCCCCATCACTGGGCGCAGCACCTCGAGCAGCGCCCGGGCCGAGGGGGCGGGCCGGCGCGCGCCCCAGGCGAAGTCATGACGGTCGGCGTTTTCGGGCCGCATGGGTGCGTTTCTCGGTCCAGCCGGTATGTTGCATGCCTGCGTCGGCGGGGGCCCGGCAAGGATGCCGCAAGGGCGGGGGGATTGCATCCCCCCGCGCCCGGGGCAAGTCCCCGCACCTGCTCACAAGCGGGCCGCGGCCTGGGGGGACCTACCTTGCAGCACCTTTCCTACGGCAGCCAGGGATGAGTCCGGACTGCGCGGGTGGAACTGGTAGGGCTGCGCGCAGGGCAGGGTGGAGGTCCGGTGGGGCGCCGGGCGCGGGGGATGTGCCAGTCTGTCTCGCATCGCTAGCGTGAGGTCGCCGTCTGGAAGCCGGTACGACCTCCGGACACGGCGACCGGCGCGCCGCTCGGCAAGCTTGCGGTACGGGGGCAGGGCGTGGCGCCGTGCCGACAATGGCGAGCCGGACGAATCCGGCCAGAGCCCCGTCCCGGGGCCCGGGCCGGGCGGCGCGCGAACACCGGTCTTGGGATGGGGTCCATGGATGGACCCGCCAGGGACGGCACCTGTTCCAGGGTGCCTGTCGTCCGTCAGGGGGATGAAGGAGGCAAGCACGAGACATGGACGGAAACTCCGATCAATCCGCTGCGCGGATCGATCAGCGCTGAGGTGCTTCGCGGTCCATTTCGATTTTTCGTCCCATTGTCATGCACTTCCCTGTGCATGGGCCGTCCCGCGGCCGTCCGTGGCTGCGGGACGGCTCTGAAAAATCAAATTTTTTCAGATGGTATGGACGCCGCCCTCCCATTCCTTCCGGGCGGTGGCATCCTGTGAGGGGTCACGCGCCCGGTGTGGCGCAGATCGACAAACGATGACACAGGAGGGCGACGTCCATGCGTGAGGTTAGCGTGATCGGGCTCGATCTGGCAAAGCAGCTCTTCCAGCTCCACGGCGTGGATGCCCACGGGCGGGTGGTGCTGCGCCGG
>JALSJE010000059.1 GCA_026989495.1 Gammaproteobacteria bacterium | reverse complement strand
CGAGGGCGGGAGCTCCTCCTTCGTGCCGCCATGACCGTACGCTTCCACGTCCTCGGTCGCCGCCTTCCCCCCGGCGGGGGCCGGGCGCTGCGCGCCTTCCGTCACGGCCTCGACGGTGGCGGCGGCGAGCCGCTCGGGCGGCGCACCGGCTGCCGCCGGCCCGTCGCCGGCAGCCTCCCTTGTCTCCGGGCGGCCCTCGGGGACCCGGGCCGCGCCTGTCTCCCCCTCCCCGGGCTCCTTTCGGGAGGAGGCCCGCGGTGGCGGTGGCGGAGCGGCCGGGCCCGGCGCCCCGGTCGCCGCGGCTTCGTGGGCGCGGCCGGGCTCGTCGGGCAGGGGAAGCGCCTGCTCCAGCGGCCGGGGCGCCCCGCCCCCGAGGCCCAGCAGGCGCCAGAGGCCGGCGCCGACGGCGAGCGTGGCCAGCGCCGCCACGGCCGCGACCACCCAGCCCCGCCGCGGTCGCGCCGGTGCGCCGCCGGCCGGGGCGGCTCCGGCCTCCGCCGCCTCGTCGCGGCGTCCGACGGTGGCGGAGGCCTCCAGATAGGCCATGAGGCGCCCCGGCAGGCCCTTGCATGCGGCCCAGGCGCGGCGCAGCTCGGCGTCGTCGGCGGGCGCGTCGCGGTGGGTGCGGACCAGACGCTCGCGCAGGAAGCGGACCGCCTCGACCTCGGTGAAGGCGGGAAGCGGCATGTGCTGGCGCTGGAGCCCGGCCAGCGGCCCCGCGGCCAGCGACTCGGCGAGCTCGGGCGGGCCGGCGAGCACCAGCCGCGCGCCCGCCCCGGCCAGCCCCGCCAGCAGCGTGAGCGCCCTCTCGTCGAGCTCGTCGGCGTCGTCCACCGCCACCACCACGCGCTGGCCGCTGCGCGTGAGCCCCTCCACGACCGGCCGCAGCGCATGCGCGTCGGCCTCGGCCCCCAGGCAGGCGGCCAGCGCCGCCGTCACCTCCGGCTCGCCGGCCGCCTCGTGGCCCCGCACCAGGCAGCCGCGCCAGTGGTCCGGGGCCTCCGCCAGGAGACGCGCGAGGAAGGCGCTGCGCCCGCCGCCGGGCGGCGCCGTCACCACCACCGCTGCGGGGCTGTTCTCGACGAGGTGGGCCGTGAGCTGGAGGCGCTGGCGCAGCGCCTCGGTCTCGAACCAGGCGGTCTCGTCCCGGGTCCCGGTCACGGCCCCATCCCCTCCCCCTCGGCGAAGACCACGCGGTAGCCGCGGCCGAGCTGCGCGTCACGCACGCGCATGAAGGCCGCCTCCGCTGCCTCGCGGTCCTCGAAGTGCTCGCGCCGCACGCGCCCCGGCCGGCCCTGCTGCCCCCACTCGCGCACCAGGCTCCATCCGCCGAAGAGGTCCGGCTCCAGGATCAGATGGTAGTAGCGGGGTGTGGCGTCGGCCACGGGCGGGGTCTGCATGTAGATCCGCATGCGCAGAGCGTAGCAGGTTCCTTTCGCCGCGGGCCACGCTCCCCACGCGGGCGCACCGCCCGCCTCAGGTGAGGCGGGCCGGGTCGAAGAGCCGTGCGTGCTCGGCGATGGCGTAGCGGTCGGTCATGCCGGCGATGTAGTCGGCCACGGCGCGGGCGCGGCCGCCCTCGCCCTGCTCGGCCTCGAGCCTGCGCGCGTGCCCGGCCGCCTCCGGGGGCAGCAGCCCCGGCTCCTCCATGAAGGCCTCGTAGAGGGCACGCACCACACGCCGCGCCTTGGCCGTCATGCGGCGGACGCGGTAGTGGCGGTAGAGGTGGTCGCGCAGATGGCGCTTGAGGGCCACGTGGCGCGCGCCCATCGGATCGCTGAAGCCGATGAGGGGCTCGCGCAGGGCACGCACGGCCTCGATGTCGCCCGGCGCGGCCTCGGCGATGCGCGCGCGGCTCGTCTCGACCAGGTCGCGCACCTGGGCGTCGATGAGCCGGCGCACGGTCTCGTGCACGCGCCGGCGCCCGGCGATCCCCGGATGGGCGCGCCCGGCGGCCTCCCAGGCCTCGCGGAAGAGCTCGACCTCGCACAGCCCCTCCACCGTGAGGAGCCCCGCGCGCAGGCCGTCGTCGACGTCGTGGCTGTTGTAGGCGATCTCGTCGGCGAGGTTCACGAGCTGCGCCTCCAGACCCGGCTGCGTGCCCTCGCGGAAGCGGCGCCCGAGCTCGCCCAGGTCTTCGGCCTTCATGGGCGAGCAGTGCTTGAGGATGCCCTCGCGGGTCTCGAAGGTGAGGTTGAGCCCCCGGAAGCGCGCGTAGCGATGCTCGAGCTCGTCCACCACGCGCAGCGACTGCAGGTTGTGCTCGAAGCCGCCGTAGGGCCGCATGCATGCATCGAGCGCGTCCTGGCCGGCATGGCCGAAGGGGGTGTGGCCCAGGTCGTGGGCGAGGGCGATGGCCTCGGTGAGGTCCTCGTTGAGGCCGAGGGCGCGCGCGGCGGTGCGCGCGATCTGGGCAACCTCCATGGAGTGCGTCAGGCGCGTGCGGAACATGTCGCCCTCGTGGTTGACGAAGACCTGCGTCTTGTACATGAGACGGCGGAAGGCGGCCGAATGGATGATGCGGTCGCGGTCGCGCTGGTATTCGGTGCGCAGGGCCGGCGGCGGCTCCGGATGTCGCCGCCCGCGCGAGCGCTCGGGGTGGGCGGCGTAGGGGGCGAGGAAGCGGTCGGGCGCGGAGGTGGGGGAGGCCATGCCCCTCAGGCCGCCGCGGCGCCGGCGGCCAGCTCGGCGCGCAGGGCTGCCGGGTCGAAGTCGGCGGTGACCACCGCCGCGCCGATGGCCCTGAGCAGCACCAGCCGCAGGCGGCCACGCTGGACCTTCTTGTCCACCGCCATGAGCTCGAGCAGGCGCTCCGGGCCCAGCTCAGGGGGCGGGGCAGTGGGCAGGCCCGCGCGCTCTACCAGAGACTCGATGCGGACGCGTTCGGCGGCGGGCAGCCACCCCAGGCGCTCCGAGAGGCGCGCGGCCATGCACATGCCGGCGGCCACGGCCTCGCCGTGCAGCCACACGCCGTAGCCGAGGCCGGTCTCGATGGCGTGGCCGAATGTATGCCCCAGGTTGAGCAGCGCGCGCTGGCCGGCCTCGCGCTCGTCGGCGGCCACCACCTCGGCCTTGTTGCGGCAGGAGCGCTCCACGGCCTCGGCCGTGGCCTCGCGCTCGCGCGCGAGCAGGTCGTCCATACGCGCCTCGAGCCATGCGAAGAACTCCGCGTCGCGGATGAGGCCGTACTTGACGACCTCGGCGATGCCGGCCCGCAGCTCCCGGTCCGGGAGGGTGTCGAGGGTGGCGATGTCGGCGATGACCGCGCGCGGCTGGTGGAAGGCGCCGATCATGTTCTTGCCGAGGGGATGGTTGACGCCGGTCTTGCCGCCCACAGAGGAGTCCACCTGCGCGAGCAGGGTGGTGGGCACCTGCACGAAGTCCACCCCGCGCTGGTAGATGGCGGCGGCGAAGCCGGTGATGTCGCCCACCACACCCCCGCCCAGGGCGACGAGGGCGCAGTCGCGGGCGAAGCGCGCGGCCATGAGCCGGTCGACGATGCCGGCGACGGTGTCCAGCGTCTTGGTGGCCTCGCCGTCCGGCAGCACCACCGTCTCGACCTGGAGCCCCTGCAGCGCGGGCCGCAGGCGGTCGAGGCAGAGCGGGCCCACCACCTCGTTGGTCACCACCATCACCTGGCGCCCGCGCAGGCGCGGGCGCCACAGCTCGCCCCGCTCCAGGAGCCCGGCCCCGATGTGGATGGGATAGCTGCGCTCGCCCAGCTCGACGGTGAGGGTCCGCATCATCTTTTCAGGAAACTCCGATCGATCCGCTGCGCGGATTGATCAGCGCGATAGAGCTTCGCGGCCATTCGGATTTTCATTGGGTCGTCATGACCTTCCCTGTGCATGGGCCCTCCCGCGGCCTCGCTTGCCGCGGGGAAGGGCTGAAAAATCACGATCTTTCAGCCCTTCCTTCACTATATCATTCCGCCCCGGACGCCCCCTCCATGCCCCCGCCGGCTGGCGCAGGCCCGGCATCCGCCCCGCCTGGCTTGGGGGGCGGGAGCCGGCGCAGGATCTCGCCCACCACGCTGCGCACTGTGCGGCCGTCGGTCTCGACCACCAGGTCGGCCACCTCGCGGTAGAGAGGATCGCGCACGGCCATCAGCTCGGCGAGCCGCGCGCGGGGGTCGGGCACCTGGAGCAGGGGACGCCGGCGGTCGCCGCGCGTGCGCGCGAGCTGCTCGTCCACCGTGGCGTGGAGGTAGACCACGGTGCCACGGGCGGCGAGATCGCGGCGGTTGGCGGGATCGAGGATGGCGCCGCCGCCGGTGGCGAGCACGATGCCGGGCCGGAGCGTGAGCTCGGCGAGGAGGCGCCGCTCGCGGCGCCGGAAGCCCGCCTCCCCCTCCACCTCGAAGATGTAGGGGATGTCGACGCCGGTGCGGCGCTCGATCTCCTGGTCGGCATCCACGAACGCCAGGCCCAGGCGCCGGGCGAGCTGACGGCCCACGGAGGTCTTGCCCGCCCCCATGGGGCCGACGAGAAAGATCCGCCGCGCCGCCGCCCTCACCCCCCGGCGACCGGCAGGCGCCCTGTCGCAGGCGCGTGCGCTATCGCCCACGGGCTCAACGGGCCGAGACCTGCATCCCCTGCTTGACGATCTTGGGCGTGACGAAGATGAGCAGCTCCCGCTTCTCGTCCACCCGCTTCTTGTTGCGGAACAGCGCCCCGACCACCGGGAGCTCGCCGAAGAAGGGGATGCGCTGCACCTCGCTGGTGTTGGTCCGCTCGTAGATGCCCCCCAGGACGACGGTCTCGCCGTTGTTCACCAGCACCTGCGTGCTGATCTCGCGGGTGTCGATCGTGGGGATGAAGCCACCGGTGCCGGAGGGCACGTTGTCGCCCACCGTATCCTTGGTCACGCGCAGGTCGAGGATGATGCGGTCGTCGGGCGTGATCTGGGGCGTCACCGAGAGGCTCATCACCGCCTTCTTGAACGTGACCGCGGTGGCGCCGCTGGCGGCGGCCTGCTGGTAGGGGACCTCCACGCCTTCCTCGATCAGGGCCTCCTTCTGGTTGGCCGTGATCACGCGCGGGGCCGAGATCACCTCGCCGCGCCCCTCGGCCTCCAGCGCCGAGAGCTCGAGCTGCAGCAGGTGCGAGCCGAGCCGTCCCACTGCGAGCGTCAGCGCGCCGGGGGTGCCTTCGGCCGGCGCCGCCGGCAGATTCACCAGCAGGCCCTCGTTGCCGGAACCGGCGGGCACCTCGAAGGCCGTGACCACGGGGTTGCCGTTGACGTCCGCGAAACCGTAGACGCCCGGGGCACCGCCGCCCACGCCCGCGACGTGGGTGTCGCCCCGGCGGCGCCGCAGCGCGCTGTAGCCGAAGCGCACACCGAGATCGCGGGCGAAGTCCGACGTGGCGATCACGATGCGCGACTCGATCAGCACCTGGCGCACCGGCACGTCGAGCTTGGCCACCAGGCGGCGGATCTCCTCGAGCTTCTCGGCCGTGTCCTGCACCAGCAGGGTGTTGGTGCGCTCGTCCACGGTCACGCTGCCGCGCGGCGAGAGGATGGAGTTCTCCTTCCGCTTGAGCAGATCGGCGATGTCGGCGGCCTTGGCGTAGTTGATCTGGATGAACTCGGCGCGCAGGGGGGCCAGCTCCTCGATCTGCTTGCGCGCCTCGAGCTCGAGCTTCTCGCGCGCGGCGATCTCCTCGCTCGGGGCGATCAGGATCACGTTGCCCATCTTGCGCATGGCCAGGCCCTTGGTCTTGAGGATGATGTCGAGGGCCTGGTCCCACGGCACGTTCTTGAGGCGCAGCGTGATGCTGCCCTTGACGGTGTCGCTCACCACCACGTTGAGGCCGGTGAAGTCGGCGATGAGCTGCAGCACCGCCCGCACCTCGATGTCCTGGAAGTTGAGCGAGAGCCGCTCGCCCGTGTAGCCGAGCTTCTCCTTGCGGCGCCGCTCCCGCTCGGCCTTGGGCACGGGCTTGACCTCGAGGGTGTAGACGTCGTCGGACTGGTAGGCGACGTAGTCGTAGTCGCCCACGGCGGTGACCACCATGCGCACGTTGGCGCCATCGGCGTAGGTGTCGACGAGCTTGACGGGCGTGGCGAAATCCACCACGTCGAGGCGGCGGGCGAGGCGCTCGGGCAGGCTGGTGTCGAGGAACTCGGCCACGATCCTGCCGCCCTCGAGGCGCACGTCCACGGGCGTGCCGGGCCGGGAGAGCCTGACGATGATGCGCCCCTCGCCTTTCTCGCCGCGACGGAAATCCACGTCGGTGATGGCGCGGGCTGCGGCGGCCGGCGCGGGCGCGGCGGCCCCGGAGGCGGCGGCAGACGCCTGCGCCACGGCGGGCGCATCCACCAGCAGCACGATGCGGTTGCCCTCGACGCGCATCCGGTAGGGCACCATGCGCACCAGGCTCACCACCACGCGCGTGCGTCCGCGCGCCTCGGCGGCCGCCACCGAGCGCACCGCGCCCACGCCTACCGTGCGCACGCGCCGCTCGAGGCGAGCGGCCACACCGGGAAGGTCGAGGGCGATGCGCGCGGGATTGTCCACCGTGAAGGCGCGCGGCTGGGGCGCCGGACCACTCAGCTCGAGGGTGAGCTGCACGCGGTCGCCCGGCAGGGCCGCGAAGCGCAGGTCCTTGAGCTCGAGGGCTTCGGCGGCGGCCGCGGCGGCGAGCCAGGCGAGCAGCCCGGCGATCCAGGCCGGCGTCCGCCGGCTTCGGCTGCTTTGGATCTGCATGCCCCTCATGTGCTCATCCCCCTTGGCCCGTCGGCTGCGAGAGCGCCACCTGCGCCTTTCGCTCCATCCAGCCGCCGAGGCCGTCCGGTACGATCTCGATCAGGTCCACCTGCGTCTCGGCGATGCGCGTGATGCGCCCGTGGTTCTGCCCCATGTAGTTGCCCACGCGTACGCGATGGATGGTGTCGTCGGGTGCCCTGATGAGGGCCCAGCGCGTGCCCTTGAGCTCCAGGATGCCCACCATGCGCAGGCTGTCGAGGGGATATTCCTCGAGCGGCTCGCGCGGGCGGTTGAGGTTGGGCCGCACCTTGGAGCCGGTGCCGGCCAGCACCGGCAGCACCGCCTCCTCGGAGGGCGGCGTGAAGGGGTCGCGCAGCTCGTGGGCCGCGTAGGCGAAGGTCTCGTAGGGCCTGACCTCGGGCAGCGGCTCGACGCGCCCCTTCTGCCGCGCCCGCACCTCGCTTACCCACGCCTCGAGGTCCGACATGTCGCCGGCGCACCCGGCCAGCAGGAGCGCGCCCGCGGCCGCGGCCAGCCCGCGCAGCCAGGAGACGCTCCAGGTCCGCGCTCCGTGCACGGCGCTCATTTGCCCGCCTCCTCGCCTTCCTCCAGGTAGCGGTAGGTCTTGGCGGTGATGTTCATCACGAGCTCGGGCGGTTCGCCGGCGCGCTGCTGCGCCTTCTGCCCGCCCACCGGCCGCACCTGGAAATCATGCAGGGTGACGATGCGCGGCAGCGCCGCCACCCCGCTGACGAAGCTGCCGAACTCGTGGAAGGTGCCCCGCACCCGGATGCTGATGGGCAGCTCGGCGTAGAACTCCCTGGGCGCCTCGTCCTGCGGCTTGAAGAGCTCGAACTCGAGGCCGGCGGCGAGCCCGGTCTGGGAGATGTCCACCAGGAGCCCGGCGACCTCGGTCTTGCTGGGGAGCTGGCGCAGCATGGTGCCGAAGGTCTGCCGGATCTCCTCGAGCTGCTTCTTGTAGGCATCGAGGTTGGCCGCCTTCGCCGCCTTGCGCTCGAAGGCCCGCTTGAGTTCCGTCTCCTTCTGCCGCAGCCGCTCGAGCTGCTCGAGCTGGCCGCGCGTGTGGAACCAGTAGCCCAGAAAGAGCACGAGGGCGACTAACGCAATCACCACCACGGCGCGCGCGGCCACGGGCCAGCTGCCGATGTTCTGCAGGTCGAGGTCGCGCAGCTCCTGCAGGTTCATGCGCCGCCCTCCTGCTTCGCCGCGGCGTCCCCCCGAGCGGCCGGGCTCGCGGTCATGACCCGCAGGGTGAAGACCGCGTGGCGACGCCCCTTGCCCGCCTTGGACTCGATCACCTCCAGCCTGGGATCGCTGAACCAGTCGGAGGCGTCGAGCCGGCGCATGTAGTCGGAGACGCGGGCGTTGGACTGGGCCACCCCGCGCAGGGTGAGCACCGTGCCCCTCAGTTCGGCCGTGGTCAGATAGACGCCGTCCGGCACGGTGCGCACCAGCTCGTCGAAGACGTGCACGATCTGGGGGCGGCTGCGCTGAAGCGACTGGATCACGTTCATGCGCGCGATGAGCTTCTCCTTGGTGCGTTCCAGATCCTTGATCTCGCGGATCTGGCGGTCGAGCTCGGCGATGCGGTCCCTGAGGAAGCGGTTGCGCGACTCCTGGTGGTCCATGAGGCGCCCTATGTGCAGGTGGAGATAGACCACGATGAGGACGGCCAGCACCACCGCCGCCCCCGCCACGAAGGCGAACTGGCGCTGGCGCTCCTTGCGCAGCTGCTCCCGCCAGGGAAGGAGGTTGATCCGGGCCATCTCAGTCGAAGCTCCTCAGGGCCAGCCCGCAGGCGATCATGAGGGCGGGGGCGTCGTTCGCCAGGGCCTGGGCCTTGACGTTGGGCGCGAGCGACATGTTGGCGAAGGGATTGGCCACGGTCGTGGGCGTGCCCAGCTTGGCCTCGATGAGCTCGTCGGCCCCCTGGATGGAGGCGCTGCCGCCGGCCAGCACGATGTGGTCGACGGCGCTGTGCTGGCTGGAAGAGAAGAAGAACTGCAGCGAGCGGCTGACCTGCTGCGCCATGGCCTCCTTGAAGGGCTCGAGCACCTCCGGCACGTAGTTGTCGGGCAGCCCCCCCTGACGCTTGGCCATGCCGGCCTCCTCGTAGGAGAGGCCGTAGCGGCGCATGATCTCCTCGGTGAGCTGCTTGCCGCCGAAGACCTGGTCGCGCGTGTAGATGATCTTGAGATCCTGGAGCACGGTGAGGGTGGTCATGGTGGCGCCGATGTCCACCACGGCGATGGTGCGCCCCACCCCCCGGTCGGGCATCTGGTCGGCGATGAGGGCGAAGGCGTTCTCGAGCGCGTAGGCCTCGATGTCGACGATGCGGCAGGCAAGCCCCGCGTGCTCCACCGCCGCCACGCGCACGTCCACGTTCTCCGAGCGCGAGGCGGCGAGCAGCACGTCCACCGTCTCGGGGTTGTTCTCGGAAGGCCCCAGGACCTCGAAGTCGAGGTTGACCTCCTCCAGCGGATAGGGGATGTACTGGTCGGCCTCGATCTCGATCTGGGCCTCCATCTCATCCTCCGAGAGGGAGGCGGGCATGGTGATGACCTTGGTGATGACGGCCGAGCCGGCCACGGCCACCGCCGCATGGCGCGCGCGCGTGCCGGAACGGCGCACCGCCCGCCGGATGGTCTCGCCCACGGCCTCCACGTCGGCGATGTTCTTCTCCACCACGGCGTTGGGGGGGAGCGGCTCGACGGCGTAGGCCTCCACCCGGTAGCGCTCCCCGCTGCGGCTGAGCTCCAGGAGCTTGACGGCCGTGGAGCTGATGTCGAGCCCCACCAGGGGGGGCTTCTTCCGGCCGAACAGGAACACGATCCTTCCTTCTTTTTCCTTTCTTGTGCGGAACGTTGCGAGCGCGAGCTGCGCCGCAACCTCAATTTCCACCTCTAGCCATATAGCACGCTTTCACAAAAAAGGGAATAGCAATTCGTCCCCCGATGTGCGAAGTTTTATACCCGGTCACACTCCCGAAGCCGTGAGCCCCGTCACAGGCCCGAGCGGCGCCGCGAGACCCGATGAGCACCGTCCTGCGCCTGCTGCGCTGGCTGATCGCCGCCGGCACCGCCGCCTTCGCGGCCGGCGTGCTGGCGCTTGCCGCCGCCTACCTCTACATCGCGCCGCGCCTGCCCGACATCGAGGCCCTGCGCGAGGTGCGCCTGCAGGTGCCGCTGCGCGTGCTCGCCCGCGACGGCTCGCTCATCGCCGAGTTCGGCGAGAAGCGCCGCGTGCCGCTGGAGCTGGACCGCATCCCGCCGCGCCTGGTGCAGGCCTTCCTCGCGGCCGAGGACGACCGCTTCTACCGGCACCCGGGCGTGGACTGGCAGGGGCTGGTGCGCGCCGCCATCGCGCTGGTGCGCACGGGCGAGAAGCGCCAGGGCGGCAGCACCATCACCATGCAGGTGGCGCGCAACTTCTTCCTCAGCCGCGAGAAGACCTTCGCGCGCAAGCTGGCGGAGATCTTCCTCGCCCTCAAGATCGAGCGCAGCCTCTCCAAGGACCGCATCCTCGAGCTCTATCTCAACAAGATCTACCTCGGCCAGCGCGCCTACGGGGTGGGCGCCGCCGCGCGCGTCTACTACGGCAAGGACGTGGAGGCCCTCACCCTGCCCGAGATGGCCATGATCGCGGGCCTGCCCAAGGCCCCGTCGCGCGACAACCCCGTCGCCTCCCCCGAGCGCGCGCGCGCCCGCCGCGACTACGTGCTCGGGCGCATGCTGGCGCTGGGCATGATCTCGCGCGCGGAGTACGAGGACGCGGTGGCCGCGCCGGTGACGGCGCGCCTGCACGCGGCGCGCACCGAGGTGGAGGCACCCTACGCGGCCGAGATGGTGCGCGCGGAGCTCGTCGCCCGCTACGGCGAGGCGGTCTACACCGACGGCTACGTGGCGGTGACCACCCTCTCGCCGCGCCTGCAGCGGGCCGCCAACGCGGCCCTGCGCGCGAACCTCCTCGCCTACACCCGCCGCCATGGCTGGCGCGGCCCCGAGGCGCGCCTCGAGCTGCCCGCCGGGCTGGACGGCGCCGTCCCGGGCGAGGGACCCTGGCGCATCCTGGACCGGGCGCTCGCGGCGCGCGCGCCGGTGGGCGGCCTGCGCGCGGCGGTGGTGGTGGCGGTGGGCGAGCGCGAGGCGCGCGCCTACCTGGGTGAGGGCACGCTCGTGACCATCCCGTGGGAGGGCCTCGCCTGGGCCCGCCCCTTCCTCTCCACCGACCGCCGGGGGCCGGCGCCCCGGCGCGCCGCCGACGTGCTGGCGCCGGGCGACGTGGTGCGGCTCGAGCACCGGGCGGACGGGAGCTGGTGGCTCGCGCAGGTGCCGCAGGTGGCGGGCGCGCTGGTGGCGCTCGACCCCGCCGACGGGGCCATTCTCGCGCTCGTGGGCGGCTTCGACTTCAAGCGCAGCAAGTTCAACCGCGCGGTGCAGGCCCAGCGCCAGCCCGGCTCCAGCTTCAAGCCCTTCATCTACTCCGCGGCGCTGGAGCGGGGCTTCACCCCGGCGAGCCTCATCAACGACGCGCCGGTGGTCTTCGACGACCCGGCCCTGGAGGCCACCTGGCGGCCCGAGAACTACAGTGGCCGCTTCCACGGGCCCACGCGCCTGCGCGAGGCGCTGGTGCACTCGCGCAACCTGGTCTCCATCCGCCTGCTGCGCGAGATCGGCGTCGGCTACGCGGTGCGCTACGCCACCCGCTTCGGCTTCGATCCGGCCCGTCTCCCGCGGGACCTGTCGCTGGCCCTCGGCAGCGGCAGCGTCACCCCCCTGGCGATGGCGCGCGCCTACGCCGTCTTCGCCAACGGCGGCTACCGCGTGGACCCGTACCTGCTGCTGGAGGTGCGCGGCCCCGACGGCGAGCCGCTGGAGCGCGCCCGCCCGCGGCGCGTGTGCCCGGACTGCGAGGCCGGGGGACCGGCGGACGATGCGGGCGCCGCCACGGCCGACGGCGGCTGGGAACCCGCCCCGCGCGTGATCCCGGCGGCCAACGCCTGGCTCATGCGCTCGATGATGCAGGACGTGATCCGGCGCGGCACGGGGCGGGCGGCGCGCGTGCTGGGCCGGCCCGACATCGCCGGCAAGACCGGCACCACCAACGACCAGCGCGACGCCTGGTTCTGCGGCTTCGGCCCGGGGGTGGTGGCCGTGGCCTGGACCGGCTTCGACCGGCTCGCGCCGCTGGGCGAGCGCGAGACCGGCGCGCGCGCGGCGCTGCCGGCCTGGACAGGCTTCATGCGTGCGGCGCTCGCAGGCGTGCCCGTGGAGCGCCACCCCCTGCCCGAGGGCCTGGTGACCGTGCGCATCGACCCGGCCACGGGGCTGCTGGCCGCGCCCGGACAGGCGGACGCGGTGTTCGAGACCTTCCGCGTGGAGAACGTGCCCCGCGCCGGCCGCGCGGCGCAGGAGGCGGGCCCGGGCGGGGCGCCGGCGGAGATCATCTTTTAGAGACGGGCAGGGAGACCCAGGCATGGGCAGACGCGGCGGCGCGCGGCCCGGACGCGGGGCGGATCGCCTGCGCGAGCGCATCGCGCACGAGGCCGCGCGCATCATGCACGAGCAGGGCATCCGCGACTACGGGCTCGCCAAGCGCAAGGCCGCAGAGCGGCTCGGCGTCCCGGACGGCTGCGGGCTGCCGCGCAACGCCGAGATCGAGGCGGCGCTCGCGGCCTACCGGCGCCTGTTCGACGGCGAGCACGCCGCGCGCCTGCGGCGCCTGCGGCGCACGGCCCTCGAGGCCATGCGGCTGCTCAGCGCCTTCGAGCCGCGCCTGGTGGGCTCGGTGCTGAGCGGCACCGCCGGGGCCCATTCCGACATCAACCTGCACCTGTTCGCCGACACGCCCGAGGCGGTGGCGCTGTTCCTGGCCGCCCGCCACATCCCCTATGAGGAGTGCGAGCGCCGCCTGCGGCCGTCCGCCGGCCACGATCCCCGCGGCTATCCTGCCTTCCGCTTCGTCACGGGCGAGTTCACGGTGGAGCTGACGGTCTTCCCCGTGGACGGCCTGCGTCAGGCCCCGTGCAGCCCGGTGGACGGGCGCCCCATGCGGCGTGCCGCTCTCGCCGCGGTGGAGGCGCTGCTCGCGCAGCCGGATGGCGCGGAGGGGCTCCCGCCCCGCGCCTGAGGCGCGCGCCGGCCTTGCGCGCGCGCGGGCGCGGGGGATAATACGCGCTCGCCTCATCGACGCCCGCCGCCCGCATGAAGGACCGGCTCCAGCAGCTCCTCGACGAGGCCCTCGCGCGCCTGCGCGCCGAGGGCGTGCTGCCTGCCGACGCCCCGCCCGCCGCCGTCGAGCGCGCGCGCGATTCCGCCCATGGCGACTTCGCCACCAACGCCGCGCTCGTGCTGGCCAAGGCCGCGGGCCTGTCCCCGCGCACGCTCGCCGAGCGCATCGTGGCGGCCCTGCCGCAGGCGCCCCAGGTCGAGGCGGTGGAGATCGCCGGTCCCGGCTTCGTCAATTTCCGCCTGCGCCCCGATGCCTGGCTGGAGGCGGTGCGCGCGGCGCTGGCGCAGGGCGAGGCCTGGGGCCGGAGCGAGGCCGGCCGCGGCCGGCGCGTGCAGGTGGAGTTCGTCTCGGCCAACCCCACCGGCCCCCTCCACGTGGGCCACGGGCGCGGCGCGGCCTACGGCGACGCCGTCGCCAACCTGCTCGAGGCCACGGGCTGGGCGGTGGAGCGCGAGTACTACGTCAACGACGCCGGCCGCCAGATGGACATCCTCGCCGCCTCCGTCTGGCTGCGCTACCTGGAGCTGTGCGGTGAGCCGGTCGCCTTTCCCGCCAACGGCTACCAGGGCGACTACGTCTTCGACATCGCCGCCGACCTGCACCGCGCCGACGGCGAGGCCCACCGCAGGCCCTGGGGAGAGGTCGCGCGCGGCCTGCCGCCGGACGCCCCCGAGGGCGACCAGGAGCGCCACATGGACGCCCTCATCGCGCGCGCGCGCGAGCTGCTGGGCCCCGAATCCTGGCGGCGCGTGCACGGCATCGGCCTCGAGGTGATGCTGGAGAGCATCCGCCGTGACCTCGAGGCCTTCCGGGTGCGCTACGACCGCTGGTTCAGCGAGCGCAGCCTGGTGGAAGGCGGCGCGGTCGCGCGCGCGGTCGAGCGCCTGCGCGCGGCCGGCCAGGTCTACGAGCGCGACGGCGCGCTCTGGTTCCGCGCGAGCGCCTTCGGCGACGAGAAGGACCGCGTGCTGGTGCGCGAGAGCGGCCAGCCCACCTACTTCGCTTCCGACGTGGCCTACCACCTGGACAAGGCCGGGCGCGGCTTCGAGCGCATGATCGACGTGTGGGGGGCGGACCACCACGGCTACGTGCCGCGCCTGCGCGCGGCGCTCGCCGCCCTCGGCATCGACCCCGAGCGGCTCGAGGTGCGGCTGGTGCAGTTCGCGGTGCTCTACCGCGGCGGCCGGAAGGTGCAGATGTCCACGCGCTCGGGCGAGTTCGTGACCCTGCGCGAGCTGCGCGAGGAGGTGGGCACGGATGCGGCGCGCTTCTTCTACGTGCTGCGCTCGGCCGAGCAGCACCTGGACTTCGACCTGGATCTCGCCAAGTCGCAGACGGCCGACAACCCCGTCTACTACGTCCAGTATGCGCACGCGCGCATCTGCAGCGTCATGCGCCAGCTCGAGGCCAAGGGGCTCGCCCACGACCGCGCCCGCGGGCTGGCCGCCCTCGGGCGGCTCACCGAGGCGCACGAGCGCAGCCTCGTGCGCACGCTGGCACGCTGGCCCGAGGTGGTGGAGGCCGCGGCCGCGGCGCGCGCGCCGCACCAGGTGGCGCACTACCTGCGCGAGCTCGCCAACGACTTCCACGCCTGCTACAACGCCGTCCCCTTCCTGGTGGACGACGACGCCTTGCGGGACGCGCGGCTCGCGCTCATACTCGCCACGCGCCAGACCCTGGCGAACGGGCTGCGGCTGCTCGGGGTCTCGGCGCCCGAATCCATGTGATCGCGCAGGCACCGGGGAGCAGAGGGCTTGGCAGGCGGCAAGCGCGGCGCGAGCCGGGGGCGCAGCACCCAGACGGGCGGTGGCTGGGGCGGTTTCCTCGCGGGGCTCGCCCTGGGGCTGGCCGTGGCGGGCCTGGTGTGGCTCCAGCAGCGCCCGCCCGCGGAGCCGCGGCCGCCCGCGCGGGCGAAGCAGGACGCCCCGCAGGCCCCGCGGCCGCGCTTCGATTTCTACACCATCCTGCCCGAGCTCGAGGTGGTGATCCCGGACGAGGACCGCAGAAAGGCGGGCGCGGACCGCGCCGCGGCGCCAGCGGCCCGGGACCGGGGCGTCTACGTGCTCCAGGCCGGCTCCTTCCGCCGCTATGCCGACGCCGACCGCCTCAAGGCGCGGCTCGCCCTCATCGGCATCGAGGCCGACATCCAGAAGGTGAGCATCCAGCCGGGGGAGACCTGGCACCGGGTGCGCATCGGCCCCTTCCGCAGCCTGGCGGAGGTGGATGCCGTGCGCACGCGCCTGCACGAGCACAAGATCAACGCCATCCTCCTCAAGGTCCGCGGCTGACCCGGGCGGCAGCAGCCCCCTGACGGGGCCCGCGCCGCGTCCCGCCTCCCCGCCCTCGCTCTCCCCCGAACCGTGCTCGCCGGTGGCGCTGCCCGGACGAGGCTGTGCGTCTTGACCATGCGCCGCGCGCCGTCCACCGTAGCCCCATGGCCACGATCCCCCGCGAGGTGGTGGACGAGGCCCTCGCCGCCGGCAAGGCCCGGCGCGAGGAGATCCTGGATGTGGCCTACCTGCGCTTCCGCGACGACTGGCACCACATCCCCCGCGGCACGGTCATCGTCGAGGGCCGCATCGTGTGGGGCTACCCGCGCATCGGGCGCATCCTGCGGCTGGAGACCGGGCTCGCCGAGCAGTTCGGCGGGCCCTTCCAGGCCGAGGAGAAGATCGACGGCTACAACGTGCGCATCGTGCATGCGGCCGGGCGGGCGCTCGCCTTCACCCGCGGGGGCTTCCTGTGCCCCTTCACCACCGACCGCCTCTCCGACCTCATGGACACCTCCTTCCTCGAGGCCGAGCCGGAGCGGGTGGTGTGCGCCGAGGTGGCCGGCCCCGAGAACCCCTACCTGGTGGGGCACCCGCCCTTCATCGCCGAGGACGTGCGGCTGTTCGTCTTCGACCTCATGCCCCTCGACCGGCCCGGGTTCGAGCCGCCGGACCGCCGCGCGGCCCTGGTGGAGGCGGCGCGGCTGCCGGCCGCGCCCGTGCTCGGACGCTACACCCCCGCCGACCTCGAGGCCCTGCGCGCCCTGCTGCGCCGGCTGGACGCCGAGGGCCGCGAGGGCGTGGTGCTCAAGGCGCTGGCGCCGCCCTGGCGGCGCGCCAAGTATGTCACGGCCGCCTCGGCGGTGGCGGACGTGCGCGTCTCGGTGAGCGCCCTGCGCCAGCTCCCGCCCGAGTACTTCACCAACCGCATCCTGCGGCTGGTGCTGTTCCTGGACGAGGAGGGCATGGCCGCCGACCCCGAGCTGGAGCGCCGCCTGGGGGCGGCCTTCATCGAGGGGCTGCGGGAGGCCATCGCCCAGTTCCGCGCCCAGCGCCACGTCACCCACCGCTTCCGCTGCCGCTTCCGCCGCCGCGCCCACGCCGAGGCCCTGCTCGCCCTGCAGCAGCGGCTCGCCGGACACGGGCAGGTGCGGCTGCTGCGGCTCGAGCGCGAGGGCGAATGGGAGGTTCTGGAGTTCGAGAAGGTGGACCCCGAGATGACGGGGCTCCTCGGTCACGTGCTGCGCGGCGGCGTGGTCTACGACTGAGGCGCGGGGGCCGCCGGGGCGAAGAAGAGGACGGCGGGCAGGCGCGTCGGCGCTCAGGGCGCGGCGCGCGGCTGCATCCCCTGCAGGCTCGCCTTCGGCCGGCCGATGTAGTAGCCCTGCACGTAGTCCACACCCAGGCTGCGCACCATCGCCAGGATCTCGGCGTTTTCCACGTACTCGGCCGTGGTCTGGATCTGCATGCCCGCGGCCACGTCCACGATGGCCTTGACGAAGAGCTGGTCCTCGCGGTTGCGGTGGATCTCCCGGATGAAGCTGCCGTCGATCTTGATCCCGTCCACGCGCAGATTGCGCAGATAGGAGAAGGAGGAGAAGCCCACGCCGAAGTCGTCGAGCGAAACCTTGCAGCCGAGCTGGCGGATGCCGCGGATGAACTCCAGGGCGCCTGCCAGGTTCTCGCACGCGGCCGTCTCCGTGAGCTCGAAGATGACCCGGCGCTGGTCCACGCCGGCCGCGGCGATCTCGCTGCGGATGAAGTCGAGCATGGCGGCATCGCCCACCGATAGCCCCGACAGGTTGATGGAGAAGCTCACGTCCACGCCCGCGCGCTGCAGCTCGGCGAGCCGCGCGAGCGCCTTGGACACGATCACGCGGTCGACCTGGCGGATGAGGCCGAACTGCTCGGCAGTGGGGATGAAGGCGCCGGGCCCGTAGCGCTTCCCCCCGGGCCCGCGCATGCGCACCAGCACCTCGTAGCGGGCCGGAGGGCCGCCCGCCGCCGGCGCGATGGGCTGGTAGACGAGCTCGAGGAGGTCCTCCTCGAGCGCGCGCTGGATGCGCTCCTTCCAGGTGAGCTGCGAGTCCATGAGCTCGCGGGCATGGTCCTCCTCGGAATAGAGATGGGCGCGGTTGCGGCCGGCGTCCTTGGCCGCGTACATGGCGGTGTCGGCCTTGGCCAGCAGCTCGACCGGCTCGGTGCCGTGCTCGGGGAAGAGCACCACCCCGATGCTGGCCGAGATGCCCATCATGCGCCCGCCGAACATGGGCTTGAGGGAGGCGATGCGCTCCAGGATCTCGTGCGCCTTGTCCATCGCCTGCTCGGCGCCCATGCCCGCGAAGGCGAGCGCGAACTCGTCGCCCGACAGCCGCGCGAGCAGGTCCTCGCCGCGCGACAGCCGCCGCAGCACACCCGCCACCTGGACGATGACCTCGTCGCCGGCGGCATGGCCGGCGGTGTCGTTGATGAGCTTGATGTGGTCGAGGTCGAGGAGCATGAGCGCCCCGCCGCGCCCGGTGCGCTCGGCCCGTCTGAGCTCGTGGGCGAGGTCGCCCAGGAAGCGGCGGCGGTTGGCCAGGCCCGTGAGCGGGTCCTGGTTGGCCAGGGTCACGAGGCGGCTCTCGTCCTGCTTCGCCTTGGTGATGTCGCGCGCGGTGCCGCGGTAGCCCATGAAGGCCTCGCCGCGGCGCACGGGCACGCCGTTCATGCGCAGGCAGCGGCGGTGGCCGTCGGCGGAGGTGAGCCACACCTCCAGCTCCTTGAAGGGCTGGGGCACGCCGCGCGCCGGGCGCAGCACCGACATGACCTCGCCCACCTCGTCGCCGCGGAAGACCTGCTCGAGGGTATGTCCCACGAGGTCGGCGGCGCTGTAGCCGAGGCTCTCGCTCACGCTGGGCGAGACGTAGGTGAAGACCCCGTTGCGGTCGGTCTCCCACAGCCAGTCCGAGGAGGCGGCGGCGAAGTCGTGGAAGCGCTGGCGGCTCTCCTCCAGCTCGGCGCGCGAGCTGGCCAGGCTCGTGAGCATGCGGTTGAAGGCGCGCGCGAGCTCGCCGAGCTCGTCGCCGCGGCGCGCCTCGACCTCCACGGTGAGGTCGCCGGCGCCGATGGCGCGCACGGCCGCGGCCAGCTCGCGCAGGGGACGGGTGAGCGAGGCGCGGCTCACCCACAGGCCAATGCCGGCGGCGAGCAGGAGGATGACCAGCGCCGCGGCCGCCCCGCGCACGGCCAGCGCCCGGTAAGGGGCCCACTGCGCGTCCTCGGAGAGCGCGAGCAGCAGATGCGCGTCGCCCGTGGGCACCAGGGGCACGATGCGGCCCCGGTAGCGCTCGCCGGCGACCGTGAAGGCGCCGGATGCGTCCGCGCCGCCGTCCGCCATGGCCGCGAGCCGCTCCAGGGGCAGGGCCTCGGCCGGGAGCGTGCTCCCCACCACGACGTTGCCCACGAAGACCGCCGCCTCGGTGCGCGTGACCGCGGCCAGCGCGCGCACGCGCTCGGCCGTCAGGACCTCGCCCACCACCACCGCCCCGATCCGGCCCCCCGTGGGCCCGTGCAGCGGCACGGCCACCAGCCGCAGCACCTCGTTGAAGACGAGCGCGCTGGTCGCCGCCGGGCCGCCGCCCGGCCGGCCCAGCCCGCGCACGAGGCGCAGGAAGGGCTCGGAGGCGAGCACCTGGGGCGAGGCGTAGTGCGGGCGGCGGCCGACGCCGGCCTGACCGCTCTCGATGTAGACGGCGATGAGGTCCACGGCCGCGCGACCCAGCAGGTCGTCGAGCATGCTCGCCACCGTGGGCACGTCGTCGGTGAGCGCGGCCGCGAGCAGGGCGGGCTCGGCGGCGAGGCTGCGCCCGGCGGCCGTGAGCCGGGCGCGGGCACGACGCTCCTGCGCCTCGTGCACCTGCACCGCGAGCATGAGGTCGCGCTGCATCTGACGCTCGACGTGGTCGGCCACCAGCACGTAGCCGATGAGGGCGGCGCCACCCAGCACCAGCACCACCAGGCCGAGGACGAAGAGCGTGTTGCGCTGCTCGATGCTCACCGGCTCAGCCCCCGCCCCTCACCCGCAGCACGAGCCGGAGCGGCGGCGGGCTCGTGATGGCGTCGGCCTCCACCTCCAGGGTGTCGGCGCCCACCGCCGCGACCCGGAGCCGCCACCGGCCCGGCGCGAGGCCAGTCAGGCGGAAGCGGCCCCCGCCCTGCAGGACCGCCACGTAGGGCGTATC
>JALSJE010000058.1 GCA_026989495.1 Gammaproteobacteria bacterium | reverse complement strand
GGGATTGGCCGCCGCCAGCCGCCTGATGAGCTCGGATCGCGTCATGACCGCCTGCGCCCGCATCCCCACGCCCGCAACCAAGCTGGCAGAGGGGTGGGAAGCCGTCAAGACGAGCCGGCGACGCGATCCGGAGGCGGGCTGCGGCACCGCGGCGGTTGCCGAGGTGGCGGGTCGGGATGTAACCAATGCGGGTCGCCGCAGAGGACGATGCCGCCATGGGCTACCACACCCTGCTCGTGATCGTGGGCGAGGAGGAGGGGCTCGACCGCCGCCTGGAGACGGCGCGCCTGCTCGCCCAGCGCTTCGATGCGCATGTGATCGGTCTGCACGTGCTGCCGCCGCCGCTTCTGCCGGTGGGCTACGGCGAGGCGGTGGCCTACGTGGGGCCGGATCTGGTGGAGGCGCAACGACGCGCCCAACGCCGCCGGGCCGAGCAGCTCAAGGCGCGGTTTTCGGAGCTGTTGGGCGAGCTTGCCCCGGCCGTCGCCTGGCGCGAGGTGGAAGGCGATCCGCGCCAGGTGACCCTGGACGCCGCCCATGTGGCCGATCTCACCCTGGTGCCCCAGACCGAGGACCGCGGGCTCGAGGCCATCGAGCCCAATGTGGCCGAATATCTCGCCATGGGCGCGGGCGGTCCGGTGCTGGTGTTGCCCCGCTGCGATTGGTCGCTGCCGGTGGGCCGGCGGATCCTCGTCGGTTGGAACGGATCGCGTCAGGCCTGCCGCGCCCTGCACGACGCGCTGCCGCTTATGGCGGGGGCGGAGCAGGTGGTGCTCGCCGCGCTGGGCGATGCGGCCCAGGCCTCGCTCGAGGACGCGCTGGGCCTGCTCGCCCGCCACGGGGTAGAGGCGCGCGGCCTGCCTCTCGCAGCCGCGGCGCGCCCGGGGGCGGCCCTGCTCGAGCAGGTCCGAGAACAGGGCGCCGATCTGCTGGTGATGGGAGCCTATGGCCACTCCCGGCTGCGGGAGCTGATCCTGGGCGGCACCACCCGTTACGTGCTGCAGCGGGCGCAGGTGCCGGTTTTGGCCAGCAGCTGAGGCGCCCCAAACGACAAACGCCTCCGCCGGAGGCGGAGGCGTTCGCTCGCTTGCGGATCGGCGTGCGGTCAGCCGATGCGCCGGATGTTCTCCGCCGCACTCTTGCCGCCGCGTCCGCGCACGAGCTCATACTCGACCCGGTCGCCCTCGCGCAGGGTCTCGAGCCCGGAGCGCTCGACGGCGGAGATGTGCACGAAGGCGTCGGGGCCGCCGGCATCCGGCTGGATGAAACCGTAGCCCTTGGATTCGTTGAACCACTTCACGGTACCGGTGTTGGACACGTCTCGATCTTCCTTTCCAACGCGTGATCACCGCGCCCCCTCACCGAGAGGACGCGAGGTCCTTCTGCCTGAATCGAAAAAGCCGCCGTTCAGGCGGCCGGGACGAGACCTGCAGAACGCCTGCACCCAACCTAACATCGAAGGCGGCGAAGGCAAGGGCAAACATCCCGCGCGACCAAAAAAACGCTCAAGGCTCCTCGTCGCGGGCCGGCGCGAGTTCGGCGCGGAGCGCGAGCGCCTCGCTTGCGGGCGGCCGGGTGACGTCGTCCAGGGTCAGGACATGGAAGGCCGGCACCCTGCGTTTGAGACGCACCCCCTGGGCGAGGCCGATCGGCAGCAGTCCTTCCCGCCTCGCGCGCGAAGCCGGCACCAGCCGGCCCCAGACCGTGAAGCCGCCCTCGCCGTCGAGTCGGGTGCCCTCCTCGAGCTCCCGCTTGGCACAGGCCACCACCTCCGCGCGCCACGCCTTGGGAAAGCCGGTCGCCTCCCGAGCGACGGCCACCCGCGCGATGCTGACCGCAAGCTCGAGGCCGATCAGATGATAGGGGCGCCACAGCGCCGAACGCCGCCCGCTCGCGTCCGTGGAAAGGCCGTACTCGTCCAGGCATTGGGCCGCATAGGGGTTTTGCGCCTCGAACACCACATACACGCCCCAGCGCAGATCGCCGGCCACCGGCCGCCCGTCCCGGTGCAGGCAGGAGACCACCTCCACCATGCCGGCGGCCTCGAGCAGACCCCCTTCGCTGCGGGGAATCAGCCGTTGCGCGAGATCATCGGTGCCGAGCGGCGGAAAGCCGAGACCGTCGCGGGGCACCCGAAGCCCGGTGGCGTTCGCGACCGCGGCCATCTCGATGGCGGATTTGGTGCCGTCGAGGAAGGAGTTGAACATCTTGGGGTTCATGCCCGCCCGGCGCGCCCGCTCGGCATCGATGCCGTAATGGCGCCAGACCGTCTCGGGCGTCGAGGCGTGGTAGGCGGGCAGATATTTGGTGCCCTTGCCGGCCGCCACCACCCGAAAGCCGGAGGTGCGCGCCCAGTCCACCAGCTCCACGATCAACGCCGGCTGATCGCCGTAAGCGAGACTGTAGACCACACCCGCATCCCGGGCCCGGCGGGCGAGGGCGGGGCCCACGAGGGCGTCGGCCTCCACATTGACCATCACCACATGCAGGCCGCGTTCGATGGCGGCCAGCGCGTGGCGGGCGCCGACCACGGGATCGCCGGTGGCCTCCACCATCACCTCGGCCCCCCAGGCGAAAGCCGCCTCGAGATCGACGGTGACGGGCACCGCCGTGGGGTCCCAGCCGATCTCCCGAAGCCGCGCCCGCACCCTCTCGGGCTCCAGGTCGACCAGCGCCGCCACCTCGATGCCGGGAATGTGCCGCAGCTGGGCGAGGAACATGGCGGCGAACTTGCCGCAGCCGACCACCGCGACCCGCACCGGCCGGCCGCTCTCCTGCCGCTCGCGCAGCGCGCCCTCGAGGCTCACCGGATTCCTCCTCCCGCACTCGCGCGCCGCAGCCGCGCCGGCCGCCACGGCGTCGCGTCCTCACGATAAAACAAAAAAAGAGGGAGGCGAGATCGCCTCCGCTGAGATCGGACCTGCGTGTGTGGGCTTGTGCCTCTTATGCTGGACTTTTTAGTCAAATACGCAGGGTTTGCCAAGGGGCGAGTTGGTTGATCGAAACCGCCTTCGTCCTACCACTGGGCGATGGCGGAAACCGCCGCCCGTGCCGGCGGGGGCAACGCGGCGGCCGCTTGGGGGCAAGGCGTGATCGTC
>JALSJE010000057.1 GCA_026989495.1 Gammaproteobacteria bacterium | reverse complement strand
GCGGCGATGCCCACCCCGACCAGCGCTCGCCAGGGCAAGGCGGTCCAGAAGTCGCGGGCGAACAGCGCGAAGCCGAAGGCGGCGAGGGCCAGCGCCAGGCTCCCGCCCGCAAACACCCAGCGCGCGTCCACCCGGTCGGTGGCGCTCACCACGAAGGGGCTCGCGAGCGCGTAGGCGATATAGGAGGAGCTTGCGACCCATCCGGCCGCGCCGTGGGAAAGCCCCCAGAGCTCCACGAACAGCGGGATCAGGGTCTGGAAACTCAAGCCGCCGAGCAGGGCCAGGATGAGCGCAAGGCTGGCCGCCAGCGCCAGTCCCAGACCGCTTGCGGCCAAGCCAGGGGGATCGCCTCGCGCCACCGTCCCGTCCCTCGTTGACGACCATCGCCCGATCTGCCAGATGCGATCGAGCATTAACCGAAAAAGCGGAAGTTGGAAGCGAAGTGAACCCCCGCGAACGCGCCCAACAACGGCTGGAAGCGGCCTTGAACCGTCTCGAGCGGGCGGTGGCGCTGCGCCTCGAGAACCCTTCAAAGCCGCCCGAAGCCCAACCCCAGCTCGAGCGTCTGGCGGCGGAGAACGCGGCCCTGCGCCATCTGCTTCGCGAGGCGAGCCAGGAACTCGAGCATGTGGCGGCGGAACTCGAACGCATCGCAGGAGAGCAGGGCCATGCCCGTTCTTGAGCTTCAGGTGCTGGGACGGCGCCACCTGGTCCAGTGCGACGAGGGCCAGGAGCTGCACCTGCGTCGTCTGGCCCAGGACATCGACCAGCGGATGCAGGCGCTCGTGGAGCAGTACGGACATGTGGGATACAGCCGGCTGCTCCTTTTGGTCGCCCTGCAGCTGCGGGACGAGTTGTTCGACGCCGAACAGGCCATCGCGCACGGCGCCGGGCCCGAGGCCGATGCGGAAGTCGCGCGGGTGCTCGAGCGGGCGGCCGAGCGCATCGAACGGCTTGCCGCTCGGGTGGAAGGCGCCTAGGTAGGAGTGTGCGGCGGACGCTGCCTGGTGCGTGAGACCCAACACCGAGCGCCTGGGCCAAGTCGTTCCGAAGGGAGCTGTCCCTGCCGTGGTCGTGGCCACGGCACCACGGCGCCCACCTGCTGAGCAGGACCCAGGAACGAGCGTGACGGTCCACGGCCGAGGTGGCGTCCGCCTGCACGGCCGGGCGGGAACCGGACAACCGGCCGGAGCGACCTGTCTCGGCATCGCCGCTGTGATCCCCGGGACCGCCGGCGAAAAGCAAAGGGCGCGCGGGCCGGCCGGATGGTTTTGTGAATGCCGGACCGCCCGCAGGATCCCGCAAGCTGGGGCGTCGCAGAGGGACTGTGGGAGGGCGGTGGTGCCCCTGGCCGGACTCGAACCAGCACGGGGTGAACCCCCAGCAGATTTTGAGTCTGCCGCGTCTACCCGTTCCGCCACAGGGGCACGGGGCCAAAATTGGCGGCTTGCGGGCTGCGGTCAAGCGCCGGAAGGGCCGTGCCGAAGCGGAACGACGGTGTGGGCGCGAAAGCTGGGCGGGCGGATCCGCCGTGTCAGGATGGGCCGAGGAGGCCGCGGGCGGCGAGATTGTGCATGAGCGCCCGCACGCCGAACTCCCAGCGCGGCACCCGTTCGCAGGAATCGACGCGATTGACCAGCGCGCCGAGCGCTTCAGAGCGGATGGTCACCACATCGCCCGGATGGTGGGTGAAGCCCATGCCCGGGGCGTCCCGGTCCTGCACCGGTGCGAAGGGGGTGCCGAGGAACAGCACGAGCCCGTCCGGATAGTCGTGGACGGGGGAGAGGGTCTGGGCCACCAGCTCCTCTGGATCGCGGGCGATGTCGGCCATGGCGCTGTCGGCTTCGAGCCGAAAGCCGTCCTCGCCGGAGACCTCCAGATGAATGGTGAGATCGCGCAGCCGTGCGGGCGGGAAGCGGTCGTCGATCAGCCGCAGGAAGGGGCCGATGGCGCAGGAGGCGTTGTTGTCCTTGGCACGGCCGAGGAGCAGGGCGCTGCGGCCCTCGAAGTCGCGCAGATTGACGTCGTTGCCGAGGGTCGCGGCGCGGATGCGGCCGCGCGAGTCCACCGCCAGCACCAACTCCGGCTCGGGATTGTTCCATCGTGAGCGTGGATGCACGCCCACGAGCGCCCCGTGGCCGACCGCCGCCATCGGCTGGGCCTTGGTGAAGATCTCGGCGTCCGGTCCGAGGCCGACCTCGAGATACTGCGACCAGCGGCCGCGGGCTTCGAGCGCTTGTCGGAGCCGGTCCGCCTGCGGGGTTCCCGGGCGCAGGCCGGAAAGCGCACCGCCGATCTCGCGCTCGAGTTCGGCGCGCACCTCGGCCGCCCGCGCCGGATCGCCCCGCGCCTGTTCCTCCACCACCCGCTCGAGCAGGCTGCGGACGAAGGTCACCCCGGCCGCCTTGACCGCTTGCAGGTCGCAGGGCGCGAGCAGCCACGGCCGCTCGGGAAGGCGCCGATCCCAGCGCGAGTTGTGGACCACCTCGGCGAGCTCGCCGACCACCGGTCCCTCGCCCTCCTCCACCAGCTCGAGCAGGTCGTCCCGCTCCAGAAGAGCGCTCATGGTGGGCGCATGCCGGCTGAGATCCACCAGCCGGCCGTCCCGCACCGCCACCACCGCCGGGCCCGGCGGATCTCCCGGAAGCCAGACGCGGGCGACCAGACGCGCCCCTTCCTCGCCGGGGAGGGGAGAGACGGCGTCGTACCGAAGGGAGGGGTCGGTCATGGCGGTCTCGGCCGTCACAGCTGCTTCGCCCGCTCGCGCAGGACGAACTTCTGGATCTTGCCGGTGGAGGTCTTGGGCAGGGGGCCGAAGACGAAGTGGCGCGGCACCTTGTAGCGGGCGATCTGGCCGCGCAGGAACTCCTGCAGCTCCTCCTCCGAGACCTCCATGCCCTCGCGCAGGGCGACGAAGGCGCAGGGCGTCTCGCCCCAGGTGGGATCCGGTTTCGCCACCACCGCCGCCTCCAGCACCGCGGGATGGCGATAGAGCGCCGCCTCCACCTCGATGCTGGAGATGTTCTCGCCGCCCGAGATGATGATGTCCTTGGCCCGATCCTTGATCTCCAGATAGCCGTCGGGGTGCAGCACCGCGAGGTCGCCGGTGTGGAACCACCCGCCCTGGAACGCCTTTTCGGTGGCCTGCGGGTTCTTGAGGTAGCCCTTCATGACGATGTGGCCGCGCATCATGATCTCGCCCATGGTGGTTCCATCGGCGGGCACCGGCGTCATGCCCTCGGGA
>JALSJE010000056.1 GCA_026989495.1 Gammaproteobacteria bacterium | reverse complement strand
CGCGCCGTCTACCGCTGGAGCCCGGAGACGGGGCTGCAGCGCCTGGCCGGCCCCTACGAGCCCATCCCCGGCACCCGGTCCCTGCCCGGGGCGCTGGACTACATCGCCTCCACCATCCACTTCGGCATCTACCTGCTGCCGGGCGTGCAGGACCTCCTCGCCGATCCCCGCATCGACGAGCGGCTGTGGAAGATCGTCCAGGGCCCGGAGCGTGCCCGGCGCCTCGTGGTGCTGATGGACGAGGACCCGGCCCTGCCCCGGCGGCTCGCGCCCTTCGCGGTGCGCATCGTCCACGGCGCCCGACGCCGCTCGACCGCCTGAGTCGGACTGGCATCCGACAGCGGGGCGTAACGCCCGGCCGGCCACCCTCTCGCGCACCGCCTCCCCTTCTCCGCGCGGCTGGAAGCCGCGCCTACGGCGATTTCGCCGAGGGGCACAGGCGGCGCAGCGGACAGCCGGCGCAGCGCGGCCGCACACGGCAGTGGGCCTTGGCGTGCGCCACGACGAGGGCGTGGTACTCGTTGTAGAGCGGCACGTCCGGCCCCAGCGCGCGCTCGAAACCGAGCCGGATGGCGTCGTAGGGCTCGTCGCCCGAGGCGATGCCCAGGCGCACGAGCAGCCGGCGCGTGTAGGCGTCCACCACGAAGACCGGCCGACCGAAGGCGTAGAGCAGCATGTCGTCGGCGGTCTCGGGGCCGATGCCATGCACGTCCAGGAGACGGGCGCGCAGCGCGGGCGTCGGCAGGGCGTCGAGGGCCCTGAGGCCGCCCGCCGCCACATAGAAGCGGCAGAAGGCCTGCAGACGCCGTGCCTTCACGTTGAAGTAGCCTGCGGGCCGGATCCAGCGGGCGAGCCGTTCGCGCGGCGCGCGCGCCAGGACCTCGGCGTCGAGCGCGCCTGCGGCTCGCAGGTTGGCGATGGCGCGCTCGACGTTGGACCAGGCGGTGTTCTGGGTCAGCACCGCCCCCACCATGACCTCGAAGGGCCCATCGTCGGCGGGCCACCAGCCCTGGGGCCCGTAGGCGGCGAGCAGCCGCCGGTAGACCGCCCGCAGCCGCCGCGCCGGCAGGCGCAACGCCACGCCGCGCTCAGCGCCGGCGCGACGCGCCACCACGGGCTGTGCCCCCCTTTCCGAGACCTGCGCCGCCCCCGCCCCGGCCCCTCGCCGCCACGAGCAGCGCCTCCAGCTCCGGGCCCGTGACCTCGGCCCAGCGCCCGGCGCCGAGCCCGGGCGGCAGCCGTACGGGGCCGTAGCGGATGCGGATCAGGCGGCTGACGCGCGCGCCCACAGCCTCCCACAGGCGCCGCACCTCGCGGTTGCGCCCCTCGCGCAGCACCACGTGGTACCAGCGGTTGGCGCCCTCGCCGCCCGCGGGCTCGATGCGCTCGAAGCGCGCCGGCCCGTCGTCGAGCTCGACACCCTCGAGCAGCCGCGCCAGCTCCGCCTCGCCCACCCGGCCGTAGACGCGCACCGCGTACTCGCGCTCGAGGCCGCGCGCCGGATGCATGAGCGCATGGGCCAGGTTCCCGTCGGTGGTGAGCAGCAGCAGGCCCGAGGTGTTCACGTCCAGCCGGCCCACGGCGATCCAGCGCCCGCGCGCGAGCCGCGGCAGGCGCCGGAAGACGGTGGGGCGGCCCTCGGGGTCGCGCCGCGTGGTGACCTCGCCCTCGGGCTTGTGGTAGGCGATGACCCGCCGTGGCAGGGACTCGGGCGGACGGATGCGGATGCGGCGCCCGCCCACGCGCACCACGTCGCCGGGCCGAACGCGGTCGCCGAGCCGGGCGCGGCGGCGGCCGATCCAGACGCGCCCCGCCTCGATCCAGGCCTCCACCTGGCGGCGCGAGCCCACGCCCTGGCGGGCCAGCGCCTTCTGGATCCGTTCACCCTCCTCGCCAGGCATCGGGCCCCAAGGAATCCGGAACCGGCAGGGCGGGGGCCGCGCGGCGGACGCGCGGCTCAGTCGGCATCGCCGGCGCGGGGCCCGCCCGACGTGCCCGCGTCCGTGTCCGCGCCCGCACCTGCGTCGGCTGCCCCACCGGCGGCGGCCTCACAGCCGGATTCGTCGGCGGCCTCGGGGCCGCTCTCGCCGCCGGGTGCGTCGTCGTCCCTGCCCCCGTCACGATCGGGCCGCAGGGGCACCACCTGGGCCCCGCCCTCGGCCGCCCTGCCGGCCTCGCCGTCCCCGGCCCCGGGCCGGCCGGCCTCCGGGAACTCCAGCTCGACCGTGAGCTGGTCCACGTCCTTGAGCTCCTGCAGGGTGGGGAGATCCTCCAGGCTGCGCAGACCGAAATAGTCGAGGAACTCGCGGGTCGTGCCGTACATGGCCGGCCGGCCCGGCGCGTCGCGATGGCCCACCACCCGGACCCAGCCCCGCTCCTGCAGGGTGCGCATGATGGAGCTCGAGACGCTCACCCCGCGGATCTCCTCGATCTCGCCGCGGGTGATGGGCTGGCGGTAGGCGATGAGGGCGAGCGTCTCCAGCAGCGCGCGCGAGTAGCGTCCGGGCCGCTCCTCCCACAGGCGCGAGATCCACGGGCTGAGCGCGCTTTTCACCTGGAAGCGCCAGCCGCTCGCCACCTCCTTGAGCTCGATGCCGCGCGTGGCGCATGCCTCGGCGATGCGTGTGATAGCGGCGCGCAACGCGCGCTTGTCGGGACGCTCGTGCGGCTCGAACAGCGCCGCGAGCTGGTCGAGGGTCAGGGGACGGCCTGCCGCGAGCAGCGCCGCCTCGAGGATCCGGTCGAGCGTGGCCTCGTCCATCGCTGTCTCACCTCAGGCGGCAGCGCGCACGTAGACTGGGCCGAAGGGCTCGTTCTGCGCCAGCGTCACGAGCTGCTCCTTGGCGAGCTCCAGCACGGCGAGGAAGGTCACCACCACACCCATGCGCCCCTCGTCGGCGCGGAAGAGGGACGTGAACTCGGTGTGGCACCCGCCCTGCACCGCCTCCAGCACCTGGGTCATGCGCTCGCGCACCGAGAGCGGCTCGCGCTGCACGTGGTGATGGGAGAAGAGCTCCGCGCGGCGCAGCACCTCCTGGAAGGCCACGAGCAGCTCCTTGAGCGTCACCTCCGGCACCAGCTTGACCACGCGCCGCTCTGTGACCTCGGCCGAGACCGGGAAGGTGTCGCGCTCCATGCGCGGCAGGGCGTCCAGGTCCTCGGCCGCCTTCTTGAAGCGCTCGTACTCCTGCAGCCGGCGCACGAGCTCCGCGCGCGGGTCTTCCTCCTCGCCCTCGTCCACGCTCGCCGGGCGCGGCAGCAGCATGCGCGACTTGATCTCGGCGAGCATGGCGGCCATGACCAGATATTCTGCCGCGAGCTCCAGGCGCAGCTCCTTCATGAGCTCGATGTACTCCATGTACTGGCGCGTGATCTCTGCGATGGGGATGTCGAGGATGTCCAGGTTCTGCCGCCGGATCAGATAGAGCAGCAGGTCGAGCGGCCCCTCGAAGGCCTCCAGGAAGACCTCCAGCGCGTCCGGCGGGATGTAGAGGTCCTGGGGGAGCTGCGTGAGCGGCTCGCCCTGCACCACCGCGAAGGGCATCTCCACCTGCCGCGGCCGCCCGCCCCGCGCCGCCGCCGTGGGCTGCGGCGCCTGCGCGCCGGCCGCTTGCTGCTCGCCTTCCGCCTTCGCGCCCATGCTCCCTCTCCTCAGCGGTAGGCCAGGCCCATGGCCTGGCGGACCTCCTGCATGGTCTCGCGCGCGACCTCGCGCGCCTTCTCGCAGCCCTCGGCGACGATGGCGCGCACCAGATCCGGATCCTCCTCGTACTGGCGCGCGCGCGCGGCGAGCGGCTCGAGCTCGGCCAGCACGGCGTCGATGATGCGCCGCTTGCAGTCGAGACAGCCGATGCCGGCGCTGCGGCAGCCTTCCTGCACCCAGGCGCGCGTGGCCTCGTCGGAGTAGACCTGGTGCCACTCCCACACAGGGCACTTGTCCGGGTCGCCCGGATCGGTGCGCCGCACGCGCGCGGGGTCGGTGGGCATGGTGCGGATCTTCCTCGCCACCTCGTCCCGCGGCTCGCGCAGGGCGATGGTGTTGCCGTAGGACTTGGACATCTTGCGCCCGTCCAGCCCGGGCACCTTGGGCGTGGGCGTGAGCAGCGCCTCGGGCTCGGGCAGGATCACGCGCCATCCGCCCTCGAGATAGCCGTAGAGGCGCTCGCGGTCGCCCACGGTGAGATTCTGCTGCCCCTCGAGCAGGGCGCGCGCCACCTCGAGCGCCTCGGCATCGCCCTGCTCCTGGTAGCGGCGGCGCAGCTCGCGGTAGAGCCTGGCGTTCTTCTTTCCCATCTTGGCGATGGCGGCCTCGGCCTTCTCCTCGAAGCCGGGCTCGCGACCGTAGAGGTGGTTGAAGCGGCGCGCCACCTCGCGCGTGAGCTCCACGTGCGCCACCTGGTCCTCGCCCACGGGCACGAGCCCGGCGCGGTAGATGAGGATGTCGGCCGCCTGCAGGAGCGGATAGCCCAGGAAACCGTAGGTGTCCAGGTGGCGGTCGGCGAGCTGGGCCTGCTGGTCCTTGTAGCTCGGCACGCGTTCGAGCCAGCCGAGCGGCGTGATCATGGACAGCAGCAGGTGGAGCTCGGCGTGCTCGGGCACGCGCGACTGCACGAAGATGGTGGCTGCGCCTGGATCGACCCCCGCGGCGAGCCAGTCGATCACCATGTCCCAGACGTGCCGTCCCAGCCCGGCGACGTCCTCGTAGTGGGTGGTGAGCGCGTGCCAGTCGGCGACGAAGAAGAAGCACTCGTGCTCGTGCTGCAGCCGCACCCAGTTGCGCAGCACGCCGTGGTAGTGGCCCAGGTGGAGACGGCCCGTCGGCCGCATCCCCGACAGCACCCGCTCCTTCGCGTTCTCGACCGTGGTGGGCACCGGCGGCTCCCCGCGTCAGAGGGCGAACAGCGTGTAGATCAGCGTCTCGAGGGCGTGCACCGGCGGCGCCATGATGCGCCCCAGCATCCCGGTGGCGAGCAGGCCCAGCACGATCAGAAGACCCCAGGGCTCGAGCCGCGCATAGGCGGCCGAGAGGCGGTCGGGCAGCAGGCCCGTCACCACCCGCCCGCCGTCCAGGGGGGGCACGGGCAGCAGGTTGAGCACCGCGAGCACGATGTTGATGAGGATGCCCGCGCCGGCCATGTACAGGAGCGGCACCGACACCCAGGGCAGCGTCTGTCCCAGCGCAAGGGCGAGCTTGAGCACCAGCGCCCACCCCAGGGCCATCAGCAGGTTGGCTCCGGGACCGGCGGCGGCCACGATGGCCATGTCGCGCTTGGGATGGCGCAGGTTGGCGTAGTTGACCGGCACGGGCTTGGCCCAGCCGAAGATGAAGCCGCCGAGGGCCAGCAGCGCCAGCGGCACCACCACCGTCCCGATGGGGTCTATGTGCTTGAGCGGATTGATGGTCAGGCGCCCCAGCATCATCGCGGTCGGGTCCCCGAGCCGGCGGGCGACCCAGCCGTGCGCCACCTCGTGGAGCGTGATCGCGAAGAGGATGGGGAGCGCCCAGACCGCGACCTTCTGGACCAGGCTGAGCTCCTGCATCCGCGCATTATATCCGAGCCGCGGCGCCCGTTCGCGGGAGCGGCCGCGCGCCGCGGCACACGGCTACGCCCGCCCGGCCCCCTCCACCTCGGCCAGCCCCAGCGGCCCGATGTCGCCGAGGCCGCGGCGGACCACCACCGGCACCCCGCTCACGAGATCCACGACCGTGGTGGGCTCCACGCCGCAGGCGCCGCCGTCGATGACGAGGTCCACGCGCCCGCGCAGGCGCTCGCGGATCTCCTCGGGATCCGTCAGGGGCAGCTCGTCGCCCGGGAGCTGGCAGGTCACGCTCAGCAACGGCTCGCCCACCTCCTCCAGCAGGGCCTGGGTGATGCGGTGGTCCGGCACGCGGATGCCGATGGTGCGCCTGCGCGGATGCTGGAGCCTTCGCGGCACCTCACGCGTGGCCTGCAGGACGAAGGTGTAGGGACCCGGGGTCAGCGCCTTGAGCAGGCGGTAGGCCGCGTTGTCCACCCGGGCATAGGTGGCGAGCTCCGAGAGGTCCCGGCACACGAGCGTGAAGTTGTGGCCGGGCTCGAGCCGGCGGATGGCACGGATGCGCTCCAGCGCCTCCTTGTCGCCGATCTGGCACCCGAGTGCGTAGCACGAGTCGGTGGGATAGACGATCACGCCGCCCGCCCCCAGGACCCCGGCGGCGCGCCGCAGCAGCCGGCGCTGAGGGGTGACGGGATGGACGCGCAGCACCTGGGTCACGGACCTGCCTCCGCCAGCAGCGCAGGCCCGGACCGCGCCTCCCACACCGGGACGCAGCCGTCCGGCAGCGGATCGAGCCGCCCGAGCTCCCGCCAGGGGTTGCCCGGAACATGGAAATCGGAGCCCACCGAGGCCAGGAGCCCGAAGCGGCGCGCGAGCCCCGCGGCGACGTGCATCTGGGCCGGCCCATGGCTGCCCGAGACCACCTCGATGGCCTCCCCGCCCGCCCCGCGGAACGCGGCCACCAGCCGCCGCAGCCGGCCGCCGGAGAGGCGGTAGCGGCCCGGATGGGCCAGCACCGCCACCCCACCCGCGGCCCGGATCCAGCCGATGCCCTCGGCCAGCGGCACCCAGCTTGGCGGCGCGTAGCCGGGCCGGCCGCGCTGGAGGTAGCGCCCAAAGGCCTGGGCCAGGTCGCGCCCGTGGCCGCTCGCGACGAGGAAGCGCGCAAAATGCGAGCGGTTGACCACCTCCCCGCCCGCCAGGGCCCGTGCGCCCTCGTAAGCACCGGGAATGCCCGCGCGCGCGAGGCGCTCGCCCATGGCCCGGGCACGCTCGAGGCGGCTGCGGCGCTGGCGCTCGAGCCCCGCCTGCAGGGCCGGATGGGCGGGATCGATCCACAGCCCCACCACGTGCACCTCCACGCCCTCCCACGCGGTGGAAAGCTCCACCCCCGGCACCAGCTCGACGCCCTCGGCCTCGGCTGCCGCCGCGGCCTCGGCCAGCCCGGCCGTGGTGTCGTGGTCCGTGAGCGCCAGCACGCGCACGCCCCGGGCCGCCGCACGGCGCACGAGCCCGGCGGGGCACAGCGTGCCGTCCGAGGCCGTGGAATGGGCGTGGAGGTCCCAGGGGCTCGACATGGCCGCATTGTAACCCGACGCCGCCACGCGCTCCCGGCGACGGCTGATCCCGATCAAATCCTGCGGGGCCGTATCCGGCTAGCCTCCGTGTCCGTCGTGAAGCGCGAATCCGGAGGCAAACCATCCATGCGCATCATGGCCGTCGCCTGTCTCTCGTTTCTGCTGCCCGTCGCCATGTCACCCGCCCCGGCCGCAGAGGGACCGGACGCGAATCCCACGCTGGCGCGGCTCGCCGGGGTCGTGCGGGCGGTGATGGCCGACCCCCGGCGGCGGGCAGCGGCCATCGAAGCCGGCCGCCTGCGCGCGACCTTCTGCTTCGCCTGCCACGGCGAGGACGGCAACAGCCGCCGGCCCCACGTGCCCAAGCTGGCCGGCCAGAACCCCGTCTATCTCCTCGACCAGATCGAGCGCTTCGCGAGCGGCCGCCGGCGCACCACCTACATGCAGGCGCTCGCCAGCCACTTCACCGAGGAGGACAAGATCAACCTCGTGGTCTACTTCGCCAGCCAGCCCCTGCGGCCGGCGGGGGGAGACCCCCGCCTCGCGGAGGCCGGGGAACGGATCTACCGCCAGCGCTGCATCGGCTGCCACGGACCCGACGGCCGCGGCAGCCGGGGCTACGCGCGGCTCGCCGGCCAGCAGCCGCGCTACCTCGAGAAGACGCTCCGGGACTTCCAGACCGAGGGCGGGCGCCGGGACAGCCCCGTCATGCAGGCCATGGTCCGCGACCTCGGCGCCGGGGACATCCGGGCGCTGGCCGCCTTCCTCGCCGGCCTTCGCTGAGCCCGGCGGCCCGACGGCGGGGCACGGGAAACGGCGGCCCGGAAGGCGCAGCCCGATGCGCTCCCGTGTCAGGGCGTCACGCCGTCACCGGCACCGGCGCACGTGGTACTCCTCCAGACGGGCACCCAGTGCGGAGAGCTCGTCGGCCGTGAGCTCGCGTCCGCGCAGCTCCCGCGGCACCTCGAGGCTGAGGTGCACGTAACGGGCACCCTTGTCGCACACCTCGGCCGCGAGGTGGATGGGTAGCGTGCCGACGACCACGTCCCCGGCCTCCACCCGGGCCGGATCGAGGTGGTCCACGAGTCGGTCCACCGCCAGCCCCTGCCGGCGCGCCCACTCGACCGCGCCCCGATGCCGCGACACGAACCAGACCGTCACCGAATCTGTCCTCCTTGCCGGCTCGCCCCGCCCCCGGGCCGCGCGGCCCGGGGGCGCTACCGCAGCAGCTCCCGATAGAACTCATCGGGGAAACGGATCGCCACCACCTTCCAGAAGAACAGCCAGCGCCGTCCGAACACCAGGGTGATCTGCGGGCCGCTGCCGTCGCCGAAGGCGACCTCGAAACGGCCGGGGCCGGCGTAGCCGACGCGCTCCGGGCGTGTCCTGAAGACGGTCTCACCGGTCTTGGGGTCGCGCCCGGACGGGCCGAAGAGCTCGAGCATCATCTCCACCGACGAGAAGGTGTCCACGAACTGGCGCCGCGCGCGCGCGAACGCGGCCTCCCGCTCCCGCTCCGGCACGAAGAAGGCGAACGGCAGCAGCTCTGCCCTGGCACGCTCGACCAGCCTGTCGGCGAGCTCGTCCGCGCTCTCCGCCAAGGCCTCCCGGTCGAGATAGCGCGCGATCGCCTCGGCGTCGCGGTCGGCGAGCGCCGCCTGGAAGCCGCGCAGGGCCGCATAGGGCGAGACATAGAGCAGGAAGCCGAGCACGGCCACCGCGCCCGCACCCGCGGCCAGCGCCAGCCGGCGCCTGGGATCGAGCGCCTCCAGCCGCTTCCCTGCGGCGGCGAGGGCCGCCGCAGCCCGGTCCCGGATCGTCTCCACCATGGCCTTCACGTCCATCGCGCTTCACCTCCCGTGGTCTCACGCCGGCCTCGCAGGCTCGGCGGCGCATGCCTCGTCCCGCCCCCGCAGCCAGTCCGCGAAACCGAGCACGTCCACCATCTCCATGCCCGCCTGCCGTCCGCGCATCCGCACGAGCGGGTCGTCGAGGTCCTCGGCGCTGGTAAGCAGCACCGCGAGATCGCCCGGCCGGCTGCAGATCCGCCGCGCCAGCCGGCGGTAACGCTCCAGCCGCTCCGCGTATTGCCTGCCGCTCTTGGCCTCGACCCAGAGGAGCCTGCCCTGCGGCAGCACCGCGCAGAGGTCGAGCTCCACGGTGCGGGCGTCGGCGCCGTCGCCGAAGGCGACCTGGGCGCGGTGCAGCACGGGCACCGACGGCAGCACGGTGCGCACCGCGAGCCAGGCGTACAGCTCGAGCCAGCCGCCCTGGAAGAAGGCCCGCGCCAGCGGGGTGGCGGGACAGCGGAACCAGATGCAGCCGTCCTCGCGCCTGTAGCCCACCCGCGGCAGCAGCCCCGCACGCTCGCAGGCACGCGCGAGCTGCCAGTCCGCCCCGCTGCGGCCCGCCTCGGCGGGAATCGAGCCGCCCCGGCCCTGCTGCGAGACCCGCACGGTCACGGTCCGGACCAGGCGCTGCGCCTGCGGCCAGTCCCGCACGATCATGCCCGCGACCCGCAGCAGGCCCTCGTCGTCGCGGGTCACGGGGCTGCTGCGCAGCAGCCGGGCGCCGCGCTGCGCGAGCGCCTCGGCGACGGCGGCGTCACCGTCGGCCTCCATCCCAAGCGCCTTCTCCATCCTGCGCACGAGATCCGCAGGGCCCGCGGCACGGGCCGGCTGGACGCCGACAGGCCGGATCCGGCGCACGCACGCGCCTTCGCCGCGGCAACCCTTCGCGCGCGAGGATGTCCCCTGGCGCTCCCCGCCTCGGGCGAGCACGACGCAGATGGCGTCGCCCACGAACCCGACCAGCGCGTCCAGGAATCCGTTCGTCTTCTTCTTGCTCATGCACGCACTCCTTTCCTCAGAGCTCCGGATCACATGGCCGCCGACGAGCCGGGCCGGCTCCTCCACCCGCGGCGGCGCGGCCATTGGAGCACGCCCCGCCGGCCCGATCCCCGCGACGCAAGCTTGCGGCGTGAACCTGTTCCGGGCCGGCCGCGCCCGCATGTTCCGCGAACGGAGACGCGCGGAACGGATCGGGCGCGGCCGCGCGGGGCGGCGGCCACATGCCGCCTTCCACGCGGCCAT
This sequence comes from Gammaproteobacteria bacterium, assembly GCA_026989495.1. Lineage (GTDB taxonomy): Bacteria > Pseudomonadota > Gammaproteobacteria > S144-34 > S144-34 > S144-34. The sequence continues at coordinate 10,153 of JALSJE010000056.1, read as the reverse complement.
CCATGCCATGGGACGCGATCGCCGAGCGGCGGACGCAAGCTTGCTGCCCGCTCCCGTCGCCGGCGCTTCGTGCACGATGGCCCCGCCGGTCGCGGACGTGAGGCAAGGACCCGTCCGCCGTTCTCCCGGGTGCCTCCCCGTTCGTCGAGGCGCGCTGCGGCCGGCGAGGCGCGGCCGAGGCGCGACGACGGAGCCGGCATGTCTGCTGTGAGTCCGCCTCTGTGAACCCCCTCCCCGACCCTCCCCCGCGAAGCGGGGGAGAGGGACGAAGCAGAGGGCCGATTCGATCGCCCTCTCCCCGGCCCTCTCTCCCAAGCGGGTGGAGGGTGTGGGAGGGGGCACCGGCGGGCCGCAAGCATCACGGGACAGCGGGGCCGGGCGACGCCCTGGCCGTGGCGCTCATCACCGACGGCAGCTTCACCGACGAGGCCGTGCTCTACGAGGGACGCCTGGCCGGGCGTCCGAGCGCGATCGCCCGGCTCAAGCGCCGCCTGGGGGCGCGCCTCGACGCCCTGGCGCTGGCACCGCGCCCCGCGCCCCACACCGACATCAGCGGCACGCTGCTGCAAGCGGCCGACGCCCTCGCGCGCCTCGGGCCGCAGGAGAGATGGCTCGTGATCTTCTCCGACCTGGACGAGGACCTGCGGCACGGCCTGCGCCGCGCGCGCCTGCCCGAGCTTGCGGGCGTGCGTGTGATCGCCGCCGAAGTGCACAAGCTGCCCGCCGACAACCGCGACCCGGAGCGCTACTACGCGCGGCTCGCCCGCTGGCGCGAGCGCCTGCTTGCGGCGGGCGCCAGCGGCTGGCACGTGGCCACCGCCATGGAGGCGGCTGCACTCATGGCACGACGCCTAGACGCAGTGCGCCGTTGAGGCGTTGAAGCTAGCCGCGCGCGTAGACACCCCAACGTGAGAGCACGAGGCCAGACGGGTCATCACGCACCACCCGATAGAGCCTCGGGCCATCGGGCGGAGGCCCTACAGGCAGCCAAGCAGGCAGCTCGTCCTCCAGCTCCACGCGGCGACCGCCACTGGCCTGCCACTGACGCAAGGCATCGGGTGAAACGCGTACCAAGCTGTGGCGGCGTGCACCCCCGAGCGAAGGGAAAGGAAGGAAGCGCGAGCCGGCACCCAGCGTCTCGCACTCGAAGATCATCAGCATCTCTCGCGCGCGCTCACCTGCTTCCTTCAGCGGACGGATGCGGTCATGAGCCGCGAGATAGCTGGCAAGAAGCCCGGCCGGTGGGAGAAATATTGTCAGCACCACGAGCGCCAGCTTGGCGATCCCGGGCAAGGCGGACCATCCGTCAAGAAGGCCGGGCTCGGTCGAACGCAACGAAAGCCGTGATCGCTGCTGCGCGAGCTCGGTGATCGCCCTGCGCACCACTTTGAGCTGCCACCGCACCGATTCTCGACCCAACCGGACCCCTTTCACGGGATCGTCTATCTGTGCGTCACGCCCGACATGCGGAGGATCGAGTTTGGCAAGGGCGGCGATGCGGTGTTCGGCGTCGAGCAGCCTCCGGACGCGCTCGCCGACGCTTTGGGCGATCTCGCAAGCCAGGTTGCGCAGCTGTTGGCTGATCGGTGCAAACGCGGGATGATTCACAGCGACATGCAGCAACGGCGGGTATATGGAGAAGGCCTCGCGGATTTCCGCCAGCGCCTCATCGACGTAGCCTGCAGCGACCAGGTGTCGGGCCAGGGCGAGGCGGGCACGTCCGTAGCTTGGCATCAAATCGACCGCCTTGCGCGCGAGCGAAACCGCCTCCTCCGCCTGGCCGTCCATGCCCGCCGCGGCCGCCGCGATCACGAGGCTCGCGGCAGCCCTTGCCGGCATGTCGCCTGCCTGCGCGATGCGAGCGGCACGCTCCGCCAGCTCCACGGCGTCCCGCGCGTGCCTCCTGCGGCCGAGCGCCACGTACAGCCGCGCGAGCCAGTAGCAGGCCTCTAGGCTGAGTGGCAGCAACTCGAGGGCCCGCCTGAGGTGTGCAATCGCGATCCCTGGCTCGCCGAGCCGGAGCGCGCGTGCCGCCTCGCGCCGTTGCTCCTGCGCCGCGGCTGCCGCCGGCGCCAAGGCCGCCGCGCCCGGGTCCTGTGGTCCTCCCCCCTCCAGCCCCGGGTCCGCATCTGCGTCGCCAAAGCGCACCTCGAGCCGCGCTACAGTACGCTCGTCCGGCAAGATCGTCTCCCATACCAGATCGGGATCGGCCTCCTCGCTCTCGGCGCCGTCGGGCACGTCACCTTCCACCCCTACAGCTGGCGCATCCTGCGCGAGACGAGCCAGCACGAAATCGTGCAACGCCAGCACGACGTGGCGCAGGATCAGCTCCGCCGCCTCATCAACAGGCAGCTCCGGGTCGAGAAAGCCCAAGGTGTGGTTGGCCTCGACCGTGCGCTGCCATTCGGCCAGGCGGGGATCGTCACTGTAGCGGATACGCCCGCCGCGGTAAGACTCGCCTATGCAGAAGACGAGCACGCGGGTCGAAGAGGACGGTCGCGTGGCCTCCTCGTACTCCAGGTGGGTGAAGGACTTGTCCCGTCCTGGGGCGAGGCTCCCATAGGTATCGCCCAGCAGCAGCACCATCAGGTCCGAGCGCCTCACCGCGAGCAGGCATTCCTCGAGTGGTGGGCGATGGGTGACGGCACCGTCGTTGAGATCGATCGCCGCAACGCCCCTCAGCCGCCCGATGCGCTGCCGCAGAGCCGCCCGCAGTTCGGCGAACTCGTCGAACCTGGAAGCGATGAAGACAGCTGTGCTCGAGATCGCCACCGTCAACCCCTCCGTCGCCTCCGGCAACCCTGCTTTGGTCCCACCGGCATGGACTCGCCGAGGCGCTGGCGATGCAGCGCCATCTGCCTCCGGAAGACCTCGATGGGAACGCCTCTGCCGAGCGAGAGCGCCTTCTCCTCCCAGAGGGACGACCGGCTGTCGCCACACAGCAGCATCAGCTCGGCCGCCGTCGCCACGTAATAGAAGCCTGCTTCCATCACCCCCCGGTTCGGGCGATCGGGAAGGCTCATGGAAGTGAGCGTCTGCTGCGCGATGCGCCGCGAGGTCCTAACCTGACCAAGCCACAAGGCGCATGCTGCGGCGTTGACGCCCGCATAGACGTCGGCGGTATGCTCCCAAGTTTCCAGGTACAGCCGTGCCGCGCGCTTCAGCGCTCTCCCGTCCCCGTCTCTCAGCCAGATGCGTTTCCATGCGCCGGCCAGAATCCCGCTACGCTCTGCATCGACATACCTGCGGCCACTGGCGCACGCAGTTTCGAGCAGAGCCACCGCCTTGTCGGGCCGTCCGCGCCGGGACCACATGAGCGCCTCCAGATCCTCCGCACGTCGCCTGGCGCGTCCGACACCCCGGAGCCGGTGCAGCAACCGTTCGGCCAGCGGCCAGAGCTCGAAGTCCACGGCGCGTTCCGCCATGATGAGCGCGAGGGGGACGAGCCCGTCGAGCCGCGTGCCGAGCGCGTCCGCCACGCGGGCCAGCGCCTCCCCTTTCTCCGCCGCCAGCGTTTCCATCACCGCCCGCTCCAGATCGGCGACCGCGGGCGGCAGGCCGTCCGCGAGCCCGGAGCCGTCCCCGCCGCCGACGGCCGCGCTGTGCCAGCGCAGCACCGGCGCCAGCAGGGCGAGCCCGAGCCAGCCCTCCTCCGGCCCGATGGGACGCGACACGTGCCGCACATCGTTCCCGAGCCGTCGCAGCGCATGAGCGCAGCACAGCACACTCTCACCAGCATGCCGTGCCGCACGGAGATACTCGAGGCATCTGTGCGTCTCCGCAGGTGGCGCTCCCCCTCGCAGCGCTTGCGTGGCTCGCTTCGCGAGCACCTCCAGGATGCGGGCCGCACCAAACGCGGCGAACTCCTGCATCCCCAGGCTCGCAGCTCGACAGGCCACCTCGAGCTCTTCTTCTACGTCGAGCGGACCCACGCGCCAGTCCGTATGGCCGCGCCCGGCCCCGGGCTCCCCTCCCCCGGCGTCGTCAGCGCCGACGACGACCGTCCTCCCGCCCAGGGCCTCCCATAGCCGGATGTCCGAGCCGCTCACCTTCCCCCTCTCCCCTCCGGGCAGGACGGCGATTTGGACGGCATGGCTGCCGCGTGTACGCGCCTCAGCGAGCGCGGCTCCCATCGCGTGCCGGCTCACGCGCGCGAAGATGGCGCCGTCGTCCTCCGCCTCGCGGCAACGGACGATGGTGAACGACGCCGCCTCCGCCCGCAGGCGCTCGAACTCGGCACATGCGGCCGCACCCCCGGGGCGCACGGAGCGCTCGAGGAACCATTCGATGCTCTGCGGGACGAACACGTGCAACGTCCCTCCGCGCGCGAGCAGTCGCGACGCCACGAGCAGATCCGCGCCACAGGCCAGCGATCCGTACCCCGTATCCGCCGAGCATGCCTCGAGCGCCCGGTCCACCGCGCGTGCCAGCTCCTCCACACGCCCCGACCACACGGAGCCGGGTCCCGGCGTCGCCAGCCGCCCCGTGTAATGGATCACTCCCATCATCCCGTCCCCCGCCCGGGAAGGCCGTCCACGCCCATTCCGGGACGGTGCCGGTCACCGTCCACCGTGGAGATCGGCGTCCGGCACCTCCGCACGCAGCAGCGGCTCGCTGTCCCCGCCCTCGCCGGCCACGGCGCCAGGCCGGGACCGCCCCATATGCGACGCGTCGGCGCCGCACGGGCCCACCCAGAGTTCGGCGCCCGCGCCACCGCGCGGGGAAGAGCATGACCACGTCGGGAAAACCGGAAGGGCGACGGGGCACCAGGCTCTTCTCGTTCTACAACCTCCATCCCCCATCCATTGCTTGGCTCCAGCCCAAGCCGATTATCGGTCGCTCTCCCTCCGGCTTTAGGGCCGGCGGGGATGCCGAAGCCGGGCCGCCCGGCACCGCACCCAGGACCAGCTCATGACGCACACCGGGGATACGGTGGCGACGACCCCAACCTTGCCGCGCCAGGGCCTGCAGTCCGTGCCGCCGACGCAGCCGGGTGGAGGCCCCGTGCCGTCCCCATATGATCCATCAGAAGGCCTCTCCGTGCTCCGGCACGCCGTGCCGGCCGGCGATGCCTCGCCGCCTACCGGCAGCGCTCACGGAGGCGACCGGCCCACGAGGCCACCCAGCCCTCGAAGGCCCGCAGGCGCACACCGTCGAAGATCTCGATGCCCTGCCCTTCCGCGCGCCGCCGCACCGAGTCGGTCACCTCGTTCACGGTGAGCAGCGCGGCCTTGCCGAAGCCCCTGCGCAGGGCCCCCGTGACGGAATCGAGCTTGTACAGGACGGGGCTCATGTCCCTGGTGGACGAGCGGCTCACCGCCTTGCACTCGACGAACAGCGGCCGGTTGCCGTGGATCGCGACCACGTCGAGCTCGTTGCCCTCGCCCGTCGGCCAGGCGCCCTTGACGCCGGCCCGACAGTCGTCGGCGCCCAGCGCGTCGAGCACCAGCCAGGCGTACTCCTCCAGCCAGCCGCCCTTGAGGTAGGCGTAGGCCTCGTCGCCACGGACCGTCAGGAGGCGGCCGATGGAGCGGTCGAGCAGGCCATGGGGCCGGCACAGGCGCTCCAGGCGCTTCAGGGCCTGCATCTCCTCCTCGGGCAGGCCGCCGAGCCCCACCGCCTGCCCGTGCCTCATCCGGGCATCGATCACCCGCAGGCCGGGATGCAGCTTCTGCGCCTCGTCCGCCAGCGTGCGGGTCAGCTCGGCGCGCGCGCGGGCGCGCTCGACCCACGCCGGATCGTCGCTGCGCGCCCGCTCGCAGGCGAAGCCGTAGAGCCCGAGGTAGATCTGCGCATCGAGCACGTTGCGCAGGGGCACCGGCCCGGCGTCCGCGGGCAGCACCTGCTCGATGCGCTCGAGCTCAGTGTCGGTGTAGATCACCCGCAGCCGCTCGCCGCCGAAACGCTCGCGGAAGGCCTCCAGGAAGCCCACCGCCATCAGCTTCTTGCCCCCCGTGATGTTGAGCACCACGCGCGCGGGACCGTGCCTGCGCTCCAGCTCGTCGGCGAGCTGGCCCGCGTAGGCGCGGATGGCACCGAGGCCCGAGGCCGGCGCGCCGTCCTTCACCTCCAGGCGCAGCCCCCGCTGCCCCAGGGTCTCGCGCAGTCCGCTGGCGCGGTCGAGCATCTGCCCGGTGGCCACCAGCCAGGCCAGGTCCGGCCGCTCCATGAGCAGCGGGATCGCGTTCGCCGGCCCCTGCTCCGAGACCAGGCACACGTGCACCGTGGCCGCGCCGCTCACACGCCGCCCTTCCAGGAGAGCAGCTCGGCCGGCACGGCGAGCTCGAAGCGCTTGGGCCGGCCGCCGAGGCCGCGCACCCCGAAGCGCATCGCGGCCTCGGGCCCCAGCGCGTCCTTCAGCCGCCGGTGCAGCTTGCTCTTGCACTGCATGAAGAAGTCCTTGTCCATCCCCTTCTCGAGACGCTCCTCCGTGGTCACGCGCCTGGCTTGCGGATCGGCCACGATCGCTCCCTTGGTGTCCTCGTACTCGAGCAGATACTCCTCTGCATAACCCGGATCCGGCACGCCATCCGGAGGACAGACGACAGGCCCCTTGCCCCCGCACCTCCGCCGCGCGAGCCAGCTGTAGAAGGCCCAGAGCTGCGGCGGCAGCCCGACCTTCAGGCCACCCACCTCGATGGCGGGACCGTCGGGATCGATGACGACCGGCACGGGCCCGAGCGCGCGCTGGGCCGTCTCCACCGCCTCGCTGAAGCGGCCCTCGCCCCGGAGCAGGCGCTCGTCCAGGCCGTGGCGCAGGCGCACGAAGGGGATCTCGGCGAGCGTCACCTCCGCGCGCGAGGTGTCCAGGGGCTTGCGCTCGGCATCGAGCGTGTGGATCACGCGCGGCCGGCAGGTGGGGTAGAAGAACTCCGGGTGGCCCTCGTAGGGCGGTGAGACCAGCACGTGGGAGAGGCGGTCCTGGGGCCGGCCATACAGGCTCAGGGCGTAGCCGGCGTAGAAGCCCATGGTCTTGCGGCCGCCCGCGATGGAGACGTGCAGGGCCGTCGCCGGGTCCTCGGTGAGCACGCGCACGCGTTCGGTGACGATGTCCGCCACACGGGCGTTGTCCTCCGGTGTGCGGATGTCCTCGAGCGGCCGGCCGTCCCCATCCATGGGCACGTGGATGCAGCCCTCGTCGAAACGCACCGCGGGCAGCTTGTATTCGCGCAGGAGAGCGCCGAACCACCCGGGCGCGTCGCTCAGCAGGTTCAGCAGGGCATGCTCGCGGCCGAGCGCCGTGGTGACGAGCTGCACCTCGGTGGGCACGAAGGGGGGCTCGCGGCGCACCGCGAGCGCGTAGAGGGTCTCGGTGACGATCTGGGGCGAGAGCCCCGTGACGAGCAGCAGCACCCGCCGCGGATAGCCCTCCGGGTGGAGCGGATCGAGCGCCCGGGCCGTCTCGCCCGCAACGGCATCCCCCCTGGACATCTTCCTGAGACGAGCGGATCCTCCCCCCTGCCCATCACGCATCATCACACCTCCCCGCCATCCTCGCAAGCCTCACTCCGCCCCCGGCGTCCGGGTGCTGCGCCTGCGCCCGCGCACCAGTGGCTCGCCCAGGAACCGCACCTCGCGCGCGTGACGGACGCGGGTCTTGCGCGGGTGCAGCCGCAGGCCCAGCCGCCGCAGCAGGCCGCCGGCGCATTCGGCCGCCGCCTGCGCCGCCTCCCGGTCCGGCGCGAAAAGCAGGAAATCGTCCGCGTAGCGCACGAAAGGGACGTTGCGCGCCGCCAGCGCCCGGTCGAAGGCGTCGAGATGGACGTTGCACAGGAAGGGCGAGAGGATCGCCCCCTGCAGCAGCCCGCGGCGGCGGCCGAGCAGGCAGTCCGGGTGGGGACCGACGGCGAGCCAGGCCCCGACGAGCGCGCGCACGCGCCGGTCCGGGACCGGTGCACGCGCCGCCGGCGCAGCGGGCTGCGCACGTCGTAAGCGATGACGGCGGGACGTCTCCGGGTGTCCATGCGTTCCTCCTCCTCCGGTCTATACGGCCCCATGCCGCGCGAACCATTCTGGGCGGGGAAGGCGCATGCAGGGCGGGAGGCAAGCTTGCGGCCGCAGGGGGCCACAGGGGACCTCCGCCCGTCACCGGCGGCATGCTTGCCACCCGGCATTCCGCGACGGGGCCGCGCCATCATGGCGCCGCATGGCGGGCCCCGACCCGCCCGGACCACATGGATGGACATGGAGGGACGGAGGCGGAGCGATGTTCATCGATCCGACGCGCTGCACCTGCGGAGGCGGCCCCATCGGCCTGTTCTGCATCTTCTGCCCGCTTGACGCCGACGATGACGGCGACATCGTCGATGCCATCATCGTCATTCTGTTCCTGCTCTGGATCCTGCTCTGAAGGTCCGCCCCGCCGCGCAGGTCCCCTCCCCCGCGATCCCCCCTCCCCCGCTCCGCGGGGGAGGGCCGGGGAGGGGGCCCCCGGAATCGGCCTCTACCTCGTCTTCCGGTCGGCACGATGCTCGGAAGCCTTGACCTGACCGGAACTTCAGAGTAGAATGCAGACTATCATGGACGGCCTGGCGGAACTCATCACGCAGCCGGAAGGCAAGACGCTCGAGTTCAAGCGGGACCTCTCCTCGCCCGAAGGGGTGCTGCGCACGCTGGTGGCCTTTGCCAACACTGCCGGGGGCACGCTGGTCATCGGCGTGGAGGACAAGACCCGGCATGTGGTAGGGGTGAGCGACCCACTGGCCCTTGAAGAACGCCTGGCCAATGTGATCGCGGATCAGGTCGCGCCGCTTCTTGTGGCCGATATCGAGGTCCTGCCGTGGAGGCGAACCCATGTGCTTGTGGCTCGCGTCCACCCCAGCCCCACGCGCCCTCACCACCTCAAGCGCCTGGGCCCCGAGCGCGGCGTCTTCGTCCGGGTGGGCTCGACCAACCGGCGGGCCGACTCGACACTCATTGAAGAGCTCCGGCGCTATTCGCGGAACGAAACCTTCGACGAGCAGCCGATGCCGGACCTCGACTCGGAAGCGATCGACTTCCGAGCTGCTTCCGAGTCTTTTGCCGACCGGCGGGCGCTCCGACGCCGCGATCTGGAGACCCTGAGGCTCCTCGTGCGCTACCAGAGGCGGCTCGTGCCGACTGTGGGCGGCATCCTGCTGTTTGGCAGGGATCGGGATCGCCATTTCCCGGACGCCTGGATCCAGGTGGGCCGTTTCGCCGGGGCCGACCGGGCCCGTATCCTCGACAGCCAGGAGGTCCGCACGTACCTGCCCCAGGCCGTGGAACAGGCGGTGGCGTTCATCCGGCGCCACACCGCACGCGAGGTGATCGTCGAGGCCGTTCGGCACACCGAGCGTTGGACCTACCCCATGGTTGCCGTGCGCGAAGCGCTGATCAACGCCGTGGTCCACGCGGACTATGCGCAGCGTGGCGCCCCGATCCGGGTCTCCGTCTTCGCCGACCGCCTGGAGATCGAGAACCCGGGGCTCCTGCCGTTCGGTCTGACCGTGGAGGACATTCAGCGGGGTATCTCCAAGCTTCGCAACCGGGTCATCGGGAGGGTCTTCCGCGCATTGGGCCTGATCGAGCAATGGGGAAGCGGCATCCAGCGGATGCGCCAGGCCTGCGAGCAAGCCGGGCTCGACCCGCCCAGGTTCGAAGAAATCGGCACCCACTTCCGGGTGACGATCTCGGCGGCGCGCCGGAGCGCCCCGGCCATGGACGAACTGGATCGGGCCATCCTCGACGCGCTGGCCGAGAGCGCCGGCTTGGGCACGGCCGAGATCGCGCGACGGATCGGGCGCTCGGCACGGGCCACCCGCTCGCGGCTGGCTTCACTCGTCGAGCGGGGCCTCGTCGCGGAGCTCGGGAGCGGCCCGCACGATCCACGAAGAAAGTATCTCCTGGTGCATCATCCCATCCGGGAAGAGAGGGAGCCGTGACCCCCAACATTGCCCATGCCGCCCGCGACCTCATCACCGAGTACCGCGGGGGAGGGCCGGGGAAGGGGCCCCCGGAAACGGCCTCTACCTCGTCCCCCTCCCCCGCTCCGCGGGGGAGGGCCGGGGAGGGGGCCCCTCCCGCCGCAGCCTTTCGAGCTCCTGCCAGATGCGCTCCACCACCTCGTCAGTCTGACGCAGCACCTCGTCGTTCCGGAACCGCAGTACGACATAGCCCCGCCGCCGCAGCCAGG
>JALSJE010000055.1 GCA_026989495.1 Gammaproteobacteria bacterium | reverse complement strand
CCGCGGGGAGATCGACGCAAGCGGCCAGGAGCGGCCGCAATACCGACCCTATCGGGACTTCGCCGAGGCCGGCGGCCACCGCTACGAGCCCGGCTTCGATACGGGCTTCGACTTCGAGGACCTGGTATCGGAGATCCTCGGCGGATTCCGCCGCGGCGGCCCGAGGCGGGGGACGGACGTGCGGGTGGAGCTCGAGCTCGGCTTCCTGGAAGCCGCCAAGGGCACCCGGCGCCGCATCCGCACCCCGGACGGGCGCGCGGTCGAGGTGACGATCCCGCCCGGGGTGGACGATGGAACCGTCTTGCGGCTGCCGGGCCAGGGTCTTGCGGGAGCGCGGGGCGGCCCGCCGGGAGACCTGCTGGTGGCCCTAGCCGTGCGTCCCCATCCCCACTTCCGAAGGGAGGGGCGCGACATCCACCTGCGTCTTCCGGTGGCCCTGGACGAAGCGGTGTTGGGCGCCAAGGTCGAGGTCCCCACCATCGACGGTCCGGTGCGGCTGACCATCCCCAAGGGTACCAGCAGCGGCGCCCGGCTGCGCCTCAAGGGCAAGGGCATTCCCGATCCGGCCACCGGACGGCGGGGGGACCAGTATGTGGAAGTGCTGATCGTATTGCCCGAGCGCATCGATCCCGAGCTTGAGGATTGGGTGCGCAGGTGGCGCGCGAGCCATTCCTACGACCCGCGCGCCCGGCTCAGGGAGCAGGCGGCATGAGCTACCGCGAGCGCGATCTCCTGGCCCTGGTCCCGGGCCTGTCGGTCCGCCAGCTGCGTCGCTGGGTCCGTCTCGGCTGGGTGCGGCCGGAGAGCTGCGCAGACGGGCCGGTGTTCGACGAGCTGGACCTGGCCCGGGTGCGGCTGCTCGTGGACCTCCGCGCCCGCATGGCGCTCGAGGAGGATACGGTGGCGATGCTGCTCAACCTCCTCGACCAGCTCTATGCGACCCGGCGCCGCTTGCGCGACCTGCTCGCGGCGCTCGAGGAATTGTCCGAGGCGGAACGCCAGCGCATCGTGCGCCGCCTGCGGGCGGACGGTTACTCCTGAGCGGCGAGCCAGGCCTCGAGCGACAACACGTCGGAAAGGAGCGCATCCGCCCGGGCTCGGAGGTCGGATTCCGGCGTAGCACCGGTGCGCACCGCCACCGCGGCACCGCAGCCCGCGCTTCGGGCCATCTCCAGATCGGCCACACTGTCGCCCACCACCAGCACCGCCTCGGGATCCAGCCCCAGCCTGTGGCAGAAGGCGTGCACCATGCCGGGCTCCGGCTTGTGACCGCAGCCGGAATCCGCCCCGGCGATGAAGGCGAGATGTCCAGCAAAGCCGAAGCGTTCGGCGAGCAGGCGCGCGCTTTCGGCGCGGTCCATGGTGGCCAGGCCCAGGAGGTAGCCCCGCGCGGCCAGACGGCGGAACAGCCCTTCCAGATCCCCGACCGGCTTGGGCGGATAACGCCGGTCGTCGGCGAGATGGGTCCGCACCACCGCCTCCACCTCGCGCATGCGCCAAAGACGGGGATGGTGGCGCCAGCAGGCGGCGATGGTCTCGCTCGTCGCCCACAGGAGCGGGCTCGCGGGCGCGAAACGCCCGTCGCGGGCATCGAAGCCGGCAAGCGCAAGCAGCTCCGCCGCGAGCTCGGGACCGGCCCCGGCCCGCCGCGCGAGCTCCTCCGCCGCCCCCACATATTTCGCCAGCCAGGAGGCCCGGAAGTCGGTCAGCGTTCCGTCCTTGTCGAACAGGATCGCGCGGAGTCGACGCTCCGGCATGCTCGGCGCATTCCCCTGTGCGCGCCTGGACCTGCTGCGGCCAGGCCCATCGATGCGCGGACGGGGCGGGATCCGCGATCCCGCGGACGGCGTGCGATGGTCCAGATGCGCCCAAGCGTCCCCACCACCCTCCTCGCCGGCCGCGGCAGCGCGGTCAGCCGCCGCCCTTGCGCCGGCGCAGGGTTTCCAGTTCCTCCAAGCGGCGGCGCAGCTCGGCCTCCCGACCCTGCCCCTCGGGACGATAGAAGCGTTGGCGCGGCATGCCCTCGGGGAAGTAGTTCTGGCCCGAGAAGCGGTCCGCTTCGTCGTGGTCGTAGCGGTAGCCCTGGCCGTAGCCGAGCCGCTTCATGAGGGGCGTGGGGGCGTTGCGCAGGAACAGGGGCGGCATCAGGGATCCGTAGGTGCGGGCCGCCTGCCGTGCTGCCGCCTCGGCCCGGTAGGCGGCGTTGGACTTGGGCGCGAGGGCCAGATAGATGGCGGCCTGGGCGAGGGCCAGCTCGCCTTCGGGCGATCCGAGGCGCTCGTAGGTCTCGGCCGCCGCAAGCGCCTGCAGGGCCGCCTCGGGATCGGCGAGACCGACGTCCTCGTAGGCGATCCGGATCAGGCGCCGGGCCAGATAACGCGGATCCTCGCCGGCCTCGAGCATGCGCGCGAGCCAGTAGAGGGCGGCATCGGGGTCGGAGCCGCGGATGGATTTGTGCAGCGCGCTGATGAGATTGTAGTGGGCTTCCTCGGCGCGGTCGTAGAGGGGGACCCGCCGCTGCAGCAGCCGCCCCAGATCGGCCGCCGTCACCTTGGCGTCGGGATGGAGGCCGGCGAGCGTCTCCACCATGTTGAGAAGCGCCCGGGCATCTCCGTCGGCGAGCTGGACGAGCCGGGCGCGCGCCTCGCGGTCGAGGGGCAAGGGGCGGCCGAGATGGCGTTCGGCCCGTGCGAGGATCGCCTCCAGCGCCTGCGGGCCGAGCCGTTCGAGCACCAGCACGTGGCAGCGGGAGAGCAGCGCGCCGTTGATGGTGAAGGAGGGGTTTTCGGTGGTGGTGCCGATCAGGGTGACGGTCCCCTCCTCCACCTCGTGCAACAGCGCATCCTGCTGGGCGCGGTTGAACCGGTGGAGTTCGTCGATGAACAGCACCGGCCGCCGGCCGCGGGCGGCGAGCCGGCGCGCTTCGGAAAAGGCTTTGCGGAGATCGCCGACCCCGGAAAGGACCGCGGAAAGCTCCAAAATCGGCGCGCCCACCTCGCGGGCCAGGAGGCGGGCAAGGGTGGTCTTGCCGGTGCCGGGCGGGCCCCACAGGATCATGGACGCGAGGCGGCGCTCCGCCAGCATGCGGGCGAGCGGGCCCGCGGGGGCGAGCAGGGCCTCCTGTCCGACCACCTCCTCGAGTCTGCTGGGCCGGAGCCGGTCGGCGAGCGGGCGTCCTGCACTCACCCTTTCCGGCGCATCGCCGCCGCCGAAGAGGTCGCTCATGGCCGCCTCGGAGCAACCCGCCGCATAGTTCCAGGCCCGGCGGCGGAGATCAAGGG
>JALSJE010000054.1 GCA_026989495.1 Gammaproteobacteria bacterium | reverse complement strand
GAAAGAGGAGAGCGGCGGCTGAGGAATTTTCCGGATCAAGAGACAAAATATAGGATCTTAATTGATTGGCTGGTTGAGGTTGCAAAAAAGGAGAAGGTAAGGAGGTCTAGCCCATGAGGCCCTACCAGATCTGCACAAATTGTGTCATGGACACCACCGATGCCAGGATCGTCTTTGACGAGAAAGGTATCTGTGACCATTGCAATACCTTCTATAAGAAGATACTGCCTATCTGGGAAGCGAAAAAAAAGAATCAAGGAAGATTGATGGAGCTTGCGGAAGAGATACGGCGTGCCGCAAATAAGAGGGAATTTGACTGTATAGTCGGTATCAGCGGTGGCGTTGACAGCTCGTATCTGACCTATGTGGCAAAAGAGGTAATGGGCCTCAGACCACTCGTATTTCATGTAGATACAGGATGGAATTCGCAGGAATCTGTAAACAACATTGAAGTGCTGTTGGAGAAGCTGGGGCTTGAGTTGTACACGGAGGTTATTGACTGGGATGAGATGAGAGACCTGCAACTTGCTTTTTTCAAAGCTGGGGTTCCCCATATCGATACGCCGCAGGACCATGCGATCTTTGCTGCGATGTACAAGTTTGCGGTTAAGCACGATATCAAATACATCCTTACTGGCGCCAACTTCTCAACCGAGTGCGTCAGGAATCCTGTGGAATGGATGTACTACCAGAGTGACTCGGTGCAGCTTAAGGACATCCACAGGAGGTTTGGAACAAGAGCATTAGACCGGTTCCCGACGACGTCCATCCTATGGCACAAAATATGGCTTCCTTATGTGAAAGGTATCAAGGTGGCCAAGCCCCTCAACTACACGCATTATGTCAGAGAAGAGGCCACAAGGCTTCTAAGAATAAAATTTGGCTGGGAGCCATATGGCGAAAAGCATTTCGAATCACGGTTTACAAAGTTTTACGAAAGCTATTGGCTATATGAGAAGTTTGGATACGACGTGAGGCGTGTCAAATATTCAAGTCTCATCCTTACAGGACAGATGACGCGAAAAGAGGCCTTGGATAAATTGGCCAACCCGCCGTACGACAAGACGCAGATCGTGCATGAGATCGAATATGTGGCAGGTAAACTTAATATCTCTGTCGACGAGCTGCAAGGATATCTTGATGCGCCAAACAGGACTTATCGGGACTACAAGAACCGGGCATGGATGTATTCCATTGGATCATGGATAATGAGAGGCTTAGGTCTTGAGCTAGGAGGGAAGAGGTAGGCGAACGCGCTATATATAGCGACACGGGTGGAAGATAATGAGCATTGGATGAACAAGTGGAGAAGGGCTTTGGAGGATAGGCCGGGAGGATTGTCGTGTTATGATTGGAATCGTCGATTACGGGCTCGGAAATGTCCGGGCGTTTAGTAATATCTATAAGAGACTGAATATTGAATGTGCCGTTGTCTCTTCGCCGGATGATCTGCGCAAGGTGGGTAAGATTATCCTGCCTGGGGTCGGGTCGTTCGATTCCGCGATGAGGCGGCTGGAGGCCTCTGGGTTTAGGAAGGTTCTGGATTTGCTCGTTTTGAAAAAGTGTATTCCTGTCTTAGGTGTTTGCGTCGGCATGCAGGTGATGGCGGAGGGCAGTCAAGAGGGGAAACTGGAGGGGCTCGGATGGATTGGTGGGGAGGTGCGTTCATTTAATGAGAAGGTGAGGCCAGGGGCGAATGAGGCGGTGTATCGACGGCTCCCGCTCCCTCATATGGGATGGAATGATATCGTCCCCTGTAAACAGGACAGGTTATTTGCGGGGCTAGATAACCTAATTCGCTGTTACTTTCTGCATTCGTACTATTTCGCGCCTGATGATAATGAGGCTGTGCTAGCCGTTACAGATTATGGAGGTCCGTTCGCCTCCGCTATTAGGTCCAAGAATATTTACGGCGTACAGTTCCATCCGGAAAAGAGCCATGGGTGTGGTATCCAGATCCTGAAGAACTTTGCTGAAGTCCGGCAATGTTAAGGCCTCGGATCATTCCCTGCCTTCTTGTCCATAAAGGTGGACTTTACAAAACTGTCCAGTTTGGCAACCCTAGGTATGTTGGGGACCCCATCAATGCTGTGAGGATCTTTAACGAGAAAGAAGTTGATGAGCTAATTGTCTTGGATATCGACGCGACAGTTCAAGGAAGGGAGCCGGATTATGAGCTAATTAAGAAGCTGGCGGGCGAATGTCGTATGCCGTTATGCTATGGAGGTGGCGTAAGAACCGTCGAGCAGGTTGAGCGGATTGTCGGCCTCGGTGTCGAGAAGGTCGCCATAAGCGCGGCAGTCATTGAGGACTCATTGCTCATAAGTAAGGCTGCAGGCGCTGTCGGCTCACAAAGCGTTGTGGTGGCCATGGATGTGAAACGTAGGTCCAGGCAAGGACGATATGAAGTATGGACGCACAATGGAAGCAAGGCGACAGGGATCGGGCCGAGCGAACTCGCCGGAAGAGCCCAAGAGCTGGGCGCGGGAGAGATAGTCGTAAACTCCATCGACAATGACGGCATGATGAATGGGTATGACATGGAGCTGATCCGTTCTGTGACGGAGGCAGTCTCTGTGCCGGTGACGGCACTGGGTGGAGCGGGTTCGTTAGGTGATATAGAGACATTGATTAAGACCTTCGGCATTATTGGAGCAGCAGCCGGAAGCCTCTTTGTTTTCAAAGGCGCTTTTCGAGCTGTCCTTATCAATTATCCAAACCGGGCACAAAAGGAGGGTTTGATAGGCGCGGCTATGCAGAAAGATATCACATATTAACCGTCTCATAATTATTTGAACATTGATTGCATCTGTTGTAGAATGTGCGCATGAACACGACGGATGCACGCAAGCTAAGTCATAAGGAGCTTACGGAGCTTCGCAAGCGGGGTGTCATGGCGGTTCAGAATGGAGAATCGCCTGAAGACGTGGCCCGGATCCTGGGCGTTTCCCGTGTTACGGTCTACAACTGGCTGGCCCTTTATCGTGGCGGTGGATGGGATGCGCTCGATGCCAGGAAGCGTGGTGGCCGCAAGCCCAAGCTGGATGCCAAGGCGATGAAGTGGCTGTATGAGGCGATCACGCGGAAGACGCCGGATCAATACAGGTTTCCGTTCGTTCTCTGGACGAGCAAGCTGGTCAAGGAACTGATTGAGGAGCATCTTGGCGTAAGTTTGAGCAAGGCTTCGGTCTGCCGCCTTCTCAAGCAGCTCGGGCTGTCGGCGCAGAGGCCGCTGTGGCGTGCATATCAGCGATCTCCGGAGCATGTCGAGCATTGGATGCGAAACGAATATCCGGCCATACGTGCGCGGGCGAAGCGGGAGAACGCGGAAATCTGGTTTGCCGACGAGGCCGGGATTCGATCCGATGCCCATGCCGGCACCACCTGGTCACCCAAGGGCAAAACGCCGATCGTTTCCAGCACGGGGGCGCGCTTTGGGCTGAACATCATCTCTGCGGTCAACCCGCAGGGGAATTTCCGTTTCATGTGCGTCAAGGGGCGGGTGAATGCCGGGGTTTTCATCGATTTCCTGAAGCGGATGATCAAGAGCACGGACCGCAAGGTGTTCCTGATCGTCGACGGGCATCCCAGCCACAAGGCGAAGAAGGTGGGCAAGTTCTTGGAAACCGTCAGGGATCGCCTGGAGCTGTTTTTCCTGCCGCCGTACTCTCCGGAGCTCAATCCTGACGAGTTCGTGTGGAACGATCTCAAGAACAACTCCTTGGGGCGAAAGGCCATTGCCAGCATCGAGCAGCTGAAGCGGGAGGTGATTTCATATCTTCGTTTCATTCAGAAAACGCCCGAAAGAGTACGATCGTATTTCAAGGCACCGACCACTGAATACGCAGCTGCGTAAGGACTATTTTGAGACGGTTAATAAGACTGCAACTATCGCGGGAGCCTTTGCAAAGGCTGTCGAGAACACCCGACCCTGATGAAGAAGGGATTAAGACCAGCCCCTCCTCGAACCTCCGCCGCGCACGGCGAGAACACCCGACCCTGATGAAGAAGGGATTACTAATATGTGCAAAATTGTCAGGACTGCGCTAGACTAGCCGCATGGCCAAGAAAACCGATCTTCGCAGGCTGACCCATCAGGAACTCACCCAGTTCAGACGCCAGGCCGTCGCCCAAGTGCAGGCAGGCGTGCCCGTCATGGATGTGGTGCGCAGCATGGGGGTCTCGCGCACGGCCCTGTTTCATTGGCTGGCCCTGTACCGTGCCGGTGGCTGGGACGCCCTGGATGCCGGCAAGCGCGGGGGGCGGAGACCGAAGCTCGATGCCAAGGCCATCGCATGGCTCTATCGCACCCTGACGCGGGACCCGCCCACGCAGTGGAAGTTTCCCTTCGCGCTGTGGACGCTCAAGCTGGTCGCCCAGCTCATCCACCGCGAGCTCGGGATCCGGCTCAGCCGCTGGAGCGTGGCGCGGCTGCTGCGTCAGCTCGGGCTGTCGCCGCAGCGGCCCCTGTGGCGGGCCTGGCAGCAGGATGCCGAGGCGGTGGCCCGCTGGAAGGCGGAGGTCTATCCGGAGATCCGGCGCCGGGCGAGGCAGCGCCAGGGGGTCATCTATTTCCTGGACGAATCCGCCGTCCGGTCCGACCATCACGCAGGCACCACCTGGGCGCCGAAGGGCAAGACCCCCGAGGTCCGTGCCACCGGTGCGCGCTTTGCGCTCAACGTCATCGGCGCCATCAGCCCGCAGGGCGAGTTCCGCTTCATGCTCTACGAGAAGACGCTGAACGCGCAGCGCTTCATCGAGTTCCTCAAGCGTCTGCTGCATGACGAGCAGCGCCCGATCTTCCTCATCGTGGACGGTCATCCGGTCCATCGCAGCCGGGCGGTCAGGAAGTTCATCGAGCGCACGCAGGGCCGCCTGGAGCTTCACTTCCTGCCGCCCTATTCGCCCGAGATCAATCCAGTCGAACAGGTCTGGAACCACGCCAAGAACCACCGCATCGGCTAGCAGGTCGTCACGGGTCCCGACCAGCTCGTTAGTGTCCCTGGGCGTGGTGTAGAAGGGTTCTAAAAGGAGGTCACCGTGGTCCTCGGATCTGCTGCGGGAGGCCGCTGAGTTTTTGCTCCAGCGGCTGATGGAGCTGGAGGTCGAGGCGCAGGTCGGTGAGGGCGTCACGAGCGCAGCCCGGGGCGGGTGACGTGGCGCAACGGCTACCGGGATCGGGCGCTGGAGACGCTGGCACAGGTCATCGGCCGTGACGGGGCCGATGAGCCCGTCCAGGCCGCACTCGCCGCCAGCAGTTGAGAGGATCGGGACGGACCACGGTGTCGAGGCATTTCTACACCACTTGACGGGGCAGGACCTTTCGTCGCCTCGGGCAAAACTTATCCGGGGGTCAGGGGGCGTGCTTGCAAGTGGCGGCGGCGCCTACGAAACTTGGGGCATGGACGGGGCCGCCAGGGGTGTGGAGGCGGGCCGCTGCGAGCGGCCTTTCCTGCCGGACTTCTGCGGCGTGCGCATGGTCTTCGCCGTGGTGGTCATCGGCGAGCTGCTCGCCTTCCTGCTCACGCTCGCCCGCGGGGCCACCGGCACCGGCTTCTGGAGCGAGCTGAGCCTGATCTCGCTCTTCATCCAGTGGACGGCGCTGGTCTCCCTGGGGGCGCTGTGCCTGGCCCGCCCCTGGCTGTGCCGGCTGGGAAACGCGCCGGCGGCCTGGGCCGGATACGGCATCCTGCTCGCGGTGACCGCCGCCGTGAGCGAGGCGGCCTGGTGGGGCGCCCACCTGGAGCCGCTGGCGCTGCCGCTCGGGGGGCTCGGGCACGGCGCCTTCCTGCTGCGCAACCTGGCCATGGCGGCCCTGGTGGGGGCGGTGGCCTTCCGCTACCTCTATGTGCAGCACCAGTGGAAGCAGAACCTGGAGGCCGAGGCCGACGCCCGCGTGCAGGCCCTCCAGGCCCGCATCCGCCCGCATTTCCTGTTCAACAGCATGAACACCATTGCGGCGCTGACCCGCACCGACCCCGAGCGCGCCGAGCAGGCGGTCGAGGACCTGGCCGACCTCTTCCGCGCCGCGCTCGGCCGCGAGGGCGGCACGGGCACGCTCGCCGACGAGCTCGAGCTGGTGCGGCGCTATCTGAGCATCGAGCGCCTGCGCCTGGGCCCGCGCCTGGAGGTGGCGTGGGCGGTGGAGGGGGCCCCGCCGCGCGCGGAGGTGCCGCTGCTGCTGCTCCAGCCCCTGGTGGAGAACGCCATCTACCATGGCATCGAGCCCCTGCCCGAGGGTGGGCTGGTGCGCATCGAGGCCCACCGCGACGCCGAAGGGATGCTCTGCCTGCGGGTGATCAACCCGGTGCCCGCGGGCGAGACGCCGCGGCGGCGCACGGGCCATCGGCTCGCGCTCGCCAACGTGGCCCAGCGGCTCGCGCTCGCCTACGGCGAGCGGGGCCGGGTGGAGGTGGAGGAGCGCGCGGGGTGGTACCAGGTGACCCTGCGCCTGCCCCTGAGGGAGAAGGAGGCGACCCATGCGGGTGCTGATCGTGGACGACGAGGCGCTGGCGCGCGACCGGCTGCGTAGCCTGCTCGAGCAGATCGAGGGCTGCGAGGTGGTGGGCGAGGCCGCCAGCGGTCGCGAGGCCCTGGAGCTGGTCCAGCGGCTGCACCCGGACGTGGTGCTGCTCGATATCCGCATGCCGGGCATGGACGGGCTGGAAGCCGCCCGCCACCTGGGCTCGCTCGAGCGGCCGCCGGCCGTCGTCTTCGCCACCGCCTACGGCGACTACGCGCTGGAGGCCTTCGACGCCCAGGCGGTGGACTACGTGCTGAAGCCCGTGCGCCGCGAGCGCCTGGAGCGGGCGCTGGCCCAGGCGCGCCGCCTCACGCTCGCCCAGGTGGAGGCCCTCGAGGCCGGGCAGGGCGAGGGCCGCGCCCGCACCCACATCTGCGCGCGGCTGCGGGGCAACCTGCAGCTCGTGCCGGTGGCGGACGTCTACTACTTCCAGGCAGACCAGAAGTACGTCACCGTGCGCCACAAGGGCGGCGAGGTGCTGATCGAGGAGTCGCTCAAGTCCCTGGAGCGGGAGTTCGGCGAGCGCTTCATCCGTGTCCACCGCAACGCCCTGGTGGCGGTGGCCTGCATCGCGGGCATGGAGCGCTCGCCCGAAGGGCGCTGCTACGTGCGGATCCAGGGCATCGACGACCGGGTGGAGGTGAGCCGCCGCCACGTGCCCGGCCTGCGCAAACGCCTCAAGGCCCTGGGGCAGGGCCGGGGCTGAGCGGTCGGACGGTCGATGGAGCCCGCTAGTCGGTGGCGGTCCCGGGCTCGTCGGCGGCGTGGCGCGCGAGCCGGGCCCTGGCCTCGATGCGGGCCACCGCCTGGTCGATGGCGGCGTCCATGTAGCCCCCGTAGAGCTCCACGGTGTTGATGCCGACGAGGCGGGTGGCGAGCTCGGTGCCCTCGGCGTCCACGAAGAGGACGGTGGGGGTGACGAAGACCCCGTAGCGGTCGGCGAGCGCGGCGGTCTCCACCTCCTCGCCGGCGAAGTCCACCACGCTCTCGCCGGCGTCGAGCATCACCTTGCGCATGCGGATGCGGTGGTCGTACTCGCCGCTGCGCAGCATGGGCTTGAGGATCTCCTCCTCCAGCACCATGCAGTAGCTGCAGTCCTCGGAGGCGAAGACCAGCACCAGCGCCCGGCCGGAGCGCTCGGCGGCCCGGCCTTCGGCCCGGAGGTCGGCGGCCACCGGCACCTCGACCGGGGGGAGCGGGGGCTGCGCGGCCGCGGCGGTGGTGGCGAGCAGCCCCAGGGTGGCGATCGCAAGGCGCATCGACTCCATTTTCACACACCTTCGAGGGCCATGCCACCCGCCCGCCCGGCCGGCGGGACCGGACGTCCGCCGGTCGTGGCAGAATGGCGGCCGGCGCCGCAGCCAGGAGTACGCCTTGGGCACGTCCGGGACCGTCCGCATCGCCACCCGCCGCAGCCCGCTCGCCCTGTGGCAGGCCGAGCACGTGGCCGCGCGGCTGCGTGCCGCCCACCCCGGGCTCACGGTCGAGCTCGTGCCCATGGTGACCCGGGGCGACCGCATCCTCGACAGCCCGCTCGCCCGCATCGGCGGCAAGGGCCTGTTCGTCAAGGAGCTGGAGCGCGCCCTGCTGGAGGGGCGCGCCGACATCGCCGTCCATTCCATGAAGGACGTGCCGGTGGCGCTGCCCCCGGGGCTCGTCATCGGCGCCATCCTCGAACGGGAAGACCCCCGCGACGCCCTGGTGGCGCGGGCTCCCGGCCTGGACCTGGACACGCTCCCGAAGGGCGCGCGCGTGGGCACCTCCAGCCTGCGGCGCCAGTGCCAGCTCCGGGCCAGGCGGCCGGACCTGGAGGTGCTCGACCTGCGCGGCAACGTCGGAACGCGCCTCGCCCGCCTCGACGAGGGCCGCTACGACGCCATCGTGCTCGCGGCGGCGGGCCTGCGCCGCCTGGGCGAGGCCCGTCGCATCACCCGGCCGCTCGCGCCCGAGGAGCTCCTGCCTGCCATCGCCCAGGGGGCCATCGGCGTGGAGTGCCGCGCCGACGACGCGCCCCTGCGCGCGCTGCTCGCGCCCCTGGAGGACGGGCCCACCCGCATCTGCGTCGAGGCGGAGCGTGCCTTCAACGCCCGCCTCGGGGGCGGCTGCCAGGTGCCGCTTGCGGCACACGCGGTGCTGGAGCGGGACGTGATCCTGGTGCGGGGCCTGGTGGGACGGCCGGACGGCACCGAGCTCGTGGAGGGGGTCGTCAGCGGGCGGCCCGAGGACGCGGGCCTGCTGGGGCGGGCGTTGGCCGAGGATCTGCTGGCGCGTGGGGCCGACCGCATCCTGGCGGCGCTGGAGGAAGGCGCCGGCCCGTGAGGGGGGCGCTTGCCGGCCTCGGCATCGTGGTCACACGGCCCGCCCATCAGGCCGAGGGCCTGTGCCGCCTGATCGAGGCCGACGGAGGCCGCGCCATCCGCTTCCCCGTGCTGGAGATCGTCGAGCCGCGCGACACCGCTCCCCTGCTCGCGGCCATCGATGCGCTCGAGCGCTTCCACGTCGCCATCTTCATCAGCCCCAACGCGGTCGAGCGGGCCATGAACCTGATCCGGGCGCGCCGCGGCGGGCTGCCCGAGGGGCTGCTGGTGGCGGCCATCGGCCGCGGCTCGGCCCGGGCGCTGCGCACCTTCGGGGTCGAGCCCCACGTCTATCCCCGCCGGCGCTTCGACAGCGAGGCCCTGCTGGCGCTGCCCGAGCTCGCCCCGGAGCGCCTCGCCGGCCGCCGCGTGGTGATCTTCCGCGGCGAAGGCGGGCGCGAGCACCTGGGCGATGTCCTGCGCGCGCGCGGCGCCGAGGTCACCTACGCCGAGGCCTACCGCCGTGTGCGCCCGCGCGGCGACGTCGGCCGCCTGCTCAAGGCCTGGGCCCGGGGTGAGATCCATGCCATCGTGGTCACCAGCGGCGAGGGGCTGCGCAACCTCTACGACATGGTGGGCAAGCTGGGACGCGCCTGGCTGCGGGCGACGCCGCTGGTTGTGGTGAGCGAGCGTATGGTACAACTCGCCGCGGAGCTGGGCTTTCGCCATCCGCCCGTGGTGGCGGAGGCCGCCAGCGACGAGGCGATCCTGGAGGCGCTGCGGCGCTGGCGCGCGGGCGGGGAGGCATGACACCCCGCGCGGCCGCGCGCGACGGAGGGTGAGGGTGGCCGAGGAGAAGCGCGACGGGACCCCGGCGGAAGGGTCGCAGGAGGCACCGGCGGAGGCGGTCCCGGAGGAGACCGTAGCCGGCGCCGGGGACGGGCGGCCGGAGGCCGCGGCCCCGGAGGCAGGCCCGGAGCGGCCTGCGCCGGAACCCGGGCCATCCGCCGCAGGGCGGGCGGCGCTCGCGCTCGGCGCGTTCGCCCTGGTCCTCGGGCTGGGGCTGGCCGGCGCCGGGGGCTGGTTCGGCCGGCAGCTCCAGCAGGAGCTGCGCCGGCAGGCGGAGGCAGGCGCCGATCTCGCCAGGCGCCTCGAGACGGTGACGGCGCGTCAGGCCGAGATCGCCCGCCGCCTGGAGCAGGCCGTGGCGGACGCCGTCCGGGAGCGCCAGGCCCTGCAGGAGGCCTTCGAGGCCCTCGCCCGCGATGCGCGACGCCGCGCCGGCGGCTGGCGGATCGCCGAGGCCGAATACCTGGTGCGCATGGCCGCGCGCCGCCTGCGGCTCGCGGGCGACGTGGATGCCGCCCTGGCCGCCGTGGCGGAGGCGGATGCGGTGGTGCGCG
This sequence comes from Gammaproteobacteria bacterium, assembly GCA_026989495.1. Classification (GTDB taxonomy): domain Bacteria; phylum Pseudomonadota; class Gammaproteobacteria; order S144-34; family S144-34; genus S144-34. The sequence goes on along the minus strand of JALSJE010000054.1, from coordinate 60,125 downwards.
AGCTCGCCGACCCGGGCCTCATCCCGGTGCGCGAGGCCCTCGCGCGGGCGCGCGCGGCGCTGGAGGCGGTGCCGCGCCCCGACGTGGAAGGCATGGCCCTGGAGCTGGCGAGCCTCGGCGAGCGCGTCGAGGCCCTGCCGCTGGCCCCGGCCTACCGGCGCCCCGCCCCGCCCGCAGGCCCCGGGGCCGCGGCGGAAGCGGGGCAGGCGGCCGAGGGCCCCGCCTGGCGGCGGGCGCTCGCCACCGCCTGGGAGGCGCTGCGCGGCCTGGTGGTGGTGCGCCGCGCCGACCGTCCCATCCAGCCCCTGCTCGCCCCGGACGAGCAGTATTTCCTGGTCCTCAACCTGCGCCTCAAGCTGGACGCGGCCCGCGTGGCGCTGCTGGAGCGGCGCGAGCGGACCTTCCGCGCCGCGCTCGCGGACGCGCGCGCGTGGCTGCTCACCTACTTCGATCCGGAGGATGCGGCCGTGAAGGCCATGGCGGCGAGCCTCGCCCGGCTGGGCGAGGCGCGGCTGCGGCCCGAGCTCCCGAATCTGGCCGAGCCGCTCGCGCAGCTCAGGGAGGCGCTGGCCGCGCGCCCTCAGGCGGGGCGTACGCCATGACGCATTCCCCGTCCCCGTCTTCCGCGACCCGGCTTCCGGCCCGCGCCCGCAGGGGAGCGCCGTGATCCGGCGGCTGCTCGCGCTGGTGGCGGTGCTGGTGGGCGCGGTGGCGCTCGCCCTGGTGCTGGCGCGCGAACCCGGCTATGTGCTCATCGCCGCCGGCCCCTGGCGGGTGGAGACCAGCCTCGCCTTCCTGGTGGCGGCGCTGCTCGTGCTGGGCGCCGGGCTGTGGCTGCTCGTGCGCGCGGTGGCGGGGCTGTGGCGCCTGCCGGGGGCCGCGGCCCGCCGGCGCCGGCGCCGCCGGACCCTGCGCGCGCGCGAGGGCCTGGTCAAGGGCCTCATCGCGCTGGCCGAGGGGCGGTGGGCGGAGGCCGAGCGGCTGCTCGTCCGCAGCGCCCCCGACAGCGAGACCCCCCTCCTCAACTGGCTGGGCGCGGCCCGCGCGGCCCAGCAGCAGGGCGCCCACGATCGCCGCGACGACCACCTGCGCCGCGCCCACGAGAGCATGCCGGCCGCCGACGTGGCCGTGGGGCTGACCCAGGCCGAGCTCCAGATCGCCCACCGCCAGCTCGAGCAGGCGCTCGCCACGCTCACCCACCTGCGCGGGCTCGCTCCGCGCCATGCCCACGTCCTCAAGCTGCTCGCGCGCCTCTACCGCGAGCTGCGCGACTGGGACCACCTGCTCCCGCTCCTGCCGGAGCTGCGCCGGCGCAGGGTGCTCGACGCCGAGGCGCTGCGCGCCCTCGAGCGCGAGGTGCACCTGCATCGCATGGCGCGTGCCGCCGAGGACACCGACGCCCGCGCCCTGGAGGCGGCGTGGGCGGAAGTGCCCCGGGCCCTGCGCGAGGATCCCGAGCTCGCACGCGCCCGCCTGACGCACCTCGTGGCCGTCGGACGCGAGGCCGAGGCCGAGCGCGAGATCCGTCGCCTGCTCAGGCGGCGCTGGGACGAGCGGCTGGTGTGGCTCTACGGGCTGCTCGGCGGAGGCGACGCCCAGCGGCGCCTCGCCGAGGCCGAGCGCTGGCTGGGGCGGCGCGACCGCGACGCCACCCTGCTGCTCACCCTGGGGCGGCTCGCGGCCCGCGCGGGGCTGTGGGGCAAGGCGCGCGGCTACCTGGAGGCGAGCCTGGGACTCGCACGCCGCGCCGAGACCGCCCGCGAGCTGGCCGAGGTGCTCGACCGGATGGGCGAGCACGAGGCCGCCGCCCAGCGCCGGCGCGAGGGGCTGGAGCTCGCCCTCCAGGAGGCGGGCCTGCAGGCCCCGGGGCGGACGGCGCTGCCGCCGCCCGCCGTGCCGGAGCGGTTGCCGGGGGCTGCGGTCCGGTCGTAGGGCGTGGCGAGGCCGTCCCGCCTGCGGGCGCGCGCCGATGGGCCGCATCTCCGCTTCGCTGCGCTCCGCGCCCGCGCCCACGGCGCCGCCCGCGGCCGTCTCCGGGGCGCCGCCGGGCGGGGAGGAAGGTGCTCAGGATGCGGCCAGCCGGGGGTCGGCGGCCGGCTCGAAGCTGTCGTAGAAGAGCTGGCCCTCGGGCAGGCCCCGGGCGAGAAAGGCCTCGCGGGCGGCCCGGATCATGCCCGGCGGCCCCGCCATGTAGACGTCGAAGCGCGGGAGGTCAGGATGATCGGCCAGCACCGCCTCGTGCACGAGGCCCGTGCGGCCGTCCCAGGCGTCCTCCGGCCGCGGCTCGGACAGCACCGGCACGTAGCGGATGCGCTCCGGGTGCGCCCGGGCCCAGCCCGCCGCCAGCTCGTGGAGATAGAGGCCCGCGCGGTCGCGCGCGCCCCAGTAGACCGTGATGGGGCGGGCGAGACCGACGTGGAGCGCGTGCTCCACCATGGCCTTGATGGGCGCGAAGCCCGTGCCCCCGGCCACCATCAGGATGGGGCGCTCGCCCGCCTCGCGCAGGTGGAAGCCGCCCAGCGGGGCCTCGATGCGCAGCAGGTCCTTGGGGCGCATGGTCGTGAACACATGCTCGGTGAAGGCGCCACCCGGGTGGTGGCGCACATGCAGCTCGATGAGGGCGTCGTCGTGGGGCGGGTTGGCGATGGAGAACCCGCGCCGGCGCCCGTCACGCAGGAGCACGTCCAGGTACTGGCCGGGCAGGAAGCGCAGCCGCTCGGTCATGGGCGGCTTGAGCCAGAGGCGCATCACGTCCGGGGCCACCCGCTCCATGCGCGCCACCCGCACCGGCATCTGCCGCACCGGGATGTCGGGCGCCGCGCCCACCTGCGGCAGCTCCAGCACCACGTCGCCCTCGGGCACGGCCTGGCACGGCAGCGCGTAGCCCTCGGCCGCCTCGGCCTCGCTCAGGCCCGGCGGGGGCCCGTCCGGGTAGGCCACGGCGCCGCGCAGCACCCTCGCGCGGCAGGAGCCGCAGGCGCCGTTGCGGCAGCCGTAAGGCATGGCGAGGCCGTGGCGCAGGCCCGCCTCGAGGATGGTCTCGCCCGGGCCCACCTCGAAGGTGTGCCCGCCGGGCTCGAGGGTCACGCGCGGATCGGACATGCAGGCTCCTCGGGCGCCTCCGGGGCGCCCCGTCGCGTGGTCGGGGGATGCGCGCGGGGGTCGCGTGCCGGAAACCGACGGCGGGCGGATATTGAACGTCACACCCCGGCGACACGCAACCCCGTCGGCCGCAGGGAAAGCCGGCCGTCCGCCCTCCGGACACGCCTCATCCCGACCCACGCCCGCGCTCGCTTGCCTCGCCGCTCCCCCTCCCGGTGGGGGCCGGCTTCCAGCCGGCCCGGCGCGGCTGGAAGCCACGCCTGCGGCGGCACGGGGTCAGAGGCGGGGGCTGGAAGCCTGGTCCGCAGGCGGCGGTGAAGCGGCTGCGGAGGCGGTGGCCAGGTTCGGGACGTCCACGAAAACAGCAATCCGCTGCGCGGATCGATCGGCGCTTCCATACGTTGGAGCCCGCCGCTGTCCGGCGCTGGCGCGGGACGCGCCCCTGGCGCACAATGGGCGCCGCCGCCCGCAGCGACGCCTGCCATGAGCACCGCAGCCGAGACACCCGCCCCAGCCCCCGAGGCGCCCGCCTTCGCGCCCCTGCGCCTCAGGCCGCGCGAGGAGCGGCGCCTGCGCGCGGGCCACCTGTGGGTCTACAGCAACGAGGTGGACACGCGCGCCACCCCGCTTGCGGGCTTCGAGCCGGGCGAGCCGGTGGAGATCCAGGCGGCGGACGGGCGCCCCCTCGGCACCGGCTACGTCAACCCGCGCTCGCTCATCTGCGCGCGCATCGTCAGCCGCGACCGCCGCCACCCCTTCTCGCGCTCGCTCATCGTCCACCGCCTCAAGGTGGCCCTGGGCCTGCGCGAGCGGCTGTTCGAGGGGCCCTGGTACCGGCTGGTGCACGGCGAGGGCGACCGCTTGCCGGGCCTGGTGGTGGACCGCTACGGCGAGGTGCTGGCCGTTCAGCTCAACACGGCGGGCATGGAGCGCGCGCGCGCGGACGTGCTCGCCGCCCTCGGCAAGGTGCTGCGGCCGCGGGCCGTGGTGCTGCGCAACGACAGCCCCGTGCGCGAGCTCGAGGGCCTGCCGCGCACGGTGGAGGTGGCATGGGGCGAGGTGCCGGAGACGGTGGAGATCGAGGAGAACGGTCTGCGCTTCCGGGTGCCGCTCGCGGGCGGACAGAAGACGGGCTGGTTCTACGACCAGCGCGACAACCGCGCGCGGCTCGCCCGCTACGTGCGCGGCGCGCGCGTGCTCGACCTCTTCAGCTACGTGGGCGGCTGGGGCGTGACGGCGGCGGCGCGCGGCGCCGCCGAGGTCCTGTGCGTGGACAGCTCCGGGGCCGCGCTCGAGCGGGTGGCCGGGAACGCCCGCCTCAACGGCGTGGACGGGCGCGTGCGCACCCTGCGCGCCGATGCCTTCGAGGCGCTCGCGCGGCTGCGCGCGGCGCGCGAGCGCTTCGACGTGGTGGTGCTCGACCCGCCCGCCTTCGTCAGGCGCCGGCGTGACCTCAAGGCCGGGACCGAGGCCTACCGCCGCCTCAACCGCATGGCCATGCAGGTGCTCGCCAGGGACGGGATCCTGGTGACCTGCTCCTGCTCCTTCCATGTGGAGCGGGCGCTGCTCGCGCGCCTCGTGCACGAGGCCGCCCGCCACGTGGACCGCAACCTCCAGGTGCTGGAGCAGGGCCACCAGGCCCCGGACCATCCGGTGCACCCGGCCATCCCCGAGACCGAGTACCTCAAGTGCTTCGTGCTGCGGGTGAGCCTCGCCTGATGCTGCGCCATCCCGCCTTCGACCCCGTCGCCATCGAGATCGGCCCGCTCGAGGTGCGCTGGTACGGGCTCATGTACGTGCTCGGCTTCCTCTCGGCGTGGTGGCTGGGGCGGCGGCGCGCCGCGCGAGCGGGCTCGGGCTGGGAGGCCGCCGAGGTGGGTGACCTGCTCGTGTACGTGGCCTTCGGCGTGATCCTCGGCGGACGTCTCGGCTACGTGCTCTTCTACGGCCTGCAGGCCTTCCTCGCCGACCCGCTCATGCCGCTGCGCATCTGGGAGGGCGGGATGTCCTTCCACGGCGGGCTGCTGGGCGTGATCGTCGCCCTGTGGCTCTACGGCCGGCGCTCCGGCCGCGGCTTCTGGGCGGTGGCCGACTTCTGCGCGCCGCTGGTTCCGCCCGGGCTCTTCTTCGGGCGTCTCGGCAACTTCATCAACGGCGAGCTGTGGGGCCGGCCGACGGCGCTCCCCTGGGGCATGGTCTTCCCGCCCGCGGGGCCCGAGCCGCGCCATCCCTCGCAGCTCTACGAGGCCGCGCTGGAGGGGCTGGCGCTCTTCGCCGCGCTGTGGTGGTTCACGGCGCGGCCGCGCCCGCGCATGGCCGCCTCGGGGCTGTTCCTGCTGCTCTACGGGCTGTTCCGCTTCCTGGTCGAGTTCGCGCGCGAGCCCGACCGGCACCTGGGCTTCGTCGCATTCGGGTGGATGACCATGGGCCAGCTCCTCTCGCTGCCCATGGTCGCCGCGGGCGCGGGCCTGCTGTGGTGTGCCTACGCCCGCCGGGGGGCTGCGGGGGAGCGATGAGGCAGTACCTCGAACTCATGCGGCACGTGCTCGAGCATGGGGTGCGCAAGGAGGACCGCACCGGCACGGGCACCCTCAGCATCTTCGGCTGGCAGATGCGCTTCGACCTGTCGGAGGGCTTCCCCGCGGTCACGACCAAGCGGCTGCACCTGCGCTCCATCATTCACGAGCTGCTCTGGTTCCTGCGCGGCGAGACCAACATCGGCTACCTGCACGAGCACGGGGTGACCATCTGGGACGAGTGGGCCACCGAGGACGGCGAGCTCGGGCCCATCTACGGCCGCCAGTGGCGCGCCTGGCGCACGCCCGACGGGCGCGTGGTGGACCAGATCGCACAGGTGGTGGAGCAGCTGCGCACGCGGCCGCACTCGCGGCGCATCCTGGTGAGCGCCTGGAACGTGGCGGACCTCCCCGACGAGGGCGTGAGCCCGCAGGACAACGTGCGCGCCGGCCGCATGGCGCTCGCGCCCTGCCACACCTTCTTCCAGTTCTACGTGGCCGACGGCCGGCTCTCCTGCCAGCTCTACCAGCGCAGCGCCGACATCTTCCTGGGGCTGCCCTTCAACATCGCCTCCTACGCCCTGCTCACGCTGATGATGGCGCAGGTGACGGGCCTGAGGCCCGGGGAGCTCATCCACACCCTGGGCGACGCGCACCTCTACCTCAACCATCTGGAGCAGGCGCGCACCCAGCTCGCGCGCGAGCCGCGCCCGCTGCCTGTCATGCGCATCAATCCCGCGGTGCGCGACATCTTCGACTTCCGCTACGAGGACTTCGAGCTGGTGGGGTACGACCCGCACCCGCCCATCAAGGCCCCGGTGGCGGTGTGAGCACGGGGCCGCGCATCACGCTGGTGGCGGCGGTGGCGCGCAACGGCGTCATCGGCCGCGCCGGAAGGCTGCCCTGGCGGCTGCCCGCGGACCTGCGCCGGTTCCGGGCCGTGACCTGGGGTCACCCGATCGTCATGGGCCGGCGCACTTGGGAGTCCATCGGCCGCCCGCTCGCGGGCCGGCGCAACATCGTGGTCACACGCCGGCCGGATTACCGGGCCCCGGGCGCCGAGGTGGTCGGCTCGCCGGAGGCCGCGCTCGCCGCGGCGGCGGACGCCGGGGAGGTGATGGTGATCGGCGGCGGCGAGCTCTACGCGGCCTTCCTGCCGCTCGCCGGACGCATCCTGCTCACGGAGGTGGACGCCGAGCCCGAGGGCGACGCCCGCTTCCCCGACCTCGATCCCACGGAGTGGGAGGAGGTTGCGCGCGAGGCCCATGCCCCCGACGCCGAGAACCCGCTGCCCTACGCCTTCGTCGAGCTGCGCCGCCGCGTCCGCTTCCGCGGTCAGTAGCGTGCGCCGATCTCGAGCGTGAAGCCGCTGAGGCCGGGGTTGCGCTCGTAGAGCCCGCCGTTGGAGAGGTGCCAGAGGCCGGCGGCGAGATGGTAGCGCCTGCCGAGCGGCCACAGCAGGCTCAGGCGGTGGAAGAACTGGAAATGGCCACCGAGGTCGCGTTCTCCGAAACGGTTGCGCGAGAGCAGCGCGCCGTGGAGTTCGTAGCGCACGAGCGCCGATCGCCGCCCCTGAACCAGCCGCAGGGCGACGCCCGGCCCCGCCGTCACCATGATCGCCCGCCTTCCGCGTCCGGCGATGGAATCCAGGCTGGCGCCGAGGAATAGCCAAGACGCTCGGTCCGGCACGCGGGTGCCCACGCGGAACGCCAGGGAGTAGCCGCTGTAGCGGTGCTCCTGGAAGGGCCCGCCACCCAACCCGCCGAGCGCGAGCTCGACGGCCTCGCCCCGCGAGGCGGCCGCCGACAGGCAGACTGCCAGGATCAGGCGGATGGACAGGGCGGTTCGGCGGCGGATGGGTGTGGAAAGAAGGGGTTCGAACACCTTCCTGGCCGTCATCGCCATCGCGGGCCTCAGGGCCGGGAACATCATCCTACCAGCATCCTACCAGCCCGTGGGCAGGCGTGCCCGGGTGCAGCCGACGGAGAGGGGGCGTGCGTCCTCCGCGTCGAGGCGGAGCGCGAGCAGGCGCCCGCCCCACACGCAGCCGCCGTCGAGGCAGACGACGTCGTCGCGGCCGGTGCCGCCGGCCAGCGCCCCGAGGGTGGACCAGTGGCCGAAGACGATGCGCGTGCCGGCGCTGCGGCGCCCGGGCACGGCGTACCAGGGCAGGCACCCTTCGGGCTGGCTCCCGGGCGGCCCCTTGTGCCGCAGCGCCAGCGCCCCGTCGGCGGTGCAGTACCTCAGCCGCGTGAGGGCGTTGACGATGAAGCGCAGCCGTGCGTGGCCCGCGAGTGCGGGGTCCCAGCGCGCGGGCTCGTCGCCGTACATGGCGGCAAGCAGCGCCCGCCATCCGGGCCCGCGCAGGGCCGCCTCGGCCTCGCGCGCGCGTTCGGCCGCCTCGGCCAGGTCCCACTGGGGCGGCAGCCCCGCATGCACCAGGGTCCAGCCGAGCGCGGCATCGTGATGCAGGAGCGCCCGTGCGCGCAGCCACGCGAGCAGGGCCTCGCGGTCGGGTGCCTCCAGCACCGCGTCGAGCGTGTCCTCGGGCCGCCCGGGCGCGGCGCCGGCCGCCACGGCCAGCAGGTGCAGGTCGTGGTTGCCGAGCACGCACACCGCCGCCTCGCCGAGCCCGCGCACGAAGCGCAGGGTCTCCAGCGAGCTCGGGCCGCGGTTGACGAGGTCGCCCGTCAGCCACAGGCGGTCACGGGCGGGATCGAAGCCCAGCCGGTCGAGGAGCCGGCGCAGGGGATCGAGGCAGCCCTGCAGGTCGCCGACGGCGTAGACGGCCATTCAGTGCAGGGCGTTGGGCACCGAGAGGGTGAAGGGCGGGATCTCGGCCTCGAAGCGCACGCCGTCGTCGGCGAGCATGTGGTAGCGCCCGCGCATGGAGCCCACGGGGGTCTCCAGCACCGCGCCGCTGGTGTACTGGAAGGCCTCGCCCGGGGCGAGGCGCGGCTGCTCGCCCACCACCCCCTCGCCCTGCACCTCCTGCACGCGGCCATGGGCGTCGGTGATGATCCAGTGGCGCGAGAGCAGCCGCGCCGGCACCTGGCCGACGTTGCGGATGGTGATGGTGTAGCCGAAGACATAGCGGCCCGCGGCCGGATCCGACTGCTCCGGCACGTAGAAGGCCACGGGCTCGACCTGGATGCGGTAGGGTGCCTGCTCGCTCATGTCTCCACGTTAGCCCAGCGCGCCGTCCCAGTCCACGGACGCCCTGTGCGGAAAAGGGGGCCGCTCAGCCGGCCGTCTCGAGGGCGAGCGCCAGCGCCCCCAGCAGGCCGGCCTCCGGATTGCGCACGAGGTGGACGGGGATCGCGGCCAGCAGCGCCTCCATGGGCGGCTTGGCGCGGAAGGCGTCCATGAAGCCGCCTGCCCGCAGCAGGGGCGCGAGCCGCGGGGCGATGCCTCCGGCCACGTACAGCCCGCCCCGGGGCAGGGCGAGCAGGGCCAGGTCGCCGGCGTGGGCGCCGTAGGCGCGCACGAACAGCGCCACGGCCGCCGCGGCCAGGGGGTCGCTCCCGGCCAGCGCCGCCTCGCCGATGGCCGCGGCCGGATCACCCCCTTTCATGGCCCGCACGAGCTCGGGGCCAGGCTCGCGGCCCTCGCGGCCGGCCAGGAACTCGAGGATGCGCACAAGCCCCCGGCCGGAGAGCACGTGCTCGACGCTCACCCGCCCCAGCCGCGGGCGGAGCCATTCGGCGAGCGCCGCCTGCTCGGGGTCGGCGGGGGCGAAGTCGGCGTGGCCGCCCTCCGAGGGCAGCACGCGCCAGCCGCCCGCGCGCTCCGGGACCAGCAGGGCGAGCCCCAGGCCGGTGCCGGCCCCGATCACCGCGCGCGGCGTCCCGGGCTCCGGCCGGCCCGCCTGGAGGGTCTCCACGTCCTCCGGGCCGAGGGCGTCGAGGCCGCGGGCGACTGCGGCGAAGTCGTTCACCAGCCGCACGCGGCCGATGTCCAGCGCGCGGGCCAGCGCCCGGCCGTCCAGGGTCCAGGTCAGGTTGGTCACCCGCGCGGTCTGGTTTTCCTCGCCGCCGGTGACGGGCCCCGCCACCGCCAGGCAGGCGGCGGCGGGCGGGGGACCGGGCGCGGCCCCGTCGAGGAAGTCCCGCAGCAGGGGCTCGAGCCCGGCCCATCCGGCACTGGCGTAGCGGCGCCGGGCGAGCACGCGGGGGCGGCCGTCCGGCCCCGCCTCGCCAAGGGCCACGAGGGTCTTCGTACCGCCCACGTCGGCGGCGAGCACCCTCATTCCCGGGCCTCCCGCGCGGCGTGCGGCAGCGCGCCGGCCGCGGCCGCGTCGAGGAACCAGCGCGTGGGCCGCGCCTGGCACAGGCGGCCCGCCGGCGTGAGGTCGCCGTCCGGGCCGGGCGCGAGCGTCCGGCGCACGGCATCGGCCTTGGCCCCGCCCGTGACCAGGAAATGCACCGCGCGCGCCGCCTCGAGGGTCGGGAAGGTGAGGCTGATGCGCCACGCGCGCAGGCCCGGCACGTAGACGGCCTCCACCGGGCGCTCGCGCTGATGGAGGATGCAGGTGCCGGGGAACAGGGAGGCCGTGTGGCCGTCCGCGCCCAGCCCGAGGAGCACGAGGTCCAGCATCGGGAAGCCCCCCGGGCCGGACGGCAGGTGGCGCCGCAGGGCGGCGGCGTAGGCGGCCGCGTCCTGTCGGATACAGGCCGTGCGCGCCCGGATGGGATGCACCTGCCCGGGTGGGATGGGCACGTGGTCGAGCAGCACCTCGCGTGCCATGCGGTAGTTGCTCGCCGGGTGGTCCCAGGGCACGGCGCGCTCGTCGCCGAACCATACATGCACACGGCCCCAGTCCACCGCCCCGGCCCGCGCGGCGAGGCGGCGGTAGAGCGCCGCCGGCGTGGACCCGCCTGCCAGCGCCACGTGGAAGGCGCCCCGCACGCTCGTGGCCGTGCGCGCCGCGGCCTCGAAGGCCTCCGCCGCCGCCGCGGCCGCCGCTCCGGGCGTGGCCCGGACGGTGAGGGCCGCCTCGACGAGGGTTCCGCTCGGCCGGCTCCGGATCATGGCGCGCCTGTTGAAAAGCCCCCGACGGGGCGCCACGTCCCACAATGGTGGCGGTGCGGTGCCGCGTCAACGGGAGGTGCGCCATGTACCTGAAGCACGAGCCCAGCGGTGACCTGGTCGAGATCCTCGACCCGAGGTCGCTGTTCGATCCCTGCCGCGATGCCGTCGTGGGCCGCTTCCACCGCGGCGAGGAGCTGCAGGACCCGGCCACGTTCCGCAAGGCCGAGCTCGCCTTCCCCTCGGGCGAGCCGCTCCCGCGCTGCTGGGTGGATCCGCACTACCGCGAGGGCGGCTGAGTCCGGCCGCCGGCCTTTCCGACGAAAGGCCCGCTGAAACAACGAGTTGCGCATGCAGGCGTGCCTGCCGTGCAGGCTGGTGCATGCAGGTCCACGATTCGGCAGGAGAAACCGGACATGGGGCGCGGGCAGCCGCCCGAACTGCGGGCGGGGCCACGTCCGGGTTGTGACCCGCATCGCTGACGGGGCCGCCGGCGGCCCGGAGACTGGGCCGCAAGGGCGGAGGGCCCGGCCCTCCGCAGGCATCGAGGAGGTGCATCATGAACCGCAGACCTCGCCATCGGCCCGATCCCATGGTCCTGCTGGCGCTGGGCGTGGCCCTGGGCGTGCTGCTGACCGCGGCGGCCCGCGCCGCCGAGCCGCCGGGGCTCCACTGGCGCTGGTCCGAGCTCAAGGACCGGATCCTTCCCCCGCCGCCCTCTCTGCGGCTGGCGGCCCCCGAGCCTTCGGAAGAGGCGTCCATCTCGATCACCTTCGGGCGCCCTGCGGGGGCCCTGCTGCCCGATCGGCCGAGCGGCGCGGGCCCCTACTTCGGGCGCCGCGCCGCCGAGCGCTGGTATCCGGACGGATTCCTCTTCCTCGGTGTGCAGCGGCGCTTCTAGGGGAGCGCGCATGTCGCGTCGAGGGCTCCGGACGATTGCGGCCTCTGCAGCCGTGCTCGCCTGCCTCGGGCTCGCCGCCGGCAGCGCGCGCGCCGGGGACGTGCGCGTGCCCGACTGCCTGCGCCTGAGCGTGGGGCTCGACCTCCGGGCACCGGTGCGGGAGGCGAAGCCCCTCGAGGGGACGGCGGGCGACCGGCTGCGCCGGCTGGCCGCGCGGCTGCGGGGCGAGGACGGCTCCGGGCAGGGCCGCCCGCACCTGTGGTACGAGCGTCGTGCCGTGTACGTGGGCGTGCGCGGGCGCTTCTGAACAGGCGGCAGGCAGAAGGAAGGCTAGCCGCCGGGCGCGGTCCGGGCGGCGAGGCGGTTGGCGAGGCGGGCGAAGCCCGCAGGCGGCACCTGCTCGGGGCGGGCGCCGGGGTCGAGCCCCGCCCCGCGGATCGCCGTCTCCCCCGCGAGCGCTGCGAGCGCGTTGCGCAGGGTCTTGCGCCGCTGCGAGAAGGCGGCCGCCACCACCTGAGCGAACAGCCGCGGGTCGTGGACCTCGAATGGGGCCGCAGGATGCGGGACGAGCCGCACCACGGTGGACGTGACCCTGGGCGGAGGGCGGAAGGCGCCAGGGCCCACATGGAACAGGGGCTCGACCCGGCAGCGCCACTGCACCATCACCGAGAGCCGCCCGTAGTCCCTGCCGCCCGGGGTCGCGGCCATGCGCTGCACCACCTCTTTCTGCAGCATGAGGTGCAGGTCCTCGATGGCGTCGAGCTGGTCGAGGAGATGGAACAGCAGCGGTGTGGAGACGTTGTAGGGGAGATTTCCCACCACGCGGATGCGGGCCCCGGGCGGGGCCAGCGGGCGGAAGTCGAAACGCGTCGCGTCGGCCTGGTGAATGTGGAGCCGGCCCTTGCCCACCGTGCGGGCGGCGAGCGCCGGCACCAGGTCGCGGTCGAGCTCGACCACGTGCAGCTCGCCGAGGCGCTCCAGCAGCGGCAGGGTGAGCGCGCCGAGGCCGGGGCCGATCTCGACCACGGTCTGGCCGGGCCGCGGGTCCATGGCGCGGAGGATCCCTGCGATCACGCGCGCGTCGTGCAGGAAGTGCTGCCCGAAGCGCTTGCGCGGCCGGTGCGCCATCAGCCGTCGGCGGCGAGCTCGGCGGCGAGCGCCACGGCGGCGCGGAAGCTCGCCGGATCGGCGCGCCCTGTGCCGGCCAGCTCGAAGGCCGTGCCGTGGTCCACCGAGGTGCGCACGATGGGCAGCCCCAGGGTCACGTTCACCGCACGGTCGAAGGCGGCGTGCTTGATCACGGGCAGACCCTGGTCGTGGTACATGGCGAGCACGGCGTCGCAGCCGGCGAGACGCGCCGGGGTGAAGGCCGTGTCGGCCGGGACCGGCCCCGTCGCGCGCACGCCGCGCTTCCGGGCGAGCGCGATGGCGGGGGCGATGATGCGCGTCTCCTCGTCGCCGAGCTCGCCGTCCTCGCCGGCGTGCGGGTTGAGGCCGCACACCAGGATGCGGGGCTCGGCGATGCGGAAGCGCGCGCGCAGGTCGCGGTCCATGATGCGCAGCGTCGTTGCGATCCCGTCCCGGTCGAGGGCGCCGGGCACGGCGCGCAGGGGCAGGTGCGTGGTGGCCACCGCCACCCGCAGCGTGCCGGCGGCGAGCATCATCACGGGCACGCTCCCGGTGAGCGCGGCGAGGAACTCGGTGTGGCCGGAGAAGGGGATGCCGGCGCCGCGGGCGACCACGGCCTTGCTCAGGGGGCCCGTGACCAGTGCGGCGCAGCGGCCGGCGCGGCAGTCGGCCACGGCCGCGCGCAGCGCCGCGAGCAGGGCGGGTGCGTTGCCGGGATCGGGCTCGCCGGGCGCATCGTCGGAGCGCGCGAGCGGCACCGGCCGCACCCGCAGCAGCCCTGCGCGGGGGGCGTCGACGCCGTCGTCCTCGACGATGCGCAGGGACCCGAGGCCCAGGCGGGCGGCGCGGGCGGCGAGCTGGGCGGGGTCGGCATAGGCGACGAGCGTGGCGGGCGCGCCCTCGGCCGTCACGCACAGCAGCACGTCGGGCCCGATGCCCGCGGGCTCGCCGGGGGTGACCGCGATGCGCATGGAGGGGCGGGCCGGCGCGCCCTCAGCCCTCGAGGCGCAGCTCCACGTAGGCCTCGTCGCGGAGCTGGCGCAGCCAGAGCTGGAGGCGTTCCTCCACCTTGCGCCGGTGCAGGAGCTCGCGCGCCCGGGCGCGGCGCCACCCCTCGGTGTCGTCGTGGCGGCGCTGGTCCACGAGCTGCACCAGGTGCCAGCCGAAGCGGGTGCGGAAGGGAGCGCTCACCTGGCCGGGCTCCAGCTCGCGCACCACCTCGGCGATCTCCGGCGGGAGCTCCGCGGGGCTGAGCCAGCCCATGTCACCCCCCTTGGCGGCGCTCACCGGATCGTCGGAGTGGGCGCGCGCGAGCGCCTCGAACGGCTCGCCGGCGAGCACACGCTCGCGCAGCTGCTCGAGGCGGATGCGGGCCTCCTCGTCGCTCAGCAGTTCGCCGGGCCGCAGCAGGATGTGCCGCAGGCGCACCTGCTCGACCACGTGCGGCTCGTCGCCGCGCACGGCCACCAGCTTGATGATATGGAAGCCGCTGGGGCTGCGGATGAGCTCGCTCACATCGCCCGGCTCGAGCCTCGGCACCACCTCGGCGAAGAGGCTCGGCAGCTCGTCGGCACGGCGCCAGCCCAGGTCGCCGCCCTCCAGGGCCTTCTGCCCGTCCGAGTGGGCCACGGCCATCTCGGCGAAGTCCGCCCCGGCGCGCAGGCGGCGCAGGACCTCCTCCGCCTCGCGGCGCGCGGCGGCGATCTGCTCGGGGGTGGCCGCCTCGGGCACGGCGACGAGGATGTGGGCGAGGCGGTAGCTGCGCCGGGTCTGGGCCTGGGCGCTGGAGAGGAAGTCCTCCACCTCCTGGTCGGAGACCGTGACGCGGCTCGCCACCTGCTGGCGCTGCAGGCGCGCGATGATCATCTCGGCGCGCACGTCCTCGCGGAAGCGCTCGAAGCTGAAGCCGTCGCGCTCGAGCGTGCGGCGGAAGGTGTCCAGATCCATGCCGTTGCGGCGTGCGATGTCGCGGATGGCCCGGTTGAGGGTCTCGTCGTCCACCCGGATCCCGAGCCGCTCGGCGATCTGGAGCTGGATGCGCTCGAGGATGAGGCGCTCGAGCACCTGGCGGCGAAGCACCGGCGCGGGCGGAAGCTGCGTGCCGCGGGCCTGGAGCTGCGCCACCACGGTGCGCATCCGGTTGCGCAGCTCGCTCTCCAGGACCACCCCGTCGTTGACCACGGCGACGATGCGCTCGATGGGCTCGACGGCGGCCGGCGCAGGATGCAGGGGCAGCAGCAGCGCCAGCGTCAGCAGGACCAGGGCCGGCGCGCGGAGAGGGTGTGGGCGCATGGTCGGGCGGTTCGGACGCTGCGTGGTGGTCGGGGCGCCGCGTTCAGGGGCGGGCGCGGCGGTAGCCAAGGATACCACGCTCGAGCAGGCGGTCCACGGGCTCGCCGACGCTGCCGAGGCCCTTGAGCTCGAGCTGGAGCAGGAGGGCGCGGTTGGGCTCGGCGCCGGCCGCGGCCACGTACTCGCGCCACACCAGGCGCACGCCCCAGCAGCAGGCCGCATACTCGACGCCGGCGAAGCGTTCCAGGTCCACGTCCTCGCGCAGCGAGCGGTTCCAGCGTCCCACCGCGTGCCAGGCGGTGGCCAGCCGCCAGCGCCCGGCGAGATCCACCTGCTCCAGGGTGCCGCGCCGGAAGCGGTAGGCGAGGTTGAGGATGCGGTGCGCGTCGGCGCGCGCGAGCAGGCTGAGGCCCGCGCGTTCCACGCGCCCCGGGTCCGGGTCCCACTGCAGGCCGGCGCTCACACGCAGGGAACGCCACGGCAGGGCCGAGGCCTGCAGCACCAGGTTGGAGCCGCGCCGGCCCTCGACGGTCCCGCCAGGCAGGACCACGCGCCGGTCGCGGAAATAGCGGATCTGGCCCAGGCTCACCGAGAGCCGCTCCACCCCGCCCGCGGTCTCGACCAGGCGGCTCGTGACCGCGAGCGTGAGCTGATTGGCGTCGCCCACGCGGTCGGGCCCGGAGAAGCGGTCCTCACGGAAGAGCTGCGCGAAGGAGAAGTCGAGCAGCCCCGTGTCGAAGACCGGCAGGTCGTCCTGGCCCTCGTAGGGCACGTAGAGGTAGTAGAGCCGTGGCTCGATGGTGTGCAGCAGCCGCCCGCCGGCCACGGGCTTCTCCAGGAAGACGCCCGCGTCGAGGCTGAAGGTGGGGAGCGTGCGGCTCGGGTCGGCAGGCTTGCCCGCGCCCGGGTTCTCGAGGGCGTAGCGCGTGTGGCGCAGGGCGAGCGCGGGCTCCACGTACCAGCCCGGACGGCGCACCGGCCAGCTCACGCGCGGACGCAGGTCCACGCGCGTGCCCGTGGTCTTGCCCGCGGCCTCGTGGCTGAAGCGCACCACCTCCAGATGGCCCGACCAGCTCAGGCCCAGCGGGCCGCGCCCCGGCGCCAGCGCGAGCCTGAGCTGCGGCAGCCGCCGGTAGGGGCGGCTCGCGGGGGCGATGGCAGGGTCGACGGTCTGGAAGGCCTGCAGGCGCAGCAGCGCCGACCAGCGCCCGCGTGCCCAGTCCAGGTCCGCGCGCTGCTCCAGGTGGGTGGTGGCCACGGCCGTGAGGCTGCTGCCGAGATCCTCGAAATAGCGGGCGTCGGAGACATGACGGGCGTCCACCGTCAGCCGCCAGGGGCCGAGGACGGTGCGATGGCGCAGACGCACCAGCCCCCGGTCGTCGCCCGTGACGTCGTCGTAGCGCAGGTACTCGCCCTGGATCTCGCCCTCGCTGGTGCGGGTGAGGTAGCGGAACTCGGCGCCGAGCTGGAGGCCGCGCTTGCCCATCCAGCGTGGCACGAAGGTGGCGTCATAGTTGGGGGCGATGTTCCAGTACCAGGGGATGCGCACGTCCGTCCCGGTGCGGTCCGAGCGGCCGAGGCTGGGGGCGAGGAAGCCGCTCTTGCGCCGGTCGTCGATGGGGAAGCTGAGGTAGGGGCTGTAGAGCACGGGCACGCGCCCGAGCCGGAGCGTGGCGTGACGGGCCACGCCACGCCCGGAGGCGCGGTCCAGGTCCAGGCGGCGGGCACGCAGCTTCCAGGCCTCGGCCCCGGGCGGGCAGGTGGTGTAGCTCACGGTCTCGAGGCGTGCGCGCGTGCGGCCCTCGAAGGAGGCGCGCGCGGCCTCGCCCCGTCCGCCGCCCCCGGGCAGCCGGTAGCGCACGTCCTCGAAGCGGCCCGTGTCGGCCGCGAGCGCCAGCCGTGCGCGCGCGGCCGCGAGCTCCAGCCCCGGGTCGGCGTAGCGCACCTCGCCCTCGGCCTCGACGACGTCTGTCCCGCGGTCGTAGGTGACGCGCTCGGCCTGGAGGCGCTGGTCGGCCCGCTCCAGCACCACCTCGCCTTCGAAGAGGCCGAGGCGCTCGCCGCGCATCTCGCTGCGGGCGGCGCTCACGTGGAGGGGGGTCGTGGCACGGTCCTCGGGCCGTCCCGGCCCGGGCTCGGCCAGGCGCGCCGGGGGCGGGCACAGGGCCGCCGCTCCGGCGGCTGCCGGAGCGGACGGCGTGGCTTCCGTCGGGCCGCCGTCCGCGGACGGCGCAGCCTGCGAGGCCGGCCGCGGCCCCCCGGCTGCGGGATGCATCCCGAAGGCGGCCTCCCGGCCCGGGCCCGGCGCCGCCCCTCCCTGCTCCACCCAGGCGCAGGACCAGCCGCCGGCGCCGTCCGGTCGGCAGACCCAGTGGTTTTCGGCCGCGCGCAGGGAGGGGACCGCCAGGAGGCCGCCGCAGAGCAGGGACAGGGCGGTGAGGCTCGTCGGTCGCGTCAAGGGCGGCTCCGGGAAGCGATGAATCGCCTGGATGGAGGGGCGGCGGGCAGGTCCGGGGCGGTGGGACGGCCGCGCCGGCGCGACAAAATGGCATAGAATCGAGGCCGCTTCAAACCGCGGCGGAGGCGCAGATGGACGGGCAGGGCGGGGACGAAGGCCGCGCGGCGGCGCTCGCTGCCTGGGTGGGCGAGCGGCTGGGGCTCGGCGGCCCGGCCCGGCTGGAGCCGGCCTCCGCCGACGCCAGCTTCCGGCGCTACCTGCGCGTGCGCGTGAGCGGGCGTTCCTGGATCGTGATGGACGCCCCGCCCGGGCGCGAGGACGTGCGCCCCTACGTGCGCATCGCGCGCCTGCTGCGGCCGGTGGGGCTCAACGTGCCGGAGATCCTGGCCGAGGACGCCGAGCGCGGCTTCCTGATCCTCACCGACCTCGGCGAGACGCTCTATCTCGACGCCCTCACACCGGAGCGGGCCGACCGCCTCTACGGCGACGCCCTCGGCGCGCTCGCCACCCTCCAGGCCTGCGTGGACCCGGGCGCGCTCCCGCCCTATGACCGGGCGCTGCTGCTCGCCGAGCTCGCCCTGTTCCGCGACTGGTTCCTGCGGCGCCACCTGGGGCTCGTGCTGTCGCCGGCGGAGGAGGCCCTGCTCGAGGCGGTGTCCGGGACGCTGGTCGCCAGCGCCCTGGCGCAGCCGGTGGTGGCCGTGCACCGCGACTACCATTCGCGCAACCTCCTCGTGACCGGGCGCAACAACCCGGGTATCGTGGACTTCCAGGACGCGGTCGCGGGCCCGGTCACCTACGACCTGGTCTCGCTGCTGCGCGACTGCTACATCGCCTGGCCGCGCGAGCGGGTCGAGGCGTGGGCCCTGGGCTACCACGACCTCGCCTGCCAGTCGGGCATCCTGCACGAGGAGGACGAGGAGCGCTTCCTCGCCTGGTTCGACCTCATGGGCGTGCAGCGCCACCTCAAGGCCATCGGGATCTTCGCGCGGCTCTGGCATCGCGACGGCAAGCGCGGCTACCTCGCCGACATCCCGCGCACCCTGGGCTACGTGCGTGAGGTGTCCGGGCGCCACCGCGCGCTCGAGGCCTTCGGCCGCTGGCTGGCCGAGCGCGTCGCCCCGCGCCTCGGGCCCGAGGGTGATCCGGTCACCGAGGCCGGCGAGGCGGCGGGCTAGCCTCTTGCAGGGTGTCACGGAAAAGGGAGGACAGGGCCATGGCACGTGCACGCATCCTTGCCGCATGGATGGCCGGCGGCCTGCTTGCCGCAGCGATGCCCGCCGGCGCCGCCGAAGGCCGGGACGAGCTCGCCCGCCGCGCGGACGAGAGCCGCCGGGTGGCGATGGAGTTCATGCGGGCCCTCAAGGGCGAGCTCATGCGCGCCATGAAGGCGGGGGGACCCGTCGAGGCCATCCCGGTCTGCCGGGAGCGGGCGCCGCAGATCGCACGGGCCTTTTCCGAGCGCACCGGCTGGCAGGTGGGCCGCACCAGCCTGCGCTGGCGCAACCCGGCCAATGCCCCCGACGTCTGGGAGCGGCGGGTGCTGGAGCGCTTCGAGGCCCGGCGCCGTGCCGGCACGCCCGTCTCCCGGCTCGAGCATTACGAGGTCGTGGTGCAGGA
Organism: Gammaproteobacteria bacterium; assembly: GCA_026989495.1. Taxonomy (GTDB): domain Bacteria; phylum Pseudomonadota; class Gammaproteobacteria; order S144-34; family S144-34; genus S144-34. Next base: position 41,080 of record JALSJE010000054.1, on the reverse strand, counting down.
CGGCCGGCGCGTCTTCCGCTGGATGAAGGCCATCCCCACGGGTGCGCCCTGCCTCACCTGCCATGGCGAGCGCATCGCGCCCGAGGTGGCGGGCCTGCTCGACCGGCTCTATCCGGGCGACCGCGCCCGCGGCTTCGAGGTGGGCGACATCCGCGGCGCCTTCACCATCGTCCAGCCGCTGGGCGAGTAGGCCGGCGCCTCAGCGCGCCGGCGCCTGGGTGGCGCAGCCGGCCGCCGCCAGGCCCTCGCGCACGGCGGCGGCCAGGGCGACGAGGCGGCGGTCGAAGAAATGGCCGGTGCCGGGCAGGCGCACGATATGGGGCGGCGGCATCATGCGCCGCGCCCAGCGCAGCACGGCGGCCGCATCCACGACCTCGTCGGCGTCGCCCTGCACCAGCAGCCACGGGCAGTCGGGGCGCGTGACCTCGGCCTGGTCGTAGCGGTCGGCCGGCGGGGCCACGGTCACCAGGCAGTCGGGCCGCACCACGGGTGCGGCGCGCAGGGCCACCCACGCGCCGAAGGAGAAGCCCGCCAGCCACAGGGGGCGGCCCGGCAGCGCCGCGCGCAGCCAGGCCGCGGCACGGGCCGCATCCTCGGCCTCGCCGCGGCCGTGGTCGTGCGGCCCGGCGCTCGCGCCCACGCCGCGGAAGTTGAAGCGCAGCGTGGCGGCGCCCAGCCCGGCGAGGGTGCGCGCCAGGGTGTGGGCCACCTTGTTGCGCATCGTGCCCCCGTAGAGGGGATGGGGATGGAGCACCAGCGCGACCGCCCGGGGCGCGCCCTCGGGGCAGTCGAGGAGCGCCTCGAGCGGGCCCGCCGCGCCGGCCAGGGTGAGGCCGCCGGATGCGCAGCCGGCGGGGGTGAGCGTCGCCTCGGCCATGGGCGGCGCATTGTTCCACGCCGGCCCCCGCGGCGCCAGCCCGGATATTGCACCGGGGGCCCCGGATGATTGCGGCCTTTGCAGCCGCGCCCGCGCCGGTCTGGAGCCCGGGCCGTGGCGGGGACCACGGCCCGGGCGAAGACCCAGCGGGCGCGAGCGAAAAGCCGCAAGGGCCGGGGCAGGCTGCCGGCAGGCGCGAACCGTCCCCCCGGAACCCGCATGCCGGACACCCGTTTTCTCCGGACCATCCCGATGTTGCCACCCTGCCGGCAGCCGTCCTGGTGCAATTTCCGGGCTAGCCAGGTGCTACGATGGGCGCATGGCCGGCACCGTCCCGCAGCGCGCCATGGTGCTGGCGGCCGGGCGCGGCGAGCGGCTGCGGCCGCTCACCGACCGCGTGCCCAAGCCGCTGCTCGCCGCAGGATCGCGGCCCCTCGTCGGGCACGTGCTCGCGCGGCTGGCCGAGGCCGGTTTCCGGGAGGTGGTTGTCAACGCCGGCTGGCAGGCCGCCCGCCTGATGGCCGCCCTCGGAGACGGCGGCGCCTTCGGCGTGCGCATCCGCTGGTCGCGCGAGCCGCCGGGGGCCTATGAGACGGCCGGCGGCATCGTCGCCGCGCTGCCCCTGCTGGGGGAGGGCCCGTTCGTGGTGGCCAACGCCGATGTGTGGAGCGGCTACCCCTTCGCCCGCCTGCGCCGTCCCCTGCGCGGCCTGGCCCATCTGGTGCTGGTGGACAACCCCCCGCACCATCCCGGCGGCGACTTCGGCCTGCTGGGAGACGGGCGCGTGCATCCCACGCAGGGCCGGCGCCTCACCTACACCGGCATCGCCGTGCTGCACCCGGCGCTTCTCGCCGGCTGCGGCTGCGGGCGCCAGCCGCTCGCCCCGCTCCTGCGGCATGCGGCCGCGCACGGGCTGGTCACGGGCGAGCGCTGGGAGGGCGCCTGGCTGGACGTGGGCACGCCCGCGCGGCTCGCCGAGCTGAGGGCACGCCTGGGGGCCGCCGCATGACCACGCGCCGACCCGACCTGAGGGATCACCGCCAGGTGGCGGCGAGCCTCGCCCTCGACCCCGGGGCGGTGGCGCGGTTGCGGACGGGGTGGCTCGCGCTCATGGAGCTCGCCGTCTGGGCCGGCCCGCGCGCCCGGCAGGTGGGCGCGGTCCCGCGGCTGCGCAAGCGGCTGCTCGCGCTGGGCGAGGCCCTCGCCTCGCTGGCGGCCGACCGCGGGTGGATCCCGCACCCGCGCGAGCAGGTCAAGAGCGCGCTGGGCGCGGCGCTGCGGGTGCGCGAGGCCCTCGCGGATGCCGCCCGCGCGGCCGCGGGGCTCGAGGCCGACGCCACGGGCGAGCGCCTGCGGGCCGAGCTCGCCGCGCTGGAGCGCACGGCGCTCGCGCTCCTCGAGCGGCACGAGCCCCTCTGGGCCGCGCTGCTCGACTCCCAGCTCGAGGCCGGCGACGACGAGGACGGAACGGGGCGGGAGGCGTGAGCCGCCATGGGCCGGGAGATCGCGAGCGACCGGTTCGGGGCGGCGGACTTCGCCCGCTTCCGTGAGGCCCTGGCCCGCGAGACCGCCGAGCTCGCGCGCTGGTTCGAGGCCGGCCGCTTCCGCGACGAGGGCTGGGTGGGCGGCTTCGAGCTGGAGGCCTGGCTCGTGGACGGGGCCGGGCGGCCGGCCCCCCGGAACGAGGCGCTCCTGGAGCGGCTGGACGACCCCCTGGTGGTGCCCGAGCTCGCGCGCTTCAACATCGAGCTCAACGGCCCGCCGCGGCCGCTCTCGGGCGCGGCCCTCGGCGCCCTGGAGTCCGACCTCGCCGCGCGCTGGCGCAGGCTGCAGGAGGCCGCGGCGGCGCTCGGCCTGCGCGCCTGCGCCATCGGGATCCTGCCCACGCTGAGGCCGGAGGACCTCACGCTGGCGGCCATGTCGCCGCTCAACCGCTACCGCGCCCTCAACGAGCAGGTCTTCGCCCAGCGCCAGGGGCGGCCCGTGCGCGTCGACATCGCCGGACGCGAGCACCTGGTGCTGGAGCATCGCGATGTGATGCTGGAGTCCGCCACCACCTCCTTCCAGATCCACCTCCAGGTGCCGGCCTCGCTGGCGGCGCGGTGCTACAACGCCGCCCTCGTCGCCTCGGCCGCCACCGTCGCGGGCTCGGCCAATTCGCCCTATCTGTTCGGGCGCGACCTTTGGGACGAGACCCGCATCCCGCTGTTCGAGCAGTCCATCGAGGTGGGCGGCTACGAGGGCGCGGCCTTCGGGCCCCTGCGGCGCGTGAGCTTCGGCTCGGGCTATGTGCGCGGGAGCCTGCTGGAGCTCTTCCGCGAGAACCTGGAGCACTTCCCGGTGCTGCTGCCGCTGGTGCCGGACGAGCCGCCCGAGACCCTGCCCCACCTGCGGCTGCACAACGGCACCATCTGGCGCTGGAACCGCCCCCTGGTGGGCTTCGGCGAGGGCGGGGCGCACCTGCGCATCGAGCATCGCGTGGTGCCCGCCGGGCCCACGGTGGCGGACATGGTCGCCGACGCCGCCTTCGCCATCGGCCTGATCGTCCACCTCGCCCGACGGCCCCGCCCGCCCGAGGCCGAGCTCCCCTTCGAGCGCGCGCGCGACAACTTCTACCGCGCCGCGCGCGAGGGGCTCGCCGCCCATGTCCACTGGCCGGGCCACCGCGTGGCCCGGCCGCTCGCGGCGCTCATGCCGGAGCTGCTGGACGCCGCCGGCGAGGCCCTGCTCGCCCTGGGCCTCGGGGTGGCCGAGGTGGAGCGCTGCATCGGGATCGTGCGCGCGCGCGCCGCGGGCGGCCAGACGGGCGCGGCCTGGCAGCGGGCATGGACCGCGCGCCACGGGCGCGACATGGCGGGGCTGCTCGAGGCCTACCTGCGCCGGCAGGCGGCGGGCGGGCCCGTGCACGCCTGGGACGCGCCCGAGGAGGCGGCGTGAGGAACGATCCCGAGCGCCCCTTCCTGCTGGAGCGGCTGCCCGCGGGCTTCCTGGACGCGAGCCCGCGTGAGCTGCACCGCCTGCTGCCGGGGCCCACGCTGATCGAGCTCCCCGGCCGGCGCGAGCCGCCGCTGTTCGTCTCGCTCCTGCTCCACGGCAACGAGGACGTGGGCCTGCGCGCCGTCCAGGCGCTGCTCGGCGCGCACCGGCCAGGGCGGCTCCCGCGCGCGCTCGTGCTGTTCGTGGGGAACGTGGCCGCCGCGTCGGCGGGGGTGCGCCGGCTGCCGGGCCAGCCCGACTACAACCGCATCTGGCCGGGCGGCGGGCCCGGCATCACCCCGGTGCACCGCATGGCCGCCTGGATCGTCGAACGCATGGCCGCGCGCGGCGTCTTCGCCAGCGTGGATCTGCACAACAACACCGGGCGCAACCCCCACTACGCCTGCGTCAACCGCCTCGAACCGGCGCACCTGAACCTGGCGCTGCTCTTCTCCCGCACCGTGGTGCATTTCACCCGCCCGCGGGGCGTGCAGTCCATGGCCTTCGCGCCGCTCTGTCCGGCGGTCACGGTCGAGTGCGGCCGCGTGGGCGACGGGGCGGGCGTGCGGCGCGCGGCGCGTTTCCTGGAGGCCTGCCTGCATCTGGCCGAGGTGCCGTCGCGTCCGCCCCGCCCGGAGGAGATCGACCTCTACCACACCGTCGCGCGGCTTCGCGTGCGCGAGGGCGCGCGCATCGCCTTCGGCACGGGACCGGACGCGGCGGTGGACCTCGTGCTCGTGCCCGACCTCGACCGGCTCAACTTCTCCGAGCTCCCGCCCGGGACGGTGCTGGGCTGGGCGCGCGATCCGGACGTGCTCCAGGTCGAGGACGCCGACGGTGTCCGCGCGCGCCGTCCCTGCCTGGAGGTGGCCGCGGACGGGGCGCTCACCGTGCGCTGCGCCGTCGTCCCCGCCATGCTCACGCGCGACCTGCGCGTCATCCGCCAGGACTGCCTCGGCTACCTGATGGCGCGCCTGCCCCTGCCCGCCCCGGAAGGGGGCTGAGCCCGGCGCGCGAAGAAAGGCCCGCGCCCGGCAGGCCGGGCGCGGGCGCATGGCTCGCCCGGCTCAGCGGCCGAAGACCGGCTTCGGCGCCTTGGGCGAGATCAGGTCCTGCGCCCTGCGGTACCGTTCGCGCTGGATGGCCTCGTAGGCGCGGCCCTGCGGGGCGCGCTGCAGCACCTGGGCCACCCGGTTCATGACGTCGCGCTCGGACAGGCGGCGCAGGTTGTTGGTCGCGTTGCAGTCGAACTGCGTCTGCCAGTCCGGGTCGCCCGAGACGTAGGCCGAGAAGGTGCCGGGGAACTCCTGCGAGGTGGAGATGTGCGTCCAGCCGCGCACGATGCGCATGGCGCCCCGGCCCTTGGGCAGGTCGCGCAGCTCGATGCTGGCGAGCACCCGGCCGCTGCGGCCGCCGGCGGGCCTGTACGCGATCGCCGCCCCGAGCTTCCCGCGCGTGTCGCCCAGGTCCTCGGTGCCGAGATTGCGGATCGTGGCCACCAGCTCGACACGGGCATTGTAGCGGTCGATGCGCTGGATGCGCCCGACCCTGAAGCTCACGACGGCGGGATCGGGGCCCTGGCAGCGGTAGTTCATGTTGGCGACCCCCTTGATCCCGCTCTTGACACGGATGCCGTCGCCGCCGGCCTGCGCGGGCAGCGTGCCGCCGAGCGCGGCGGCCACCGCCAGCGCGAGCGCGCCCGCGCGGGCGCGGAAGCGGGTCTTCGTGTCCTTGCCATGTGCGTTCATCGCCTTTCCTCCTCTCCGTCCTCGGCTGTTCGGGTCTGCTCCGCGGGCGGGTCTCGCGCCCGCCGCGCTCGCCCCTGGGTCGCTGCCACCGCGTGGGCGGTTCATCAGGCAAGGCTCGGCACGCGTTATCCTGAGAGGCGCTGGTGTGGGACCCGCGCAGTCTTGCGCATGAGCAGGGGGGACGCCATGAGACCGAAGCGACGTTCACCGATGCTTGCGCTGGCCATGGGCGGGCTGCTGGTCTCGGCGGAGTCGGTGGCGGAGGGCTGGCCGGTCGCGTGCTCGCCGGAGGCCGGCCGCAGCTACCTGAGCTACGACGGGACGCGCCGCGAGGTGGAGGTGGGCGGATTCCGGCCCGCGCCGCGCGCGGCGCGGGCCGGACGCCTGCCGCGCGGCACCTGCGCCTTCCATGACCGGCCCATGACGCGGCCAGGCGAGAGCCTGCGCGGCGAGGTGCGCTTCGTGCTGCGGCTCGACCGGGCGGGGCTCGACTCGCTGCTCGCGGTGCAGGGGGCGCCCCCGGCGGTCCGCTTCCGCGACCGCCGGGCGCAGCGGCTCTTCGACGATCTGCATGCCGGCCGCACGTTGCGCTTCATGGCCGAGCGCACCGGACCGGGCCGCTACCGCATCGTCTCGCTCGCCTACAGGACGGGCGCGCACCGGGCTGGCCCATCGGTCTCGGCGCGGCCCGCGCCACCGCCACCGGCGCGCGAGTCCGGCGCGGGCACCGCGCAGCGGCGTCCGAGCGGGCGGGCCGCGCCTTCCACCGGCGAGCCCAGGCCAGCGCGCCCGCTCGCCCTGCGGGACGTCTTCGGCGACGGGCACACCTTCGGCTGCCGACGGGTCGTGGCCGGAAGGACGGCCCTGCGGCAGTCTGGCGGTATATGGCTGGTCTCGCGAGGGGGCACGATCTACTACATCGCGAGAGGCGAGGAAGCGCGACGTTGGGCCGAGGTCGTGCGCGAGATCCTGGGCAGCGTGGCTCCCGGCGGCAGGCTCTGCTATCACCTCCAGGTCGGCGATGGCGGCGTGCTGTGGGCCGAGCGGTCCGACGGCCGCTTCAGCCGCGGTCCCTTCCGCATGGCGAGCGGGTGCCTGGAGCTCGATCGCCGTTATCCGATGAGCCAGGAGGGGCGTACCCTCGTCTTCAGATATCGTCGCGAGGGCCAGACATGGCCCTTGAGGCTGCTCATGCGTGACGCGGCCCAGGCGCGGGCGGTGTTGGCACGCGCTGGCCGGGAGGCGTACAGGCTCTGCCTGCGGGGGAATTCCCTCAAGCTGCTGGTGCTCGCGCGCTAGTCCTGGGGGCGCCCGCGCCGTGGCGCAGGCGGTACCAGAGGCGGCCGAGGAGCTCGTGCAGGTGCCGGGTGGTGCCCTCGAGGGCCGCGGCGGAGGGAAGCCACCGGAACGGGCCGCGGGCCATCGCATCCGGCGTGGAGAAGCGCGTGGGCGCGGGGATGACCTCGATGCCCGTGCCGGCGTAGCTCGCGAGCGCGCGGCGCATGTGCTGGGCGTGGGTGACGAGGAAGATGCGCGTCCAGCCCCGGGCCTCGAGCCAGCGGGCGGTGTTGCGGGCGTTCTCCCAGGTCGTGCGGGCGGCGGCCTCGGCGTGCACCCGGCCGGCCGGCACGCCGAGGTCCTCGCGCAGCACGCGGGCGAGGAAGACGGCCTCCGGCACCGCCTCGCCGGGCAGCGGCCGCCCGCCGGTGACGAGCACGGGCAGGCCCGTGCGGCGGTGGAGGCGGGCGGCGTAGCGCAGCCGCTCGAGGGCGAGCCGCGAGGCCGTGTCGCCGCCGTACTCGGGGGCGTCGGCATAGCGGCCCGCGCCGAGCACCACGATGGCATCCGCCGCCGGCAGCGGGCCCTCGGGCGGCAGCGGGGCGATGCCGGCCTCGTTGAGGCGCGCCAGCCACTGGCCGGTGGCGGGGATGCCGGCGAGGTAGAGCAGGCCGAGGGCGAGCGCGCCGAGGCCCACGGCGGCGCGGGGCCGGCGCAGGGCGGCGAGGGCGAGGGCGGCGAGGCCGAGCAGGAGCGCGAGCCCCAGCGGCATCACGAGGGCCTCGGCGAGGCGGGTGAGCGCGACCTCCATCGCCGGCGTCAGCCGCCGATGACCTCCCGCGCCTGCAGGTCGGCGTGGTAGGAGCTGCGCACGAGCGGCCCGCTCGCCACGTGGGAGAAGCCGAGCGCCCGGCCGAGCGAGGCGATGCGCTCGAACTCCTCGGGCGTGACGTAGCGCGCCACGGGCAGGTGGTGCGCCGAGGGCTGGAGGTACTGGCCCACGGTGAGCATGTCCACGCCGTGGTCGCGCAGGTCGCGCATGACCTGCTCGACCTCTTCCAGCGTCTCGCCCAGGCCCACCATCAGCCCGGACTTGGTGGGAACGTCCGGATGGCGCGCCTTGAAGCGCTCGAGCAGCCGCAGGGAGTGGGCGTAGTCGGCGCCGGGCCGCACCGTGCGGTAGAGCCTCGGCACGGTCTCGAGGTTGTGGTTCATGACGTCGGGCGGCGCCTCGGACAGCGCCTCGAGCGCGCGCTCGAGCCGCCCGCGGAAGTCCGGCACGAGGAGCTCCACCCGGATGCCGGGGCAGCGCGCGCGCAGGGCGCGCACGCAGGCGGCGAAGTGGCCGGCGCCCCCGTCGCGCAGGTCGTCGCGGTCCACCGAGGTGACGACCACGTAGCGCAGCCCCATGGCCGCCACCGTCGCGGCCAGGCGCTCCGGCTCGTCCGGGTCCGGCGGCAGGGGGCGCCCGTGGGCCACGTCGCAGAAGGGGCAGCGGCGGGTGCAGACGTCGCCCAGGATCATGAAGGTGGCGGTGCCGTGGCCGAAGCACTCGCCGAGGTTGGGGCAGGAGGCCTCCTCGCAGACGGTGTGCAGGCGGTGGGCGCGCAGGATGCGCTTGAGGCGCTGCACCTCCGGCGAGGTGGGCGCCCTGGCACGGATCCAGGCGGGCTTGCGCGGCGGGCGCGCCGTGGGCGGGGGCCGCACCGGGAGCCGCGCCATCTTGGCCGCGCCCTCCTCGCGCGCGCCCGGGGCGGGCGCCGGTGATCTCCTGGGCTCGCGGGACATGGCGCCGACTATACCACCGGAGCGCGCCGGTGCAGGGCGGCGGCCAGCCGCGCGGCGAGATCCAGGGCGACGGCCTCGGGGTCGGAGGGCCCGCCCAGGTCGGCGAGCTGGGTCACGGGCTGGCCCGGCCGCCCGCAGGGGTCGATGCGCGCGAAGGGGGCCAGATCCATGGCCACGTTCACGGCGAGCCCGTGGTAGGCGCAGCCGCGGCGCACCCTGAGCCCCAGGGCCGCCACCTTGGCGCCGCCCACATACACGCCGGGCGCGCCGGGATCGCGCGCGCCGGCGATGCCGTGCCCGGCCAGCAGGTCGATGACCGCCTGCTCCAGGGCCGTGACCCAGGCGCGCGGGCCGAGGCCGGCGCGGCGCAGGTCCACCAGGGTATAGACCACGGCCTGGCCGGGGCCGTGGTAGGTGACCTGGCCGCCGCGGTCGCAGCGCACCACGGGGATGGCGCCCGGGTCGAGCACGTGGGCCTCGCGCCCGGCGAGCCCCAGGGTGTAGACGGGCGGGTGCTCCACGCACCAGATCTCGTCGGGCGTCGCCGGGCCGCGCGCGTCCGTGAAGCGCTGCATGGCGCGCCAGACCGGCTCGTAGGGCCGGCGCCCGAGGCGACGGATGCGCACCGTGGGCAGGGCGGAGGCGGCAGGGGCGCTCACAGCACCATCAGCACCGATTCCAGGGCGTGGAGCTCACGGTAGATGCGCTCGAGCTGCTCGCGCGAGCGCGCCCGCAGCGTCACGGTCACGGCCTGGTAGCGCCCGCCCGCGCTGGGCCGCACGCGCACCGCCCCCTCGCCCAGATCCGGGGCGTGGCGCCGCACCGCGGCCACCACCTCGGCCTCCAGGCGCGCGCCGGCGGCGCCGATGGCCTTGACGGCGAAGTCGCAGGGAAAGGCGATCCCGGGGAGCTCGAGCCGGTCGGCGGACATGGTCCTGCGCCCGGGCTGCGCGGCGCGGCCGCATCCTACCCATCATGCCCGCGGGGAGGCAGGGCCGTCCAGGGGGTCACGCCCCTGCGCGATGGCGGGCCTTGAGGGCCTGGTAGGCCGCATCCAGGCGCCGCCACAGGGGGCCGGGCCGGCCGTCGCCCACCGGCACGCCGTCGAGGCGCGTGACCGGCACCAGCTCGCGCGTGGAGCTGGTGAGCCAGATCTCCTCGGCACGGTCGAGGTCGTCAGCCGCGACCGGTGCCTCCCGCGCCGGGATGCCCTCGGCGGCGGCGAGCTCGAGCACCACGTCGCGGGTGATGCCCGGCAGCAGGCGCGGGCCCTTGGGCGGCGTGACCAGCACGCCGCCGAGGACGGCGAAGACGTTGCTCGCAGCGCCTTCGGTCACCTCGCCGTCGCGCACCAGGATGGCCTCGGCCGCCCCCCGGCGCGCAGCCTCCCGGCGCGCGAGCACGTTGGCGAGGAGCGTCACGGCCTTGATGTCGCAGCGCGCCCAGCGGATGTCCTCGAGCCGCACCGCGCTCACGCCCGCCTCCATCACCTCCGCGGCGCGGGGCCGGAGGGGGCTCGCCATGACGAGCACGGTGGGACGCAGGTCGGTGGGCGGCGCATGGTCGCGCGCCGGGGCGGCGCCGCGCGTGACCTGGAGGTAGACGGCGAGATCCCCGCCGCCGTTGGCCGCAACCACTTCCTCGACGATGGCGCGCCAGCGTCCGGGATCGTGGGGGTTCGGGATGCCCACGGCGGCAAGGCTGCGGCCGAGGCGGTCCAGGTGGGCTTCCAGCCGGAAAGGGCGGCCGCCGTAGGCGGGGACCATCTCGTAGACGCCGTCGCCGAAGAGGAAGCCGCGGTCGAGCACGCTCACGCGGGCCTCGGCGAGCGGCACGAGGGCGCCATTCAGGTGGGCCAGGGGGGCGCGGCTCATTCGAACCAGAGCAGCACCCGGTCGCGCAGGCGCTGCCACAGGCTCCCTTCGGGCACCGCCTCGAGGGCGACCACCGGGGCCTCGGCCAGGGGCTCACCGGCGAAGCGCACGCGCACGCTCCCCAGGCGTCGTCCCTTCGCGATGGGCGCCTCCAGGCGCGGCGGCAGGGCGAGCGAGGCCTCGAGGCGCCCGTAGTGCCCGCGCGGGAAGGTCACGTAGAGGTCCCGCTCGAGCCCCGCCGGGACCTCGCCGGCCGCGCCGAACCAGACCCGCGGACGTGCGAGCGCCTCGCCCGCGCCGTAGAGACGGCGGGTCTCGTAGAAGCGGAAGCCGTAGTTGAGCAGGGCCTGGGCGGCACGCGCGCGGGCCTCCTCGCCCTTGGTGCCCGCCACGATCGCGATGAGCCGCATCCCGTCGCGCTCGGCCGAGGCCGCCAGGCAGTAGCCGGCGGATTCCGTATGGCCGGTCTTGATCCCGTCCACGGAGGGATCGCGCCACAGCAGGCGGTTGCGGTTGTACTGGGTGATGCCGTTCCAGGTGAACTTCCGGATCGCGTGCCAGCGGTACTCCTCCGGGAACTCGCGGATGAGCGCGCGCGCGAGCTTCGCCAGATCGGCCACGGTGGTGTAGTGGTCGCGGTGGGGCAGGCCCGTGGCGTTGGCGAAGCGGGTGTTGCGCATGCCGAGCTCGGCGGCGTAGCGGTTCATGAGGCCGGCGAAGGTCTCCTCGCTGCCGGCGATGTGCTCGGCGAGCGCCACGCTCGCGTCGTTGCCGGAGACGACGATGATGCCATCGAGCAGCGCCTTGACGGTGACCTGCCTGCCGACCTCGATGAACATGCGCGAGCCCGGCGTGCGCCAGGCCTTCTCGCTCACGGTGACGCGGTCGTCGAGGCGGAGCCGCCCGGCGTGGATCTCGTGCAGGGCCACGTAGACCGTCATCATCTTGGTCATGCTGGCGGGCTCGATGCGCGTGTCCGGTCCATGGGCGGCGAGCACGCGGCCGCTGTGGAAATCCTCCAGGATCCAGCTCTTCGCCTGGAGGCGGGGTGGATCGGGCACCACGGCCGGGGGCGCGGCCTGCGCCAGCAGGGCGGCGAGCCCGAGCAAGAGGGGCGGCAGGGCTCGGAATGAAGGCTTGAGCATGGATTCGGGCTCCCGCAGATGCGTCCCTGGGCGGCGCCATTCTACGGGGGCGGGGCGCGGGAGGCGAGGGGCGGCTCAGTCCACCACGACGTGGGCGTCGGGGATGCCCAGGTCCCAGAGGCGGGCGCTGATGCGGTCGGCGGCCTCCACGCTCGCGAGCGGGCCGATGCGCACACGATAGAGGGGCAGCGCCAGGTGGTCGTGACGCATGAGGGCGATGCGCCGCAGCCCCGCGCGCAGCAGCCGCCGCCGCAGACGCTCGGCGTTGCGCCGGTCGGCGAAGGCGCCGGCCTGCACGTAGATGCGCGGCCGGCCCTCCAGGGCCACGTGGCGCGCGGGCTCGGCCCCGGGCGCGCCCGGCGTGAGCGCGCGCACCTCCACCAGCGCCGTGCCGCGCTCGATCATGCCGAGCCTGGCGGCGGCGGCGTAGGAGAGGTCGATGATGCGGTTGGGATGGAAGGGCCCGCGGTCGTTGACGCGCACGACCACCGAACGCCCGTTCTCGAGGTTGGTGACGCGCACGTAGGTGGGCAGCGGGAGCGTCCGGTGCGCCGCCGTCATGCGGTACATGTCGTAGGGCTCGCCGCTGGCGGTGCGGCGGCCGTGGAACTTGCGCCCGTACCAGGAGGCGATGCCGCGGGCCACGTAGCCGCGCGCGGTGGGCAGCACGTGGTAGCGGCGGCCGTCCACCACGTAGGAGTCGGGGTTGCCGTAGCGGCTGCGGGGCTCGTGGCGCGGGACGGCGTCCGGCACGCGCGAGACATCCACCGGCCGCGCCGGGGGGCCGTCCGCCTCGGGCCAGGCCTCCTCCTCGTCCCACACCGGTGAGCTCGCGCAACCGGCGAGCGCCAGCGCCGCCGCCAGGAGGGCGGGCGCGCTGAGGCGCCGCTCAGGCCGGGCCATCCTCGTCCTCATCTTCTTCCCCGCCCGCTGCCAGCCGCGCCTCGATCGCCTCGCTCAGCTCGTGCACGGCCATGGCGTACTTGGGGCTGCGGTTGTAGCGGGTGATGGTCCAGAAGTTGGCGAAGACGACCCAGCGCAGCGGCCCGCTCGGACCTTCGAGCTCGAGCACGGCCGCCCCGGGATCGCCCGGCACCGGTGCCACGGGCTCCAGGCCCCGGGCGCGGATGGCCGAGAGGCGCGTATGCGGACGCAGGCCCCGCCCGAGCAGCGCCCGCCAGGCCTCGCCCGTGGCGCGCGCACGCACCGCCACCGGCGCGCCGTGGCGCCAGCCGTGCCGCGCCAGGTAGTTCGCCACGCTGCCGATGGCGTCGGCGGGGCTCGCCCACAGGTCGCGGCGGCCGTCGCCGTCGAAGTCCACCGCATAGCGGCGGTAGCTGCTGGGGATGAACTGCGGCTTGCCCATGGCGCCCGCGTAGGAGCCCCGGACCTTGCGGGGATCGAGCCCCTCCTCGCGGCTGAGGAGCAGGTATTCGGTGAGCTCGCGGCGGAAGAAGTCCGCCCGCGGCGGGTAGTCGAAGGCGAGCGTGGCCAGCGAGGCGAGCACCGGATGGCGGCCGGTGTGGCGCCCGTAGCGGGTCTCGACGCCGATGATGGCGACGATGGCGCGCGCGTCCACCCCGTAGCGCGCCTCGGCGCGCGCGAGCAGCGCGCGGTGGCGGCGCCAGAAGCGCACCCCGCCGGCGATGCGGGCCTCGTTGACGAAGATGGGGCGGTAGGCGTGCCAGGGGCGCCGTTCGGCCGGGGCGCTGATGGCGCGCAGGACCTCCGCGCGCGGGTGCAGGCCGCTGAAGAGGGCCTGCAGCCGCTCGCGCGCGAAGCCGTGGGTGCGCGCGAGCTCGTCGATGTAGCGGCGCACCTCGGGGCGGTCGCCGTAGCCGGGCGCGGCGGCCGCACCCGCGGACACGCAGGCCAGCGCCAGTGCGAGCCAGCCGATGCCCTTGCCTGCGTTCACGACGGCGACAGCAGCTTGCGGTGCGTGTGCACCGACATGAGGATACCGAAGCCCGCCATCATGGTCACCAGCGAGGTGCCCCCGTAGCTCACCAGCGGCAGCGGCAGCCCGACGACGGGCAGCAGCCCCGTCACCATCCCCGTGTTCACGAAGGCATAGACCAGGAAGGTGAGGCTGACCGCGCCGGCGGTGAGCCGCGCGAAGGTGTCCTGGGCGCGCGCGGCGATGTGCAGCCCGCGCAGCACGAGGAACAGATACAGGGCGAGCAGGGTCACGGTGCCGGTGAGGCCGAACTCCTCGCCCAGGACGGCGAAGATGAAGTCGGTGGCACGCTCCGGCAGGAACTCCAGGTGCGCCTGCGTGCCGTGCAGCCAGCCCTTGCCGAACAGGCCGCCGGAGCCGATGGCGATCTTGGACTGGATGATGTGGTAGCCGGCCCCCAGCGGGTCGCGCTCGGGGTCGAGGAAGGTCAGCACGCGCGCGCGCTGGTAGTCGTGCATGAAGTGCCAGAGCGCCGGCGCGCCCGCCGCCGCGGCCAGGCCCAGCCCCGCGAGCCAGCGCCACCGCAGCCCGGCCAGGAAGAGCGCGAAGAAGCCTGCCGCGCCCACCACCAGCGCCGTGCCGAGGTCGGGCTGGAGGGCGATGAGTGTCACGGGGACCGCGATGGCGGCGGCGGCGGCGAGCACGCGCCGCGCGTCCGGCGGCAGGTGGGCGTCGGCCAGGTGCCAGGCCACCACCAGCGGCAGGGCGAGCTTCATGAGCTCGGATGGCTGGAAGCGGACGAGGCCCAGGTCCAGCCAGCGCTGCGCGCCCTTGCCCGTCTCGCCGACCGTCATCACCGCGGCCAGCAGCACCACCCCGAGCCCGTACAGCCACGGCGCCCAGCGCCGCAGGGCCGCGGGCGGGACCTGGGCGGCGGCGACCATCACCCCGAAGCCGATTCCCAGGCGCACGAGCTGACGGGCCACCACCTCCATGCGCTCGCCCGCCGCGCTGTAGAGCACCACCAGCCCCAGCCCCGCCACGGCCGTGAGGCCCGCGAGCAGCGGCAGGTCGAGATGCGCCCGCGCGAGCAGGCCCGGGCGCCGCCGCGCGAGCGTCTCGTCCGGGCCCAGCAGGCCCGCGCGTCCCCCGTTCATGCCCCGCCTCCCCGGCCGGCCTCCTCCTGGGCGGCACGGTCCCTGAGCAGCCAGGCGTCCATCACCTTGCGCGCCACGGGGGCGGCCACCGCGCCGCCGCTGCCCCCGTTCTCGACGATCACCGCGACAGCGATGCGGGGCGCGTCGGCGGGGGCGAAGGCGATGAAGAGGGCGTGGTCGCGCAGGCGCTCGGCCAGGGTCTGCGGGTCATACTCCTGGTCCTCGGCCAGCCCGAAGACCTGGGCCGTGCCGGTCTTGCCGGCGATGCGGTAGGGGGCATCGGCGATGCCGCGCGCGGTGCCGTGGCGGCCGTGCACCACCGCCTCCATGGCGTGCACCACGGCCTCCCAGCGGTCGGGGCGCGCGAGCCGCACCGGCTCGACCGGGGCGAAGGCCAGGGGATGGGGCGGCGCGCCCGGCTCGGCCATGGCGCGCACCAGGTGCGGGCGCTGGCGGCGCCCGCGTGTGGCGAGGGTGGCGGTGGCCGCAGCGAGCTCCATGGGCGTGACGAGCAGGTAGCCCTGCCCGATGCCCGTGATCACGGTCTCGCCCGGGAACCAGGGCTGGCCGCGCGCGCGGCGCTTCCACGCGCGCGAGGGCAGCAGCCCAGCCGCCTCCTCGGCCACGTCCAGCCCGGTGCCCGCGCCGAAGCCGAAACGCGCGAGGAAGCCGTGGATGCGGTCGATGCCGAGGCGCACCGCCAGGTCGTAGAAGTAGACGTCGCAGGACTCGGCGATGGCCTTGCGCAGGTCGGTGACGCCGTGGCCGTCGCGCTTCCAGTCGCGGTAGCGGCGCTCGCCGATGGGCAACATGAACCACCCCGGGCAGTAGCGGGTGGTGTGGGGTCCGATGAGCTCATATTCGAGGCCGGCGAGCGCCATGAAGGGCTTGATCGTGGAGCCCGGCGGGTAGCGTCCCCGCAGGGCGCGGTTGAACAGCGGCCGGTCGGGATCGTGGGCCAGGGCACGGTAGGTGTCGGGGTCGATGCCGTCGACGAAGAGGTTGGGGTCGTAGGCCGGCGCGCTCACGAGCGCCAGCACCTCGCCCGTGCGTGGGTCGATGGCCACCACCGCGCCGTTGGCCTCGCCCAGCGCGTCCTGGGCCACCCGCTGCAGGCGCAGGTCGATGCTGAGCCAGAGGCTGCGCCCCGGCCGCGGCGGGGTGCGTTCGAGCACGCGCAGGGCCCTGCCCTGCGCGTTGACCTCCACCTGCTGCATCCCGACCTGCCCGTGCAGGGCCGGCTCGTAGGCGCGCTCGATTCCGAGCTTGCCCACGTGGCTGGTGCCACGGTACTGCACCGGGTCCAGGGCCTCCAGGTCGTCGGCGTCGATGCGCGCCACGTAGCCCAGCACGTGCGCCAGCAGCGGCCCGGCCGGGTAGCGGCGCGCCGGCCGCACGGTGATGTCCACGCCCGGGAACTCGTGGCGGTGGACGGCGAAACGGGCCGCCTCGGCCTCGCTCAGGCGCAGCCGCAGCGGGATGGCCTCGAAGGGCGGCTTGCGTGCGGCGAGCGCTCGGAAGCGCTCGATGTCGAGCGGGCGCAGGTCGACGATGCGGGCGAGCCGCGCGAGCGTCCCCTCCAGATCCGTGATCTCCTCGGGCACCAGCTCCAGCCGATATGCGGGCCGGTTCTCGGCCACCGGCACCCCGTTGCGGTCGAAGATGAGCCCGCGCGGCGGGGGCAGCGGCACCAGCCGCACCCGGTTCTCGCGTGAGAGCGTGCTGTAGCGCTCGTGATCCAGGACCTGGAGCTGGACCAGGCGCGCGGCCACGGCCCCGAGGGCGAGCGTGGCTGCGAGCGCGGCCAGGCCGGCGCGACGCGCGAACAGCCGCGCCTCGGCGTGGTGGTCCTTGATGTGCACCCGCCGGGCCACGGCTGCTCTCCCCTCAGCTCACCCCGAAGCGCCGGCGCAGGCCGCGCAGCAGGGCGAACACCCAGGGCCACAGCAGCATGCCGGTGAGGGCGGCGCCGAACTGGCGCCAGTCGCCGCCGGGCAGGCCTGCGATACCGTCGGTCCAGGCCACCACGAGCTGGTGCAGGGCGAGCAGCATGAGCACGGTGAGCGCCTGCTGCCACAGGGGAAAGACCCGGATGCGCTGGTGCAGGCGCACCGCGAGGTAGGCCACCAGCGTGAGCCCCAGCGCATGCTGCCCAAGCATGCCCCCCTCGAGCACGTCCAGCAGCAGCCCCACCAGCCAGCCGGCGCCCACCGCCACCCGGTGCGGCAGCGCCAGGCACCAGTAGATCAGGACCAGCGCCGCCCACTCGGGGCGGAACGGCCCCGCCCAGGCCGGCAGCGGCACGATGCTGAGCCCTAGCGCCACCGCGAAGCTCGCCACGATCACCCAGCCGGCCCGGCGCGGCGCGAGCGTCATCGCCGCACCCCCCCATTCTGTCCCCTGTCCGCGTCCCGGGTACCGCCTCCTGATGTGCCGTGGCCCTCCAGGGGGTCGCCAGTCCAGACCAGGAGCACCTCGCGCGCGCGCGCGAGGTGCGCCGCGGGCCGTGCCTCAGCGCGGGTGAAGGCGCCCCCCGGGTCACGCTCGATGCGCGTGATGGAACCCACGGGGTAGCCCGGCGGGAAGCGCCCGCCCAGGCCGGAGGTCACCAGCAGGTCGCCCTCGCGCAGGTCGGCCGTGCGCGGCAGGTGGGGCAGCAGCAGCCGCCCGGACTCGCCCGTGCCATAGGCGATGGCACGCAGCCCGGTCCGGTTGACCTGCACCGGGATGGCATGGCCCGGATCGCTGATGAGCATGGCGATCGAGGAGAAGGGCCCCACCTGCACCACCTGCCCCATGACGCCGTACGCGTCCACCAGCGGCTGGCCGGGCCGGACGCCGTCGCGGCCGCCCTTGTCGAGCACCACGCGGTGGCGGTAGGGGTCGAGGTCCACCGCCAGGAGCTCGGCGATGAGCACGCGCTCGCCCACCCGCCGCGAGGCGTGCAGGAGCTCGCGCAGGCGCGCGTTCTCGGCCTCGAGGGCTGCGAGCTTCTGGTTCTGGGCCTCGAGCAGGAGGTTGCGGGCGCGAAGCCGCAGGTTCTCCTCCTGCAGGCGCCGGCGGGTGGCGAGGCTCTCGGACGCCCAGCGGGCGGCCGCCACCGGCAGGTCCACCGCCACCTGCACCGGGTAGACCACCACCGAGAGCGCGGCGCGCAGGTCGTCGAGGCGCTGCTGACGGTGGTCCAGCACCATGAGCGCCACCGACGCGGCCCCGAAGAGCAGGAGCCGGACCGAGAGGGAAGGTCCCTGTGTGAAGAGCGGCTTGATGGCCGTGCCCCTGTGGCTGTGGCCGCGGGCCCGCCGGGGCGGCCCGCTCAGTCGGTGAGGAAGACCTCCCCGCCGTGCTCCTCCATCAGCTCCAGCGCGCGGCCGCCGCCGCGGGCGACGCAGGTCATGGGATCGTCGGCGACGATGACGGGCAGACCCGTCTCCTCCATGAGCAGGCGGTCGACGTCCTTGAGCAGCGCCCCGCCGCCGGTGAGCACGATGCCGCGCTCGGCCACGTCGGCGCCCAGCTCCGGCGGGGTCTGCTCGAGGGCGGTCTTGACCGCGCCCACGATCCCCGCCAGCGGCTCCTGCAGCGCCTCCAGGATCTCGTTGCTGTTGAGGGTGAAGCTGCGCGGCACGCCCTCGGCGAGATTCCGCCCCTTGACCTCGATCTCGCGCACCTCGCTCGCGGGAAAGGCGGTGCCGATCTCGTGCTTGACGCGCTCGGCCGTGGCCTCGCCGATGAGGATGCCGTAGTTGCGGCGCACGTAGTTGATGATGGCCTCGTCGAGGCGGTCGCCACCGATGCGCACCGACTCGGAATAGACGATGCCGTTCAGCGAGATGACCGCCACCTCGGAGGTGCCGCCGCCGATGTCCAGCACCATGGAGCCGCGTGCCTCCTCCACCGGCAGGCCCGCGCCGATCGCCGCCGCCATGGGCTCCTCGATCAGATAGACCTCGCGCGCGCCGGCGCCGGCGGCCGACTCGCGGATGGCGCGCCGCTCCACCTGGGTCGAGCCGCAGGGCACGCACACCAGCACGCGCGGGCTGGGCCGGAAGAAGCGCGACTCGTGCACCTTGTGGATGAAGTACTGGAGCATCTTTTCCGTCACCGTGAAGTCGGCGATGACACCGTCCTTCAGGGGACGGATGGCCTGGATGTTGCCCGGAGTGCGCCCCAGCATGCGCTTGGCCTCGGTGCCCACGGCCGCGATCTGGCGCTGCCCGCGCCCGTTCTGGCGGATGGCCACCACCGAGGGCTCGTTGAGCACGATGCCCTGGCCGCGCACGTAGATGAGGGTGTTCGCCGTGCCCAGGTCAATGGACAGATCGTTCGAGAACAGGCCGCGCAAGCGCTTGAACATGCTGGATAAATCGGTATCGGCCGGGCTGCGGGGATGCGATACTCTAGCAACGGGGGGGATTTTGGGCAAGGCGCCCCGTGTGCTAAGTTTGCCGCCCTGCGGAGCCGGCCGCAGGTCCGGCCGCACAGGGTAGGGACAAGGAGGGAGACGTGACGCTGGGACCCGAGGAGGTGCGCCGCATCGCCTGGCTGGCGCGGGTGGCGATCCGGGAGGAGGACGTCCCGGAGTACGCACGCCATCTCTCACGCATCCTCGAGTTCGTCGAGCAGATGGCGGCGGCGGACACCGAGGGGGTGGAGCCCATGGCGCACCCGCTCGACCTGCCCCAGCGCCTGCGCCCGGACGAGGTGACAGAGACGGACCAGCGCGAGCGCTTCCAGGCCATCGCGCCCCAGGTGGAGCGCGGTCTCTACCTGGTGCCCAAGGTCATCGAGTGAGCGGCGGCGCGCTTCCGTCCGGCATGTGCCGTCCCGGCAGTCCCCCCGGTAAGGCCCGATGCACGAACGCACCATAGCCGAGCTGGCGCACGGCCTGCGCGCCGGCGAGTACACCAGCGTGGAGCTCGTCGAGGCGCTGCTCAGGCGCATCGAGGACCTCGACGGGCGTCTCAACAGCTTCATCACCGTCACCGCCGAGCAGGCGCTGGCGCAGGCGCGCGCGGCCGACCAGCGCCTGCGCCGCGGCGGCGGCGGGCCGCTCACAGGCGTGCCCATCGCGCACAAGGACATCTTCTGCACCGACGGCGTGCGCACGAGCTGCGCCTCGCGCATGCTCGCGGGCTTCGTCGCCCCCTACGACGCCACGGTGGTCGAGCGCCTCAAGGCCGCCGGCGCCGTCATGCTGGGCAAGACCAACATGGACGAGTTCGCCATGGGCTCGTCCAACGAGACGAGCTGGTACGGTCCCGTGCGCAACCCCTGGGACACCGGGCGCGTGCCCGGCGGCTCCTCGGGCGGCTCGGCGGCGGCGGTGGCGGCCCGTCTCGTTCCGGGCGCCACCGGCACCGACACCGGCGGCTCCATCCGCCAGCCGGCGGCGCTCACGGGCATCACCGGCCTCAAGCCGACCTACGGGCGCGTCTCGCGCTGGGGCATGATCGCTTTCGCCTCCAGCCTCGACCAGGGCGGCCCCATGGCGCGCACCGCCGAGGACGTGGCGCTGCTGCTGGGCGCCATGGCGGGCTTCGACCCGCGCGACTCCACCAGCGTGGACCGGCCCGTGCCGGACTATGCCCAGGCGCTGGTGCGCCCCATCCGCGGGCTGCGCGTGGGCCTGCCGCGGGAGTACTTCGGCGAGGGCCTCGACCCGGCCGTGCGCGCGGCGGTGGAGGACGCGGTGCGCGTGCTCGAGTCGCAGGGGGCCGAGGTGCGCGAGATCGGCCTGCCGAACACCCCCCTGGCGGTGCCGGCCTACTACGTGGTGGCGCCGGCCGAGGCCTCCTCCAACCTGGCCCGCTACGACGGTGTGCGCTACGGCTACCGCTGCGAGGACCCCAAGGACCTCGAGGACCTCTACATGCGCACGCGCGGCGAGGGCTTCGGCGCCGAGGTCAAGCGCCGCATCCTCATCGGCACCTACACCCTCTCGGCCGGCTACTACGACGCCTACTACCTCAAGGCGCAGAAGGTGCGCCGCCTCATCCGCGACGACTTCGCGCGCGCCTTCGAGCAGGTGGACGTGATCGCCGGGCCCACCTCGCCCACCACCGCCTTCCGCCTGGGCGAGCGTCTGGACGATCCCGTCACCATGTACCTCTCGGACGTCTACACCATCGCGGTCAACCTGGCCGGGCTGCCCGCGATCTCCATCCCCGTGGGCTTCGCCGCGGGGCTGCCCGTGGGCATGCAGCTCATCGGCAACTACTTCGAGGAGGGGCTGCTGCTCAACGTGGCCCACCAGTACCAGCTCGCCACCGACTGGCACCGCGCCGTGCCGCCGGGATTCGAGTGAGGCGCCTCATGGAGTGGGAAGCGGTCATCGGGCTCGAGATCCACGCGCAGCTCGCCACACGCAGCAAGATCTTCTCGGGCGCTTCCACCGCCTACGGCGCCGAGCCCAACACCCAGGCCTGCGCCATCGACCTGGGGCTGCCGGGCGTGCTGCCCGTGCTGAACGAGGCGGCGGTGCGCATGGCGGTCAAGTTCGGGCTCGCCATCGGCGCCGAGGTGGCGCGCCGTTCGGTCTTCGCGCGCAAGAACTACTTCTATCCGGACCTGCCCAAGGGCTATCAGATCAGCCAGTACGAGCTGCCCATCGTGCGCGCCGGGCGCGTCACCATCCAGCTCGACGACGGAGCCGAGAAGGAGATCGGCGTCACGCGCGCCCATCTCGAGGAGGACGCCGGCAAGTCCCTGCACGAGGACTTCCACGGCATGACCGGCATCGACCTCAACCGCGCGGGCACCCCCCTGCTGGAGATCGTCTCGGAGCCGGACCTGCGCTCGCCCAGGGAGGCTGTGGCCTACGCCAGGAAGATCCACACCCTGGTGCGCTACCTCGAGATCTGCGACGGCAACATGCAGGAGGGCTCCTTCCGCATCGACGCCAACGTCTCGGTGCGCCCGCGCGGCGAGAGCGCCTTCGGCACCCGCACCGAGATCAAGAACCTGAACTCCTTCCGCTTCCTGGAGCGGGCCCTGGCCTACGAGATCGAGCGCCAGATCGAGGTCCTCGAGTCCGGCGGGTCCGTGGTGCAGGAGACGCGCCTCTACGATCCGGACCGCAACGAGACCCGGCCCATGCGGACCAAGGAGGAGGCCAACGACTACCGCTACTTCCCGGATCCGGACCTGCTGCCGCTGGTGCTGGACGAGGCCTGGATCGAGCAGGTGCGCGCCGAGCTTCCGGAGCTGCCGGACGCCCGTCGCGCGCGCTTCATGGCCGAGCACGGGCTGCCTGCCTACGATGCGACGGTGATCACGGCCGCGCGCGAGGTGGCCGACTACTATGAGGCCGTCGTGGCCGCGGTGGGCGGTGAGGCGAAGCTCTGCGCGAACTGGGTGATGGGCGAGCTCGCCGGCGCGCTCAACCGGGACGGGATCGAGATCACGGCGAGCCCCGTCGGCCCCGAGGCGCTGGCGGGGCTGCTGCGGCGCATCCTCGACGGGACCGTCTCGGGCCGCGCCGCCAAGGAGGTCTTCGAGGCCATGTGGGCGGGCGAAGGGGACGCGGACGCCGTCATCGAGGCCCGCGGGCTCAGGCAGATCTCGGATGCCGGGGCGATCGAGCGCCTGATCGATGAGGTGCTGGCCGCGCACCCCGAGCAGCTCGCCCAGTACCGCGCCGGCAAGGAGAAGCTGTTCGGCTTCTTCGTCGGGCAGGTGATGAAGGCCTCGAAGGGCAAGGCGAACCCCAGGCAGGTCAACGAGCTGCTGCGGCGCAGGCTCGACGCCGAGGGTTGAGCGCCGCAAGATATCCGGTGATGGAGCAAGATCAACGGGGAGGAAGACCCATGCGGATGCTACGGACGACCCTGGCAGGAATCGGGCTGCTGGCGCTGGCGGGATACCAGCTGCCGGCGGCCGCCGACTACGTGGCCTACGCGGTCATCAAGGGCCAGAGGGTGCCGCTGCCCGAGCGCATCGACGACATCGAGGCCAAGCATCTGGTGCAGGTGGAGTGGGGCCGCTACAGCGGCAAAAAGGCCCGCGTGGCGGTGATGAAGGTGCAGAACCGCACCGCCTCGCAGACGGTGGTGGTCTCCGGCCCAGGCTACCGTTACGAGTCCGTGACCTCGGGCGGGGTCCCGGTGGACGGCATCGAGGCCATCCTCACCGACGCCCTGCACCGCAGCGGCCGCTTCCGCCTGGTCGAGCGCGTCAAGGTCAAGAACCTGCTCGAGGAGCAGGATTTCGGCGCCTCGGGCCGGGTGGCCAAGCCGTCGGCGGCCAAGATCGGCCGGGTGCTCGGCGCGCAATACATCATCGAGGCGGTGGTCACGCATTACGAGCCCAACTATGAGGGCAAGTCGGGCGGGCTGGGCGGCCTGGTCGGCGGTGCCGCGGGCGTGCTGCTCGGCGGGCTCAAGGTGGAATCGAGCCGGTCCATGGTGGGGATGAATTTCCGCCTCATCGACGCCACCACCAGCGAGGTCGTCTTCACCAAGCAGGTCTCGGCCGTCATCTCCAAGTCCGGGCTCAGCTTCGGCGGCCTCGGCTTCGGCGGCGCGGGGGCGCTGGGCGGGTTTCTCTCCACCTACTCGCGCACGCCCATCGGCCAGGCCGTGATCGCCGCGGTCAACAAGGGCGTCTACGAGCTGGTCAAGCAGGTCGGCAGCGCCCCGCCCTCGGGCTCGGTCGTCACGGTCAAGGCGGGCAAGGTCTACATCAACCTCGGCAAGGACGCGGTGCGCGTGGGCGACACGCTCACGCTCTACTCCAAGGGCGAGGAGCTGATCGACCCCGAGACCGGCATCCCGCTCGGCGGCGACGACCAGGAGATCGGCAAGCTCCGCGTGGTCGCCGTCAAGGACAAGTTCTCCATCGCGACCCCCGTGGGCGTGAGTGCGAGCAGGATCAAGCGCGGCGACAAGGTGGTCTCCAGCCGCTCGCCGGAGCCGCTCCAGTTCGCCGCGGCCTTCTCCCCGCCCGGCGGCGGTTTTGGCGGTGGGGGTGGTGGCGGTATGGCCGCCGAGGAGGAAGAGGAGTTCTGAGCCGACGGCCGGCGGCGGTCTCCCTCGCCGTGCCGGGAGGGTGCATGGCAGCCGGGCGGCCAGGCGATGCGTGTCGTGCCGAGGGTGACTCCCTGCGGCGCTTCGTCATCGAGCGCTCGGACGTGCGCGGCGAGCTGGTCCACCTGGACGCGAGCTGGCAGGCCATCGCCAGCCGCCGCCCCTACCCTCCGCCGGTGCGGCGTCTGCTGGGCGAGGCGGCGGCCGCCGCCGTGCTGCTTTCCGCCACGGTGAAGATGGCAGAGGGGGCCATCACCCTCCAGGCGCAAGGGGAGGGGCCGGTGCCGCTGCTGGTGGTGCAGGCGACGGGACGGCGCACCCTGAGGGGGCTCGCCCATTGGCGCGACCCGGTGCCCGAGGACGCCGCCCCCGGGGCGCTGCTCGGCGACGGGCGTCTGGTCGTGACGCTCGACCCCGGCGAGACGGGCCGGGAGCGCTACCAGGGGATCGTGCCGCTCGCCGGGCGCACGCTCGCCGAGTGCATCGAGGGCTACTTCGCCCGCTCCGAGCAGCTGCCAACGCGCCTGTGGCTCGCCACGGACGAGCGCAGCGCGGCGGGTCTGCTGCTGCAGCGCATGCCGGGCGGCGGAGACGACCCCGACACCTGGGAGCGGGCCGTGCATCTGGCCGCCACCCTCACCCCCGTCGAGCTCCTCGGGCTCCCGGCGGAGACGCTCCTGCACCGGCTCTACCATCAGGAGGACGTGCGCCTCTACGGGCGCGAGCCGGTGGCCTTCCGCTGCGGCTGCTCGCGCGCGCGCATCGAGGAGATGCTCCGCCGCCTCGGGCCAGACGAGGCCCGCGCCATCCTGGCCGAGGAAGGCCGCATCGTCGTGGACTGCGAGTTCTGCGGCCAGCGCTACGAGCTCGACGCCGTGGACGTCGAACGCGTCTTCGCCGCCGCCGGCCAGCCGGCGGTGCCCACCACCCGCCACTGAACCATCCGCCAGGCTGGGGCGCCCGCATTGCTGGGTGATCCCGCAGCCGGGCGGGAGGTAGCCCCGTGAAGGGAGAGAAGGATCTTCCGTAGGACGGCTTCCTCCGCCGATCCAGGCCTTCGTGGGGCCGGCTTCCAGCAGGCCCCGCAGGTCTGGATCGGCTGGAGACCGCTCCTGCGGTGCAGGGATCGCGGCTCGCCGGCGCTGCCGGTGAGTGCCGGCGGAGCGGCCGATGACGCCCCCGGCGCCTCATGCCTCCACGATCTCGATGGGAAGCTCGTGGGCGGCACCGCCCTCGATGCGCCAGGCGCCGAGCTCCAGCACGCCCGCCGTGCCGAGGGAGACGATCAGGTGCACGGCCTCGGGATAGGCGGCCTCGGCGAGGTCACGCAGGGAGGGGCGGGCAGGGCCGTGCGGATGGGAGTGGTAGATGGCCCACAGGGTCTCACCCGACTCGCGCATGCGCCGCATGGCCTCGATCTGCCCGCGCGGGTCCATGCGGAAGCGGCGCGCGGGGTCGGCGGCCGCGTTGGGGACGGGATAGAGCGAGACCGGCACGCCGTCGCGCGCGCCCACCAGGCCGCACACCTCGGCGCCCCTGCCGCGCTGGGCCTCGGCCAGGATGCGCGTGGCGATGGCGCGCGGCAGCCGCACCGCCGCGTGCGCGGCCTCAGCCGCCGGCGTTGTCCAGCTCATCGCGCGTCTCCCCGCACACGGGGCAGCCCGGGTCGCGCGGCAGCCTGAGCTCGCGCCACTGCATGTGCAGCCCATCGAGCAGCAGGAGCCTCCCGGCCAGGCTCTCGCCGATGCCCAGCAGCACCTTCACCGCCTCCAGGGCCTGCACGCTGCCGACGATGCCCACCAGGGGGGCGATGACGCCGGTCTCGCTGCAGGTCTGCTCGGTGTCCGCGCCCTCGCGGTAGAGGCAGCGGTAGCAGGGTCCGCCCCGGGCCGGGTCGAAGACCGCCACCTGCCCCTCGAAACGGATGGCCGCCCCGGAGACCAGGGGCGTGCCCGTGGCCACGCAGGCGGCGTTCACCGCCTCGCGGGTGGGAAAGTTGTCGCTCGCGTCCAGCACCACGTCGGCGCGCGCGCACTCCTCCTCCAGCGCCGCCCCCACGAGCCGGCCCGCGATGACGCGCACGTGCAGCTGCGGATCGAGCGCCAGCAGTGCCTCCCGCCCCGACTCGACCTTGGGGCGGCCGAGGTCGGCGTGGCGGTGGGCGATCTGGCGCTGGAGGTTGGAGAGCTCCACGTGGTCGTGGTCGCAAAGCGTGATCTCGCCCACGCCGGCGGCGGCGAGGTAGAGCGCCGCGGGCGAGCCCAGGCCCCCCACGCCGATCACCAGCGCCCGTGCCTGCGCGAGCCGCGCCTGCCCCTCCGTCCCCACCTCGGGCAGCAGGATCTGGCGGCTGTATCTCAGCAGGAATTCGTCATCCATGCGTTCATTCGCATGGAAACTCTGATCAATCCGCTGCGCGGATTGATCAGCGCGATAGTGCTTCGCGGTCATTCTGATTTTCCTTGATTCGCCATACGCTTCCCTGTGCATGGGGCATTCCGCGGCCGTCCCTGGCCGCGGGGAAGCCCTGAAAAACCGGCTTTTTCAGGGCTTCCGGATTTTTCAGAGCTTTCGCATCCGGCGCGGGGAGCGGCAAGCGGCCGGGGAAGGATGGCTGCATTTCCCCGGCGGCCCGCTGCGTGGACCTCGCCGCTACAGGTAACGGCGCCAATGCTCGGGCCGGCTGTCACGGCAGCCGTGGCGCTGGCGGCGGTACTGCTGCACGAAGACGCGCTCGGTGCAGTTGGCCCTTCCCCGCTCGCAGCCGAGGCCCGCGCGCACGGTCTCGTCGGAGTAGTACCAGAGGGCGCGCTTGAGACGCGTGAGCAGGCTCCCGTCGAGGTGCAGCCCATGGTCGGCCACCCGCCTCTCCAGGGTCTCCAGGCAGGTGTGGCGCAGATCGTAGCTGACCTGCAGGCACTCGGGCGTGATGGGACGCACCTCGCGCACCCCCTCGCAGCCGGCGAGCAGCAGGGCCGCCGCCCGGGCCTGGTCCGGCTCGCGGTGCGGCCCCCGGAAGCGGATCTCGCGGGTGCGGACGTAGGACTCGCCCTGCTCCTCGGCGCCCATGCCCCAATCCTAGCCTGCCCCCCGGGGCTTGCAAGCGCACGCCGTCACGCCTCGTGCACCCCGTCTCCGGTCTCGCCACGCCGTGCGCCGGTGACGCGCTCCAGGCCGGCGAGGTCGCGCAGGGTCTCCACCGCCACGAGCCCGCGGCGGGCCAGGAGCGCGCGCACGGCCGCGCCCTGGCAGGCGCCATGCTCGAGCAGGAGCCAGCCGCCCGGGGCGAGGTGGGCCGGGGCGCAGTGGACGATGCGGCGGATGGCATCGAGACCGTCCGGCCCGGCCGCGAGCGCCGCGCGCGGCTCGTGGCGGACGCCGTCGGCGCGCAGGGCGGGATCGCCGAGGGCGACGTAGGGCGGGTTGGCGACGATCAGGTCGAAGGGTGGCTCGCCCGCGAGCGCGGCGCACCAGTCCCCGGCGCGGAAGCGCACGCGCGCAAGCCCGAGGCGCGCGGCGTTGCGCCGGGCCACGGCGAGCGCCGCCTCCGAGCGGTCCGTGGCGAGCAGCTCGGCCTCGGGGCGCTCCCGCGCGATGGCGAGCGCCACCGCCCCGCTCCCCGTGCCCAGGTCGGCCACGCGCGCGGGGCGCCCCGCCGGCAGCCGCGCCAGCGCCGCCGCCACCAGGGTCTCGGTTTCGGGACGGGGCACGAGCGTCGCCGGCGTCACCTCCAGCTCGAGGCCCCAGAACTCGCGCCGGCCCGTGAGGTAGGCGAGCGGCGCGCCGGCGGCGCGGCGGCCGATCCAGGCGAGGCACCGGCGGGCGGCGGCGGCGTCCACCGCGCGTTCCGGAAAGGCGAGCACCTGGGCACGGTCGAGCCCGAGGGCGGCAGCGACCAGGAGCTCTGCCTCGCCCGACAGCGCCGGCGGGAGCCGGCGGCGCGCGGCGCGCACGAGCTCGCCCACCGTGGCCACGGGCGGCCCCTGCGGATCAGGCCTCCGTGAGGGCGGCGAGCTGCTCGGCCTGATGCTCGGCGGCGAGGGCATCGATGAGGGCGTCCAGGTCCCCGTCCAGGATCTCCTCGAGCCGGTACAGGGTGAGGTTGATGCGGTGGTCCGTCACCCGCCCCTGGGGGAAGTTGTAGGTGCGGATGCGCTCGGAGCGGTCGCCCGTGCCCACCAGGCGGCGGCGCTCGGCCGCCTGCGCGGCCTGCTGGCGCTCGCGCTCGCGCTCGAGCAGCTTGGCCGCGAGCAGGGCGAGGGCGCGCGCCTTGTTCTGGTGCTGGCTGCGCTCGTCCTGGCATTCGACCACGATGCCGGTGGGCAGGTGCGTGATGCGCACCGCCGACTCGGTCTTGTTCACGTGCTGGCCGCCGGCGCCGGAGGCGCGGAAGGTGTCGATGCGCAGCGCCGTGGGGTCGATCTCCACCCGTTCCACCTCGGGCAGCTCGGGCAGCACCGCCACCGTGCACGCCGAGGTGTGGATGCGGCCCTGCGACTCGGTGACCGGCACCCGCTGCACCCGGTGCACGCCGGACTCGAACTTGAGGCGTGACCAGGCGCCGCGGCCGACGATACGCGCGATGATCTCCTTGTAGCCGCCGTGCTCGCCCGGGTGGGCCGAGAGCACCTCCACTTTCCAGCCCCTGCGCTCGGCGTAGCGTGCGTACATGCGGAAGAGGTCGCCGGCGAACAGCGCCGCCTCATGGCCGCCGGTGCCGGCGCGGATCTCCAGGAAGATGTTGCGCTCGTCGTTGGGGTCGCGCGGCAGCAGCAGGCGCGCGAGCTCGGCCTCGAGGCGCGTCTGCTCGGCCTCGGCCGCCTCCAGCTCCTCCTGGGCGAGCGCGCGCAGCTCCGGGTCTCGCTCAGTGGCCAGCAGGGCGCGCGCCTCGGCGGCGCGGGCCTCGGCCTCGCGGTAGCGACGCCAGGCCGCGGCCACGGGCTCGAGCTGGGCATGCTCGGTGGCGAGCTCGCGGTAGCGGTGCGGGTCGGCGGCCGTCTCGGGGCGCGCCAGCGCCTCGGCCAGCGCCGCCTGACGGGCCGCGAGCCCCTCGAGCTTCTCGCGCATGGAGGCCTTCACGGCCCGTCCTCCTCCGGCAGCCCGAAGAGGGTGCGCGCGGCCGCGAGCAGCTCCGCGCGCCCCTCGGCGGCGGCCTGGCGCAGCGTCACCGTGGGCCGGTGCAGGAGCTTGTTGGCGAGCGTGTGGGCGAGCAGCGCCAGTG
Organism: Gammaproteobacteria bacterium; assembly: GCA_026989495.1. Taxonomy (GTDB): domain Bacteria; phylum Pseudomonadota; class Gammaproteobacteria; order S144-34; family S144-34; genus S144-34. Next base: position 12,093 of record JALSJE010000054.1, on the reverse strand, counting down.
CCTCCTCCGGCGGAGCGCCGCCGGCGAGCGCGCGGCGCGCGCGCGCCAGGGCCTCGGCGCGGGCCTGGTCGGCACCCGCGCGCAGCGCGCGGATGGTGCCCACCGCGGAGCGCTCGCGCAGCCAGGCCATGAAGCGCTCGGTCTGGGCCTCGACGATCTCCTCGGCCTCGGCGGCGGCCTCGTGCCGCAGCCGCAGGCCTTCCTGCACCACCTGCTCGATGTCGTCCACGGTGTACAGGTACACGTCGTCGAGCTCGCCCACCTCGGGCTCGATGTCGCGCGGCACGGCGAGGTCCACCATGAACATGGGCCGGTGCCGGCGCCGCTTGAGCGCGCGCTCCACCGCGCCCTTGCCGAGGATGGGCAGCGGGCTCGCCGTGGAGGAGATGACGATGTCGGCCTCGGCCAGCCGCTCCGGGATCTCGGGCAGGCCGATGGCCTCGCCCCCGTAGGGGCGGGCGAGCTCGCGCGCGCGCTGCACGCTGCGGTTGGCCACGATCACCCGCCGCACCCCGCCTTCGTGCAGGTGGCGGGCCACCAGCTCCATGGTCTCGCCGGCGCCGATGAGCAGCACCGCGTGCCGGCCCAGCTCGCCGAAGATCTGCTGGGCGAGCCGCACCGCGGCGAAGGCCACCGAGACGGGGCTCGCCCCGATGCGCGTGTCCGTGCGCACCTGCTTGGCCACCGCGAAGGTGTGCTGGAACAGGCGGCCGAGCACCAGCCCCACCGTGCCCGCGCGCACGGCGGCCTCGTAGGCGTCCTTCACCTGCCCGAGGATCTGGGGCTCGCCGAGCACCATGGAGTCGAGCCCCGAGGCCACGCGCAGCATGTGTCGCACCATGTCGCGGTCGCGGTGGCGATAGAGGTAGGGGGCGACCTCGTGCCCGCCCAGGCGGTGGAAGCGCACCAGCCATCCGCTCACGGGCTCCTCGGTCCCGGGGGCTAGGCCGCAGTAGAGCTCGGTGCGGTTGCAGGTGGAGAGGATGGCCGCCTCCTCCACGCCGGGCAGGCGCGCCAGGGCGCGCAGGGCCTCGGCGAGGCGCTCGGGCGGGAAGGCCACGCGCTCGCGCACGGCCACGGGGGCCGTGCGGTGGTTCAGGCCCACGGCGATGAGGGTCATGGAGGCGGCGGTCACGAATTCGGCCCGAACGCGCAATCTTGGTGCATATGATGGACCAAGACAAGGAGAGGCGGAGGCGCTCTCTCGGCCTGCGGGCCTGACGGCCGGGCGAGGGCCGGCGCGAGCGGGCCGATAAGTGTGACAGGAGGCCCCGCGGCGGGGCCATGGTCCTGTATATTTGGGGACGAGGCCCCGGCCGCCAAATCAAGATGGATGCGAGCGCCCGCCAGATCCTGAGCCTCGCAGCCGCCCTCCTGCTGGGCGGGTGCGCCGTCCTGCCCGGGGGGCGGGCCCCCGCCCCCGTCGAGGCGCCCGCGCCGGCGCCCGCCGCGGCCGCGGCCGGGGAGGAGGAGCCGCCGGCCGATCCCCTCATGTACCACATCCTGGTGGGCGAGATCGCCGGCCAGCGCGATGCGCTGGACGTGGCCGTACGGCACTACCTCGAGGCCGCGCGGCTTGCGCGTGATCCCCGTGTCGCCGCGCGCGCCACGCGCATCGCGGTCTACGCCCGCCGCCAGGCCGGGGCCATCGCCGCCGCCGAGCGCTGGGTGGCGCTCGCCCCCGGCGACCTGGACGCGCGCCAGACGCTCGCCATCCTCTACGTGCGCACCGGGCGCACCGACGACGCCCTCGCCCAGCTTCGTGAGGTGCTGAAGGCCGGCGGCGAGCGCGCCTTCGACACGGTTGCCGCCGTGCTCGCGCGTGAGAAGGACCGCGAGCGGGCGCTGGCCGTGATGGACCGGCTGCGGCGCGAGGCGGCCACGAGGCCCGAGGCCCACCTGGCCTATGCGCGGCTCGCCCTCCACGCCGGCAAGTCCGAGGCCGCCCTCGCCGCCGCGGACGAGGCCCTGCACCGCCGGCCCGCCTGGACCGAGGCCCTGCTGGTGCGGGCCCGCGCCCTGGTCCGGCTGGATCGCCGCGACGAGGCCCTCGCCGACCTGCGCCGCGGCGCCCACGCACGTCCCAAGGACTGGCGCCTGGGGCTCGCCTACGCGCGCATGCTGGTCGAGGCGCGCCGCTTCGACGAGGCGCGCGCCGAGTTCAGCCGCCTCAACGCCCTGCGCCCGGATGACCCCGACGTCATCCACGCCCTGGGGCTGCTCGCCATCGAGGCACGCGATTGGGATGCCGCGGTCCGCTATCTCGGGCGCCTGTACGCCATGGGCAAGCGGCGTGACGAGGCGGCGTATTTCCTGGGCAGCATCTTCGAGACGCGCAAGCGCTACGACGAGGCCTTGCGCTGGTTCGGCCGGGTGCAGCGCGGCGAGTACCGGCTCGACGCGCAGGTGCGCATCGCGCGCGTGCGCGCGCGCAAGGGCGACATGGCCGGCGCGCGCGCGCTGCTCAAGGCCATGCGGCGGCAGCACCCGGCGCTCGCCGTGCGCCTCTTCCTCGCCGAGGGCGAGATCCTCGCCGAGCACAAGCGTCACCGCGAGGCCCTGGCGCTCTACACCCGTGCGCTCGCGAAGCTGCCGGACAATCCGGACCTGCTCTACGCCCGTGCCCTGGTGGCCGAGAAGCTCGACCGCCTCGACCTGGTCGAGGCCGACCTGCGCCGCATCCTGGCCAAGGACCCGGACAACGTCCACGCCCTCAACGCCCTCGGCTACACGCTGGCCGACCGCACCGACCGCTACCAGGAGGCCCTGCGCTACATCCGGCGCGCCCTGGAGCTCAAGCCGGACAACGCGGCCATCATCGACAGCATGGGCTGGGTGCAGTACCGCCTCGGCAACTACGAGCTCGCCCTCAAGTACCTGCGCCGGGCGCGCGAGCTCTCCAACGACCCCGAGATCGCCGCCCACCTGGGCGAGGTGCTGTGGGTGATGGGCGACCGCCCCGCCGCGCGCCAGGTGTGGGAGAGCGCGCTCAAGGAGTCGCCCGAGAGCGAGATCCTGCGCCGGGTGCTGCGGCGCTTCCTCAAGTGACCCGCATCCTGCCTGCAGCCTGCCTGCTCGGTCTGCTCGCGGGTTGCGCCACCGTGCCCCAGGCCCCGCCCGGCACCGGGGCGGGGTGGGCGGCCTACCGCGCGGAAGCGGCCGCCGTCACGGCCTGGCGGCTGGAGGGGCGTGTGGCCGTGCGCCACGGGGACGAGGGCTGGAGCGCACGCCTGCGCTGGCGCCATGGGCCCGAAGGCTGGCGCCTGGAGCTGCGCGACCCCCTGGGCCGGCGTGCCCTGCGGCTGACGGCGGATGCCCGGGGTGCCCTGCTGGAGGCCCCGGGCGGGGTGCGCGAGTGGGCGCCGGACGCGGCCGTGCTGCTCGGCCGCCACGCGGGCCTGCCGGTGCCGGTGGCGGCGCTGGGCTGGTGGGCTCGGGGCCTGCCCGCCCCGGGGCCGGCGCCGCGCCTCGAGACCGGCCCCGGCGGCCGGCCCGTGCGCCTCGAGCAGCTGGGCTGGACCGTGCGGTACCTGGCCTTTGGCGAGGCCGCGCCCGGCGTGGTGCTGCCGCGCCGGCTGGAGCTCTCGCGGGCAGCGCTGCGCGTGCGGCTCGTGGTGGACCGCTGGGCGCTGGGCCAGGACGCGACGGGATGAGCGCTGCCGCCGAGTCCTGGCCCGCGCCGGCCAAGCTGAACCTCTTCCTCCACGTCGTCGGCCGCCGCGCCGACGGCTACCACCTGCTCCAGACCGTCTTCCAGCTCATCGATCTCTGTGATCGGCTCTGGATCGAGCCCACCCGCGCCCCCGCCATCCGCCGCCCCCGGGGACCGGCCGGGGTGCCCGAAGGCCGGGATCTCGCCGTGCGCGCCGCCCGGCTCCTGCAGGCGCGCGCGGGCGTGTGCCGCGGGGCCGAGATCCGCATCGAGAAGCGCATCCCCGCGGGCGGCGGTCTGGGCGGGGCGAGCTCGGACGCCGCCACCGTGCTCGTGGCCCTCGATCGGCTCTGGGGGCTGGACATGGGGATCGACGCGCTGGCGGCGCTGGCCCTCGAGCTGGGCGCGGATGTGCCCGTGTTCGTGCATGGGCGCAGCGCCTGGGCCGAGGGCGTGGGCGAGCGGCTCGAGCCGCTGGCGCTCGGCGAGCGCTGGTACGCGATCGTGACGCCTCCTGTAAGTGTCTCCACGGCCGAGGTTTTCGCCGACCCCGCGTTGACACGCGACTGCCCCCCCATCACAATATCCCACTTCCTCGCGGGGGGTGGGCGCAACGTCTGCGAGCCTGTGGTGCGCCGCCGCTGGCCCTTGGTGGGCGAGGCCCTGGACTGGCTGGGCCGGCGCGGCGCGGCGCGGCTGACGGGCACCGGCGCCTCGGTCTACGCCGCCTTCGCGTGCGCGGACGAGGCGCGCGCCGCGCTCGCGGGCCTGCCGGCCGGCTGGCGCGGCTTCGTGGTGCGCGGGCTCGACCGCTCTCCCCTGCGGGAGCGTGCCGCGAGGGGCTGAGGGCGGCGGGTGCCGCAACTGCCGCTGGGGCGTCGCCAAGCGGTAAGGCACCGGGTTTTGGTCCCGGCATTCGCAGGTTCGAATCCTGCCGCCCCAGCCATGCTCAGGGGGCGCCCGCGGGCGGCGCGGGCGGTGGTGGCGGATTTCTTCTTTCGTTCAGGCCGAGGTGCAGCCGTGCTCCGGTCTCGGGCGCCGGTGAGGGGGGGCCGCGTGGCTGACGCGCGCATGATGGTCTTCGCGGGCAATGCCAACCCGCAGCTCGCGCAGGACATCGCCAACTACCTCAACCTGCCGCTGGGCAAGGCCGTGGTGGGCCGCTTCAGCGACGGCGAGGTCATGGTCGAGATCATGGAGCACGTCCGCGGCAAGGACGTGTTCATCGTGCAGCCCACCTGCGCGCCCACCAACGACTACCTCATGGAGCTGCTCGTGATGGTGGACGCCATCCGCCGCTCCTCGGCCTACCGCATCACCACCGTCATCCCCTACTTCGGCTACTCGCGCCAGGACCGTCGCCCACGCTCGGCGCGCGTGCCCATCTCGGCCAAGCTGGTGGCCAACATGATCCAGAGCGCCGGCGCCCACCGCGTGCTCACCGTGGACCTGCATGCCGACCAGATCCAGGGCTTCTTCGACATCCCGGTGGACAACGTCTACGCCTCGCCCATCCTGCTGGGCGACATCTGGCGGCAGAAGTACGAGGACATCATCGTGGTCTCGCCGGACGTGGGCGGCGTGGTGCGTGCGCGCGCGCTCGCCAAGCGGCTCGACGACGCCGAGCTCGCCATCATCGACAAGCGCCGCCCGCGCCCCAACGAGGCCAAGGTCATGCACATCATCGGCGAGGTCGAGGGCCGCACCTGCATCGTCATCGACGACCTCGTCGACACCGCCGGCACGCTGTGCGAGGCCGCCCGCGCCCTCAAGGAGCACGGAGCCAAGCGGGTGGTTGCCTACTGCACGCACCCGGTGCTCTCGGGTCCGGCGGTGGCCAACATCGAGAGCTCCGTCCTCGACGAGCTGGTGGTCACCGACACCATCCCGCTGCGGCCCGAGGCCAAGGCCTGCAAGCGCATCCGCCAGCTCTCGGTGGCGGAGATGCTGGCCGAGACCATGTACCGCATCCACACCGAGGAGTCGGTGAGCTCGCTCTTCGTGGACTGACGGAAAGACTCCGGCCGGCACCGCTGCGCGGTGCCGGCCGGTGCCGAGGTGCTTCGCGGACATTCTGGTTTTCGGTAGCATCGCCATGCACCTCCATGTGCATGAGTCTTGCCGCGGCCGTCCGTGGCCGCGGCGGGCGCCCTGAAAACGGGGTTTCCAGGGCGCCCGGTCCGATGGGTGCCCGGTGCCGCCTGGTCGCGGGCGGCAGCGGGCGTGGAAGGCGGCCGCGGGCCGCCGTGACACGTAAGGAGAGAGCCATGACCACGACCTTCGAGCTGAAGGCCGAGCCGCGCAGCGACGTGGGGAAAGGTGCGAGCCGCCGCCTGCGTCGGGCCGGCAAGGTGCCCGCCATCGTCTACGGCGCGCACCGCGATCCCGAGCCCATCGTGGTGGACGAGCACGAGCTCGCCCGCCAGCTCGAGCACGAGGCGTTCTACTCGCACATCCTCGTGCTGCGCTTCGACGACGGGCGCGAGGAGCGCGTGGTGCTCAAGGATATCCAGCGCCATCCCTGGAAGCCGCGCGTGCTGCACCTCGATTTCCAGCGCGTGAGCGAGACCGAGGCCATCCGCATGCACGTGCCCCTGCACTTCGTGGGCGAGGACGTGGCCCCCGGCGTCAAGCAGGGCGGGCTCCTCACCCATGAGCTCATCGAGGTCGAGGTGGAGTGCCTGCCCAAGGACCTGCCGGAGTACATCGAGGTGGACGTCTCCGGCCTCGGTCTGGGCGAGGCGCTGCACCTGTCCGACCTCAAGCTTCCCGACGGGGTGCAGCTCGTCGAGCTGCTGCGCGGGCCCGAGCATGACGTGGCCGTGGTCTCCATCCACGCGCGCCGCGGCGCCGAGGAGGAGGGCGAGGGCGGCGGCGAGGCCGCCGAGGGCGGCGAGGGCGAGGCCGCCTGACCCGCCACCCGTGGCCGGCACGGACGCGGGCATCGCCCTGGTGGCGGGGCTCGGCAACCCCGGGCCCCGCTACGAGGCCACCCGCCACAACGCAGGCTTCTGGTTCGTGGAGGCGCTGGCGCGGCGCGCGGGCGTGGTCCTGCGCGAGGAGCCGCGCTTCCACGCGCTGCTCGCGCGCGCAGAGGTGGACGGCCACGACCTGCGCCTGCTCGAGCCGCTCACCTACATGAACCGCAGTGGCGAGGCCGTGGCTGCGGTGGCGCGTTTCTACCGCTACGCCCCGGAACGGATCCTGGTCGTGCACGACGACCTCGACCTGCCCCCGGGGGCGGTGCGCCTCAAGCGCCAGGGCGGTCACGGCGGCCACAACGGCCTGCGCGACATCATGGCCCACCTCGGCAGCGACCGCTTCCTGCGGCTGCGGCTCGGCATCGGCCATCCGGGCCCCGGTGCCGACGTCACCGCCTGGGTGCTGAGCCGGCCCGGCCCCGAGGACCGCGCCGCCCTCGAGGCCGCCATCGAGGCGGCGCTGGAGGCCATGCCGGACATCGCGAGCGGCGACCCCCGGCGCCTCGACCGCGCCATGAGCCGCCTGCACCGCCTGCCCGAGCGCCAGGGCGCCGGGGACTGAAGGAGCACCGGACACCATGGGATTCCGCTGCGGCATCGTGGGGCTGCCCAACGTGGGCAAGTCCACTCTGTTCAACGCGCTCACGCGCGCCGGCATCCAGGCCGAGAACTACCCCTTCTGCACCATCGACCCCAACGTGGGTGTGGTGCCCGTGCCCGACCCGCGCCTCGAGCGCATCGCCGCCATCGTCAGGCCCGAAAAGGTGGTGCCCGCGGTGATGGAGTTCGTGGACATCGCGGGGCTCGTGGCCGGCGCCTCCAAGGGCGAAGGGCTCGGCAACCGCTTCCTCGCCCATATCCGCGAGGTGGACGCCATCGCCCACGTGGTGCGCTGCTTCGAGGACCCCAACGTGGTCCACGTCGCAGGCTCGGTGAACCCCGCGCGCGACATCGAGGTCATCGAGACCGAGCTCGCGCTGGCCGACCTCGAGACCGTCGAACGCGCCATCGGCCGCGTGGAAAAGCAGGCCCGCTCCGGCGACAAGGCCGCCAAGGCCCGGCTCGCCGTCTACGAGCGCCTGCGCGCGGCCCTCGACGCCGGCCGGCCCGCGCGCACGGTGGAGCTCGCCGAAGAGGAGCATTCGGTCGCCCGCGAGCTGCATCTCCTCACCGCCAAGCCGGTCCTCTACGTGGCCAACGTGGCCGAGGACGGCTTCGAGGGCAATCCGCACCTGGACACCGTGCGCCGCATCGCGGCCGACGAGGGCGCCGAGGTGGTGCCCGTGTGCGCGGCCGTCGAGGCCGAGCTTGCCGACCTCACGGACGCCGAGCGCGCCGAGCTCCTGCGCGAGCTGGGGCTGGCCGAGCCGGGACTCCACCGCCTCATCCGCGCCGGCTACCGCCTGCTGGGCCTGCAGACCTTCTTCACCGCCGGACCCAAGGAAGTGCGCGCCTGGACCATCCCCGTCGGCGCCACCGCCCCCGAGGCCGCCGGCCGCATCCACACGGACTTCCAGCGCGGCTTCATCCGCGCCGAGGTGGTGAGCTACGAGGACTTCATCGCCTGCGGCGGGGAGCAGGGCGCCAGGGAAGCGGGCAAGCTCCGGCTCGAGGGCAAGGACTACGTCGTCCAGGATGGCGACGTCATCCACTTCCGCTTCAACGTGTGAGCAGAGCGCACGGTGGACGGTGATGATTGGCGGTGCGGGCGATGCGGGAAGGGCGACGGGCGCGGGTCGGGGCGCCGCCACCGGCAGGGTGGCCTTGCCGGGGCCCCGGGGCTGCCGTATCCTTGCGCTCCCGCCACCCGAACCGGCTAGGTAGCTCAGCTGGTCAGAGCACGGCACTCATAATGCCGGGGTCGTGGGTTCGACTCCCACCCTAGCCACCACATCCCCCGTTGCAAGGAGACGGCGGCCCGCCGTCGCGGCCGAGGGCATCGGCATGAACCGCAAACCCCGTCCGACGAGGAACCCCGGCGGGCGCCGCGAGCGCTTGGCAGGGCCGCCGCCTGTCGAGGCGGAGGAGACACTGCTCGAGGACCTGGCGGACCTCGCGGCGCTGGCCGGGCGCCGCGACGAGCCGACGGTGACGCACGAGGCGCTGGTCAGGCGGCTCCGCGCCGACGGGCTCCTGTAGGCTCGTCTGGAAGCGCGCGGCCGAGCACGAGCTGCGCAACACGCCCAAGACGCCGCGGGAGGCGGCTCCTCGCCTGGCCGAGGTGGCCCACCGGCAGAAGGAGAGCCCGTTTTATTCCGGAGCATGCAAGCTGCAAGGAACCGTGCACCCGTGGCGGGTGCGGGTGGGAGACTACTGCCAGCTCTGATCCGTCGAGGCCGGACTGCTCGTGATCGAGGTGGTGAGGATCGGCCACCGTAAGGAGATCTATCGGTGACGGTCAGCGCGTTGCGTCTCGGGTCGTTCCCGAAAAGCCGGATCCCTTGTGGCGGAGGAGGAACCAGGCGAAGCGCTGCTCGGCGCCGGCGGGCGTGCGGTGGGTCTCGCGCCGCTCCTCCACCAGCTCGAAGCCATCGCCCAGCGTCTCCAGCAGCAGTTCGGCGTCGTAGCGGCGCACGGGCAGCCCCGAGCAGCGTTCGGGGCCGTCCGGCGCGAAGGTGGCGATGACGGCCCAGCCACCCGGCCGCAGCGCCGTGCGCAGCCGCTCGACGTAGCGGGCGCGGGTCTCGGGCGTCGTCAGGAAGTGCAGCACGGCCCGGTCGTGCCACAGGCCGTAGCGTCCCGCCTCCGGCGCCCAGGCCGTCACGTCGGCCTCCACCCACCGAATGCGCGTGGCCGCCGGGCCGAGCCGGGCGCGCGCATGCGCCAGCGCCGCGCCCGAGATGTCGAGCACGGTGAGGTCCTGCCAGCCGGCCTCGAGCAGCGTGTCCACCAGGGGCGAGGCCCCTCCGCCCACGTCCACCAGCGGTGTGCCGGGCCCGGCGCCGCTCGCCGCGATGAGCTCGAGGGAGTGCGTGGGCCGGCGTTGGTGCCAGCTCACCTCGTCCGGGCGCTTCTCGCGCCAGACGCGCTCCCAGTGGGCCTTGGGATCCGGTGCGGGCTCGCGGGTCACGGTATTCGGGCCTCCTACGGTCCGGACGCCGGCGCGAGGGCTTGCGGCGCGGGGTCGGGGACCAGGTCGGCGAAGACGAAGCCGTCGCGCTCGACGACGGGGCCGGGGCGGGCGGCGATGCGGCCGCGCAGCATGGGGCCGGCCAGCACGCAGGTGTGGAACTCGCCGTTCTCGCCGCAGGGGTCCGCGCCGGCCGGGAGCCGGTCGAGGAAGCCCTCGTCGTAGCGGGCCCCCGCGAGCGCGCGCGGGAGCCTGCGGGGATCCACGCAGGTGACGACGGCCTCGACGCCTGCGGCGATCATCTCGCGTGCGAGCCGGGCGGTGTCCGCGCCCCAGAGCGGGAACAGGGGCGCGATGCCGGTGCCGTCGAGCAGCCCCTCGCGGAAGGCGCGCACGTCCTCGAGGAAGAGGTCGCCGAAGGCGAGGTGCGTGACGCCCTCGGCGCGGAGCGCCGCCAGTGCCGACCGCATGGCCTGCTCATAGGTCCCATTGGGGCAGGGCCAGGGGAGCGGGACGATGTGCAGCGGCAGCCCCGCCGCCCGCGCCTGGGCCTCGAGGAGCGCGCGGCGGGTGGCGTGCATGGCGACGCGCCCATGGCGGGTGTTGACGGTGGCCAGCAGCCCCACGACCTCGACGCCGTCCGTGGCCCGCAGCCGGTGCAGCGCCCAGGCGCTGTCCTTGCCGGTGCTCCAGGAGAGGACGACCCGCGCCCGAGCCATCGGGGGGCCGCCGGCGCGCCGGGGCGGCTCAGGCCGCGGGCCGGTGGGCCGGCGCGGCGGCGAGGCGCCGCTCGGCCAGCGCCAGCCCGCCGAACAGGAGCGCGGCGTAGAAGGCGTCGCCGAGGAGGGCGTTGTGGAAGAAGGGGATGGCGGCGACGAAGGCCGCGACGAGCCCTTCCCCCGTGCGCGGGTACAGGTCCCCGAGCGCCCACACGCCGACGTTGGTGAGCACGAAGAAGGTCAGGGAGCCCGCGAGCGTGGCCGCGGCGATGGGCAGCGGACGGCGCCGCCCGCGCAGCGCGAAGCCGATGAGGGTCACCGCCACGAAGGCCCCGTAGACCACGGGCAGGGTGCGGTGGAAGGCCACGGCGGGGTCGCCGGCGAGCAGCCCGAGCGCGAGGTCGCTGAGCGCCATGGCGGCCAGCGGCAGCAGCAGGGCGAGCCGCCGGTCGGCGAGACAGGCCCCGCCGAAGAGCGCCAGCGCCGTCACGGGGGCGAAGTTCGGGGGATGCGGCACCAGGCGCACGAGGGCGGCGGCGAGGACGAGGCCGATCACCAGCGGGGTCAGGCTCCGGGCCGTGGGATGGCTCATGGGCGGACTCTCCTCCCGGGACGTCTCGGCCGTGCGGGCCGTCATTCTAGCGCAGACGGAGGCTGGTGCGCGGAACCTGGAGCCGGCTCGAGGCTGTCTTCTTCTGCGATGGGGGATGGGGGGGTTGACCTGGAGCCAGCTCCAGGGGCCAGCATCCCTGATCGGAAGGCGGGCCGTGCCCGCCGGACCGCGGATCAGGTGGGAGGAGAGGCATGATGGGATGTGACCCGGCGAGGCATGGCGGCTGGCCGAGAGGCGTCCGGCGGGGCGGGGCCCTGCAGATGGTCCTCGCTGCGCTGGCAGTGGCGCTGGCGGCGCCTGCCGCGGCACACGACCCGGTCTTCGGCCTCGGCCCGCACGTCCTGTACAAGGGCGGTTTCGAGGCGTCGCTCAAGTGGCACACCGCCCGCAAGGGGGACAGTCGCGACGACGAGGTCGGCCTGGAGCTCACCTACGGGCTCACGGGCGACTGGGCCGCTGGCGTGGAGCTGCCCTGGGTGCGCGTCTCGGAGGCGGGCGCTTCCAGGGCGGGCCGCGGCGACCTGCAGCTCTTCACCAAGTGGCGCTTCTGGCGCCGCGACGGCCTCGGCGTGCAGGAGTCGGCGGCGGTGGCCGCACGCGTCTGGCTCGACACCGCTGTCGACGGCAGCCCCAGGCTGGGGACGGGTGCCCGGGACTGGCTGGCGGGGCTTGCCTACGGCTACGAGAGCCGCCGGTGGTACCGCTGGGCGAGCCTGCGCTGGCGGCGCAACGGCGACCGCGGCGCGCTCGACCGCGGCGACCGCATCCTCGTCGATCTCGTCGGCGGCTGGCGTCCACGCCCCGGAGGCTATCTCGAGCCGGACACGGTGTGGCTGCTCGAGCTCAACGGCGAGATCACCCGCCGCTCGCGCCGGGGTGGCGCCCCCGTGGCGGACTCCGGCGGGCAGGAGTGGTTCGTCTCGCCGGGGATCTTCTGGACGCTGCGCAACTACGCTGTCAAGGCCGGGGTGCAGATCCCGGTGCGGAGCGACCTCAACGGCAGCCAGTCCGGCACCGACTGGCGCGCCCTGCTGGTGCTCGAGGGGCACTGGTGAACG
>JALSJE010000053.1 GCA_026989495.1 Gammaproteobacteria bacterium | reverse complement strand
GGCCATGGACGGCCGCGGGACGGCCCATGCACAGGGAAGTGGATGACGACACGCGAAAAATCGAAAGGGACCGCGAAGCACTATCGCGCTGATCGATCCGCGCAGCGGATTGGTCAGAGTTTCCAATTGAATGGCAGCGGATCGCGCGTGAGCGCGACCAGCACGATATAGGCGAAGATGCCCTGCGCGACGGCCCAGCCCAGTGCCCGGCCCCGGCGCGTGCGCGCCCCCCGGAAGGCCCACAGGCCGACGAGGACGTAGGCGACGAGCCCCGCGAGCTTGGCCGTGAGCCAGGGCTGCACGAAGGGCCACTGGCCGGTGCGCCAGGCGAGCGCCAACCCGAAGGCGAGCAGCAGCGTGTCGACCGTATGCGGCAGGATGCGGTCGAGGCCGCGGTGCAGGCGTGGCGAGCCCCGCAGCAGCCACACGCCCCGCAGGAGGAAGAGGCCGTAGCTCGCGGCCACGGCCGTCACATGCGCGCCCTTGAGGAGCTCATAGGCGCTCATCCGCCGAAGCTCCAGCCGTGAGCGCCTGCCACCGCGCCGGCCACCGTCACCAGGCTCAGCAGGAGCAGCGCCCGGTGCAGGAGCAGCAGCAGACGCAGGGCGCGCTCCGGATCCGCGCGCGCGAGCGAGCGCAGGCGCCGGTCCAGGATCAGGGGCTCGGCGACGAAGAGCATGACGGTGAAGACGAGCCACACCAGCGTCATGGCGTGGATCCACCACCAGGCGGGCTCGGCGTAGCGCCACCAGGCATCCATGCGCGCGAGCATCCAGAAGCCGCTGGCGCCGGCGGCGAGCGTGGTCACGCGCGCCTGCCTGGCGAAGCGGCGCTCGACCGCGTGGAACCAGCGCAGCCCCTCGGCCGCGCCGCGCGCGCGGGCGGCGGGCAGCAGCACGAGGGTCACGAGCCCCACCCCGCCGATCCACAGGACCACGGCGAGCACGTGCACCGCGCGCGCAAGCGCCAGCTCCTCGGCCAGATTCACCGCGCCGTCCTCCTCATCCCGGCCGCCCGTCCGCGCGCGGGCGCAGGTAGATGGGCACGAGCCGCGCCGCCCAGATGCCGAAGGCGGCGAGCCACGCAACAGCCGCGGCCGGCAGTCCCCAGGCGCCCAGCGCCGGCGCCGTCCAGGGCAGCTCGGCCGCTACGCGCAGCGTCGCCGCGGCCATGAGCCCCCAGAAGAGCGCCCAGTTGAGCCGGTCGCACACCAGGGGCCGGCCCGAGTGGCCCATGGTGACACGCGTCGCCATGGCCATGGTCATGCCGGCGATGAAGCCCACCCCCAGGGCGTGCAGCGGCGCGCGCCCCAGGGCAGGGCCGAGCCCCAGCGCCGCCAGGTCGTCGGCGAGCTGCAGGGTCATGCCGATGCCCAGCCACAGCCAGGCCACGTGCAGCATGGCGAGCAGGCGCACGGCGAAGCTGCGCGCGAGCCCCCACCGCAAGGTGTGGAGCCAGGCCAGCCCCGCCAGCAGCGCGTCCGGCAGCCACAGCCACCGGCCCCCACCCGCCAGCGTCAGCGCCCCGTGGAGGAAGCTCGCGGCCAGCATGGCGAGCAGGCTCCACCGTGGCCGGAAGGGGCGGTAGCCCTCCAGCGCGCATTCGGAGAAGAAGGGGATCATGCGGTGCCCCACGGTGACGAGCAGCGGCACCAGGAACCACCACAGGCCCACGGTGGCCGCGAGCCGCTGCCAGGCCGCGCCGGCGCCGGCCGCCGCCGCCAGCCAGGCGAGCATGCCGCCACCGGCCATCAGTAGCACGCCGTTGAGGAGGGTCTCGTAGAGCCTGTCCGAAGCGGGTGCGGCACGGTAGACCGCCCACAGGGCGCTGACGCCTGCGGCGAAGCCGGCGAGGAAGACCGCCGCGCCCGCGACCACGAGCGCGCGGCTGCCGGCCAGCAGCCCGGCATAGAGGCCGAGCATCCCGCCGGCCAGCAGCAGGAAAGTCGCCACGTAGCGCGGTCGCGGCACGGGAGGGCCGCCCATCCAGCGCGGGTAGGTCGTCATCAGGAAGCCGAACAGATAGAAGGTGAAGGTGCCGTACAGCATGAGGAAGGCGTGTGCCCAGGCCGCGGGCAGCGCCCAGGCGGGCACGGCCAGCGCGGGCCACACCCGGGCCGCGAGCTCCAAGGCCCAGAAGGCCATCGCGAGCACGAGCTGGACCGCGCCCCCCAGCATCATGACGCGATGGGGGGCGGCGGTGAAGCTGCGCCAGGAGATGCCGCCCGGAGCGGCACGGGCGCCCTGTCCGGAGGCTGCGCTCATGGGGCGGGATGATCGGGCTGTCCCGCTCGCAGGACGATGATGCCGGTCAAGTGCTGCCCGCTCGCTGGCCGCTCACGGCGCCCGACCCCCGGCGCCCGGGGGCCGGGCGAGGCTGCCGAGCAGATCGAGTGTGACATCGCGCCAGCCGAGCACGCGCCCGCCGTGCTCGCGCGCGAAGCGTTCGGCGTCCTCCCGGCGGGCGAAGCTCGCCAGCGTCGGCCCCATGGCGCCAGGCAGGCGGTGCCCGGCCACGTACCAGGCCTGCTCGGCGCGCACCCAGCGCGTGTCGTCGGGCCGCTCCCAGGGCGTGCCGCCCATGTCGTGCACCCAGGCGCTGCGCACCTGCGCGGCCGCCTCGGGCTGCCGCAGCCACACCAGGAGCTCCAGGGTGGAGCAGAAGTGGAGCGGGCGGGGCGCCTCGTCCACGTAGGCCTCGCCCTTGGGGCCCGGGAAGCGCGCGAGGATCATCCCGCACACATGGCAGGTGGCGTCGGGCGGCACCGGCCGCGGCCCCGGCCCCGCGCCCGGAGCCCCGGCCTGCTCCCCGCAGCCGGCCAGGACGGCGAGCGCGAACGCCGCCCAGGCGGCCGGCTGGAAGAGAAGCACCCTCACACCTCCCTCCGGGCGAAGCGATGGAAGGCCACCCCCAGGAGCCCGGCGAGCCAGGCCGCCAGCACGCCGGCCAGCACCGGCGCCGAGACCAGCGGGCCCCGGGCCACCGCGCCCAGACCGCCCAAGGCCTCGGCCGCCTCGAGGCCGGTGAGGTTGAGGATGCGGAAGGCATCGGCGGGGTTGGCCACCAGCAGCGCCCCGAACAGCGCCGGCGGGAGGCGCCCCCCGGCGGCAACCAGCGTCCCCAGCAGCACCAGGTCGTAGACCAGCACGAAGGCGAACCAGGCCGCGAGCGCACCCGCCAGGGCGCGGCCCTTCTCGCGCGCGCCGGCGCTGATTGCGTAGGCCAGCGCCAGGAAGACCCAGCCGAGCAGCGCCGTGCTGAGGATCAGGCGCGTGAAGGCCGGCCACAGGCCCTCCCCGGCCGCCCCGGCGGCCGCCAGCACGGCCGCGGCGCCGCCGAGGCCGAGCGCAGTGGCCGCGGCGAGCAGGGCCGCGTGTCCCAGGAACTTGCCGGCGAGCAGGGTGCGCCGGCCGAGGGGATAGGCGAGCAGCAGCAGGAGCGTGCCGCGCTCGGCCTCGCCCACCACACTCTCGTGGCCCAGCAGAAGCGCCACCAGGGGCACCAGGAACACCGCCAGGCTCGCCAGGCTCGCCACGGTGGCACCCAGCGAGGCGAAGCCCACCCGGCCCGAGGCCGCCGGGCCGAACCAGGCGATGGCGAGCGCCAGCACGGCGA
The DNA here is from genome assembly GCA_026989495.1 of Gammaproteobacteria bacterium. Classification (GTDB taxonomy): domain Bacteria; phylum Pseudomonadota; class Gammaproteobacteria; order S144-34; family S144-34; genus S144-34. The sequence goes on along the minus strand of JALSJE010000053.1, from coordinate 16,993 downwards.
GCACCCCGGCGATCGCGAGCGCCCAGCGGTTGCGCACCCCGTCGCGCAGCTCCTTGGCCGCGATGGCGAGCATCTGCCGCATCATGCGCCCCGCGACTCCTTGCCCCCACCGCCGTGCAGGCGTGCATCGAAATGGGCGTAGAGGGCCTCCAGCCCCGGCGGCTGCACCTCGATGTCCTCGATGCCGGGCGCGGCGGCGAGCGCCCGCAGCACCGCAAGCTTGCGCGCCGGCGTCGTGCGGATCTCCACCTGATGGCCGTTGAGGCGCCGTACCCACACGCCTGCGGCGGGGTCGTCGGCCACCGGCGGTGCATCCGGCCAGCGCCCGCGCGCGCGGATCGCGACCGGCAGGCCGGCCTCGGCGCGCAGCTCCTCCAGCGTGCCCGCGGCGAGCACATGCCCGCGACCCACGATCACGCAGCGGTCGATGTGGCGCTCGATGCCGGCGAGCACGTGCGAGCTCAGCACCACCGCCGTGCCCGCCGCGCGCAGGCGCGCCACCGTGGCGTAGAACTCGGCGGTGGCCATGGGGTCGAGGCCCACGGTGGGCTCGTCGAGCAGCAGCAGGCCCGGGTGGCCCAGCAGCGCCTGGGCCAGTCCCAGCCGCTGGCGCATGCCCTTGGAGTAGCCGCGCACGCGCCGGTCGGCCGCGGCCGCGAGCCCCACCCGCTCCAGCAGCGCGTCGGCCTCGCGGGGCGCACGGCCCTTGAGGCGCGCGAGATATCGCAGCACCTCGCGCCCGGTGAGGCTGTCGTAGAAGCTCACGTTCTCCGGCAGGAAGCCCACCTGGCGGCGGGCGACGCGCCCGGCCCGCCCAGCCGGGTCCGTGCCGAACAGCCGAACCGTCCCCGCCTGGGGGCGCAGCAGCCCCAGGGCGAGCTTCATGGTGGTGGTCTTGCCGGCGCCGTTGTGGCCCAGCAGCCCCACCACCTCCCCGGGCTGCACCGTGAGCGTCATGGCGGCCAGCGCCGTCACGGCCCCGAAGCGCACCTGGACGTCGCGGATTTCCAGCACCGCGCTCACGACAGCCTCTCTCCCGGAACGGACGCCGCCGGAGGGCGCATGAGGGGGTGGCTGTCGCGCACCCCGGGCGGGCGCAGCACCGGAAAGTGCTCCTGCACCCAGCGCAGGGTCTGCACCGCGGGGGCGTGCATGAGCAGTCGCGCCAGCGGGTAGCGCCACAGCAGCACGTCCACGGCGTCGTTGGGCCGGTAGGGGCGGTCGCCCACGCCGTCGCCGTCCAGGTCCCATCCGAGGTAGTCGCTCCAGTAGTTCCCCCGCCCGTCCCGCGACCACTCCTGCGGGCGGCTGGCCACGTACTTGACCTGGACACGGTTGCCGATGAAGGCGTTGCCCACGATGATGTTGTCCTCGGAGCCGGCGGTCAGATGCACGCCGATATCGCTGTCGGCGAGGACGTTGCCGCGGATCTCGTTGTACTGGGAATTGTAGACGAACAGGGCCTTGCCCTCGCCGCCGGGCACGGCCGCGCCGCCCGTCACATAGCCCCGCTGGCCGCGCACCCCGCGCACCAAGTTGCCCTCGATGCGGCTGTAGGTGATGTAGTTGAGCAGGATGCCGTAGTTGTGGTCTCCCTCGGAACGGTTGCCCACCACCGTCAGCCCGCGCGACTGCATGAGGGCGTAGCCGGTGCGGGTGCGCGTGGTGCGGTTGCCCTCGACAAGGTTGTCGTGGGAGTACATGTAGTGGATGCCGAAGCGCAGGTCGTGGATACGGTTGCCGCGCAGCACGCAGCCGCGGCTGTTGTCGATATAGATGCCGTCGCGTGCCTCCCGGATCTCGTTGCCCTCGATGAGGGCGCCCTCGAGCGCATAGAGATGGATGCCGTTGCCGCGGTCCTGGGAGCGGCGGCGGGCGTCGCCGCGGATGCGGTTGCCGCGCACGACGGCGTCCGGTGCCTGGTCGAGCCACACGCCGAAGGCCGGCGACTCGATGCGGTTGCCCTCGATGAGAACGCGTGCGCCCGCGCGCTCGACGAAGATGCCGGCGTCGAGGGCGGTGAGGTCGTCCCCGCCGCCCCGGATCACGAGCCCCGCGATGCGCACGTCGGGTGCACGCACGCGGATTACGGCCCCCTTGCCGTCGCCCTCCAGCACCGCGCCCGGCTCGCCGAGGAGCGTGAGCGGGCGGGCGATCACCACGGGGCCGCGGTGCACGCCTGCCGCGAGCCGCACCACCATGCCCGTGGGGGCCCGGTCCAGCAGCGCCTGCAGCGGCTGGCCGGGCGCGACCCGCAGCTCGGCCCGCGCCGGGCCAGCCGCCGCCAGCAGGGCGAGCATGCATGCGGCGGCCAGCAGGACGGCGGCCCCGCCCGCATGCGGGCGGGGCCGCCTCCCCTCACGGCTCGACCAGCATGCGCCCACGCATCTCCAGATGCAGCGCATGGCAGAACCAGGTGCAGTAGTACCAGTGCACACCGGGCCGGTCGGCCACGAAGGTCACCGAGGAGGTCTGCTGGGGACCGATCTCCATGTTGATCCCGTAGTTGACGATGCAGAAGCCGTGGGTCAGGTCCTCGATCTTGTCGAGGTTGGTGACGACCACGGTGACCTCGTCGCCCTTCCTCACCCGGAACTCCTTGAGGCCGAAGTTGGGCGCGACCGAGGTCATGTAGACGAAGACCTTGTTGCCTTCGCGGATGACCTTGTTGTCGCGCTCCAGCACCACGCCATGGCGTCTGGCCATGGCCACGGTCTCCGCGAAGTAGGGATCGTCGCGCCGCCAGACCTTGCGCGGATGCACGAAGCGGCGATGGACGATGATGGCGTCATGGGGCTCGGGGAAGGTCGGGCCGTCGTGCACCAGCTCCATCCTGTCGCCGGAGATGTCGATGAGCTGGTCGTTCTCGGCCCGCAGCACGCCGGCCGGCAGGAAGCGGTCCTTGGAGAACTTGCACAGGCTGACGGCCCATTTGCCGTCCGCGTCCTTGGTCTCCGCCATGCTGGCCTTGAGGTGGCCGGGCTGATAGTGCACGTCCAGCTTCTGCCGGATGTAGTTCACCTTCTCGCCCTTGTAGGCGCGGATGGCGTCGGCGATGCTCCACTTCACGACCTGGCTGTCGATGAAGAGCGTGGTGTAGGCGAAACCCCGCCCGTCGAAGGTGGTGTGCAGCGGTCCCAAGCCCAGCTCCGGCTCGGCCACCACTACGTCGCGCGGATCCTTGAGCTTGCCGGCGAACCACTGCTCGATGAGCTCGACCGAGATCACCGTGCAGGTGGGCGAGAGCTTGCCGTTTGCGATGAAGTACTTGCCGTCCGGCGTCATGTTGACGCCGTGCGGGCTCTTGGGCGTAGGCACGTACAGGGTGTACGGGTTGTCCTTGCCGCGCCCGTCCACCACCGGCACCTTGCTGTCTCCGATGGTGGTGTACCTGCCCTTGCGCACCGCCTCCTCGATGCGCGGTATGTTGAAGACGACCGTCCAGTCGCGGTCGGCCTTCATCATCTCCGGCAGGGTCACACCGCCTTCGGCGTTGTAGCAGGTGGCGGCGGCGTACTTGCCGGTGTAGTCGGTATCGACGTTGTCGAGGTTGCCGTCGACGATGATCTGCCACTTGATCTCCATGGTGTCGGCGTCGACGGCTGTCAGCATGGTGTGGTACTTGTCCGGCTCGTCCAGGAAGCGACCGTCGTTCGGGTGAGGGATCCTGAACTCGGCGCAGCAGAGCACATATCCGGTCTTGGGCACCTTCTGCAGGCGCAGGCCGTGGATCGCCGCCACGTTGGGAATGGTGATGACCTTGTCGGTCTTCATGATGTCGCAGCGGATGCGGGCGATGCGCGTGTTGGCCTTGTCGTTCACGAACAGGTAGCGCCCGTCGTAGGTGCCGTCCGTGTAGGACATGTGGACGTGATGGGTGTCGCCGTTGTCGAAACGCGCCGATTCGCCGAGGATGCGCCTGGACTCGTTGGTCAGCCCCCAGCCGGTGGCGCTGTCGCGGTTGAAGACGGGGATGCGCATGAGCTCGCGCATGGACGGGATGCCGAGCACGCGCACCTCGCCCGAGTGCCCGCCGCTCCAGAAGCCGTAGTACTCGTCGAGCTCCCCCGGAGCGACGTGCCCCTTGCCCTTCCCTGCCGCCTGGGCCGTTCCGCCGCCCAGCAGGCCGGCCGGCACCAGCGCCGTGCCGGCCGCGCCCGCGGCCGTGAAGCCGAGGAACTCGCGCCGGGAAAGGCCCGTGGCCTGGTCACGCTCTTTCTTGGACATGGCTGCTCACCTCCCCTCTGGTTCGGCGCGCTCCGCGCCTGAGTTGGAACCCGCGGCCCGCGCCACGGCCCCTCCATCGGGCCCGGCTGAGCGCAGGGCCGCCACCATGCGCTCGGCCGCCCGCCGCGCGCCCGCGGCGCGCTCGCGCCGCCTGCGGCGCGCGACGAGCGGTGGGCAGATCTTGTCGTCCCAGTAGATGACCTGGCAGTCCATGCAGTAGTGGCACTCGTGGGCATCGATCTCGCCCGTGGGCCGGATCGCCTGGATCTCGCACGCGTTGGCGCAGATCTGGCAGGGGCGCCCGCACTCCTTGCGGCGCTTGAGCCAGTCGAAGACCCGCAGCCGCGTGGGCAGCGCCAGCGCCGCCCCCAGCGGGCACAGGTACTTGCAGTAGAACTTGCTGATGAAGACCGCAACGGTGAGCAGGGCCAGCGCATAGAGCACGTAGGGCCACTCGCGGTCGAAGCGCAGCAGTATGGCCGTCTTGAAGGGCTCGATCTCGGCGTAGCGCTCGGCCGTGCCCAGCGACTGCAGCGAGATGCCGAACAGCACGAGCAGGATCACGTACTTGAGTGCGAGCAGGCGCTCGTGCACCAGCGCGGGCAGCACGAGTTGCGGGACGCGCAGCCGGCGCGCGGCCTCGTTGAGCAGCTTCTGCAGCGCCCCGAAGGGGCACAGCCAGCCGCAGAAGACCCCTCGTCCCCACAGCAGCACGGCCGCGGCCACGTAGGTCCACAGCACGAACAGGATGGGGTCCATGAGGAAGGTCTCCCAGCGGAAGCCGCGCATCAGGCTCCCGAGGAAGGTGAAGACGTTGACGATGCTGAGCTGGCCGAGGGCGTACCAACCGATGAAGAGGAGCGTGAAGATCAGGAAGCCCGTCCGCAGACGCAGCAGCAGGCGGCGCCGGCGCGCCAGCACGTCCTGCAGGAGCAGCACAACGGTGAGAAACAGGAGGCCGGCGACCAGCACCGCCACCTCGGTCCAGCGCCGCTTCCACACCGCCGCCCACATGGGCTGGTCCTCGCCCTCCGCGGCCGCCTCGACCCCCGTCGCCGCCGGCGGTCGCTCCAGGTAGGGCTCGGGCACGCGGTGCCCGGCGGCGAAGGTGGTGAAGACGCTGTCCGTGGGCCCGGTCTGCTGGCGCACCAGCAGCTCGAGCCTGTAGGGACGGCCCGGGTCGAACTCGTAGCCGGCGCGGACGATGAACAGCGCCATCTCGCTGAAGGCGGGCATGCCCTCGAGGTAGACGTCCGCGAGGCGGTGATGGTCGAGGTCGCGGAAGAGGATGGTCTGCCCGCCCTGGGTGAGCTGCACGCGGTCGAAGATGCCGCCGCGCACGTAGCCGGATCCCTTGAAGGAATAGCGCCCGTTGGCGAGCACGGCCACCACGTGCTCGCCCGGCTGGAGCTGCTCCATGAGCCAGCGGTACTGCTCGTCACCGAGGAGGTTGCGGCCCACCACGGGCGGGTCCACGAGCGCGAACCACAGATCGATGAAGGTCTCGTCCGGGCCGCCTGGGGGCGGGTCGAGGCGCGCGCCCAGCTTGCGCAGGGCCTCGTCCACCTGGGCCGAGGTGAGGCGCAGGTGCCCGAAGGCGCCCTCGGCCACCAGGTCCCGCCACGTGGCCTTGCGGTAGAGATCCCTGCGCACGCGCGCGTGCGCCCGGGGCGCGCCTGCGCCCCCGCGCAGCAGGCCGCGCGCCTGCGCCACGCGCCGCACGGACTTCATGATGGTGCGCGCCACCACCATGACCGTGACGGTGGCGCCGCTGACACCATCCACCGCCACCTCGCCCTGCGAGCCGCCGCCGATGCGGACGCGGTCGGTGATGCGCTTGCCCGCGAACTGGGCGGCGAAGCCCTGCAGGCGGCTCTCGGGGATGCCAACCAGCAGGATGGGCTCGTGGTGCTCGAGCACATGGGCGCCGCGGATCTTGCCGGCGGTGTCGAAGCCCACCAGGAGGTTGACCGGCTTGCCCGAGTAGGCGGGGATGGGGGCGACGTCGGCCGTGCGCACCAGGTGGCCGATCACCCGGCCCTGACGGTACACGGCGGCCGCGGGCGGCCGGCCCTCGAAGGGGCCGAAGCCGTCGGCCTCCGGGAAGAACTGGCGCGCCTGGGGATAGGGCGGGGCGGCCTGCGCCGTGGTGGCGCCACCCTCGGGGGTCACGACCACGGCGAGCGCCGCGAGCAGGGCCAGCAGCGGAAGGCGACAGCGGGGCTTGTGCTCGGGCCGCTCCATCCCGTGCGGCAGTTTGTCGCAGCGCACAGGTTTTTCCCTTGACGACAGTCAACTCGCGGCCCAACGGCCCGCCGGACGCACGGCGGAGCGGGTGCCGCGGCTCAGAGGCCGCCGACGGGCAGGAAGTAGCGCGCCCGATAGAGGAGGCGGCCGGGCGCGGGAGGCTCAGGGTCACGGAAGGCGGTGCGCATGTGCAGCACGTTGTTGCACACCACGCCCTCGCCCGGCGCGAGACGGTGGCGCAGCAGCCCGCGGGTGCCCTCCCCCTCGAGCAGGCGCCCGAGGCGCGCCAGCGCCCGCGCCAGGACGGGATCGTCACGCCAGACCACGTTGCGGGCGCGGCGCGTGTAGCGCATGTGCAGGCGCCCCTCGCGCGTGACGGAAAAGACCGGCCCGCTGCGGGCCGGCCGCAGCACGCGTCCGTCGCGCACATGGGCGGGGACGGTCATGGCCGCAGGATTCATGAGCGCCTCCACCAGGGCCGGATCCTCGTCGCGGAGCGCGATGTAGGCGAGCTCGTGGTCGTAGAGCCCGTTCTCGCCCCCTTCGGTCGCGGGACGCACGCAGTGGAGGATCAGCCCGTGGATCTGCTGGCCGCGGGCGTTGTAGTAGCCGTCGGTGTGCCAGTCGATGGCACGGTCGCTGTAGGGCACGAAGCCCGCTCGCCCGCCTGCCCGCGCCACCGCGAGCGGCGTGACGCCGTCCGGGTCGGCGCAGGGGTTGCGGTCGAGGTCGGGGCGGCCGAGGCCGAGCTGCGCCGCCAGGCGCAGGGGAATCGCCTTGTCCTCGCATCCGCCCGTGGGGCTGCGGTAGACGGCCAGGTTATGGCGTGCGCACAGGGCGAGCATCCGCTCGCGCTCGCCCCGGCTCAGCGCCCGGGGATCGCGCACCTCGACCAGCACGTCCTCGAGCCGCGCCGGCACGGAGGCCAGCTTGGCTTCCCGCCAGCGGCGGTAGGCGGTCTCGGCATCGAGATCGAAGGGGCCGCCGCGGCCGTACTTGACCCATTCGGGTGCCACGTAGCGGGTCCGGATGACGGCCCGGGTCATGCCCGCGCCTCAGCGCTCGAGCCCCGAGAAGTAGGCGGCCAGGTCCTCCATGTCCTGGTCCGAGAGGTTCTTGGCGATGGGCCCCATGAGCGGGTCCTGGCGCGTGCCGGCGCGGAAGGCCTTGAGCTGCTTGACGATGTAGGGCGCCTTCTGCCCCGCCAGATTGGGCCACAGCGGATTGGTGCTGATGCCGTCGGCCCCATGGCAGCCGACGCAGACCGCCGCCTTGGCCTTGCCCGCGGCCGCGTCGCCACCGGCCAGCGCCGCCCCCGCGGCCAGGGACGCCGCCGCCAGGATGGCACCGACGATCGCCTTCTTGCGCATCGCTTCCTCCTCGGGTGCTGGTGGGTGGATACTTTTGGGTGCGGCCCGCGCGGGCGCGTTGACCTGGGTCAACGCCACCACGCCCGGGCCGGTGGAGCCTGCATGGGCCGGACCGGCGGACACGCTGCCCCATGGAAAGCAAGCTGATCGAGATCCTGGTCTTCACCGCCACCGGCATCGTGCTGTACGTTGCCGCCGACCGTCTCCTCCTATGGATCGAGGCGCGCCGGGGCGCACGCCTGCCCCATCGCGAGCTCGCCTTCCTCGCCATCATCCTGGTGCTGGCGCTGAGCGTCTTCGGCCTCATCCGCCGCCTCACGGGCGGGAGCTGAGGGCCGCGCGAGCGCAAGCGCAACCCGGAGCACGAAGGCAGCCCCTGCCAGCGCCGCCAGCGCCGCGCCGGCGGCCATGACGGCGAGCGCCAGGTGCTCGGCCGGCCCGAGGGCGCCCCCCGCGGCGAGGGCCTGCTTGCGCGCGGCCCCGTACCCGCCCGCCCAGGCGAGCCCCAGGGCATGGAGGAGCTGGCCCGCGCCATAGAGGCGGAGCTGCCACCGGGCCCACACGGCCGGCACCGCCCGCGCCCCCAGCCGCGGCAGCAGGAGCCAGGTCATGGCCATGAGCCCCAGCCCCACCCCGGCGATGCTGGCGTGGTAGTGGGCCGGGACGCGGGTGTCGGCGCCGGCGATGGCCAGCGCCAGCAGCCCGCCCGCGCCATAGAGGAGCAGCGCCGCGCGGAGGCCCGCGCCGGCGACCTGCGCCGGAGGCGAAAGCCGGCGCGCGCGCGCCAGCCCCGGCGCGAGCGCGAGCGCCAGGGGCAGCGGCGCGAGCCCCGCAAGCGCCATGAGGGTGGACTGGGTCGCCAGGCGCCCCACGAGGGCGGTGGGCTGCAGGGTCTCGGCCAGCATGGCGGCGGCCAGCGCGCCGAGGCCCAGCGCCAGCCCCGCCCGCGCCGACGCAGGCGGGACGTGGAGCCCGGCCACGCGCGCGAGCAGGATCCAGACGCCGAGGGTCAGCAGCGCCCAGGCTCCCTGCATCAGATGCCCCGGGGCCCATACCAGGCGGGCGAGCATACCCGGACCGGCCTCCCAGGCAGCCGGGGTGACCGCGAGGCCCAGCGCGGCCACGGCCAGGGCGGTGAGCAGGCCGAGCGCTGCGGCCGCGAGCGCCGGGCCCGCCTCGGTCCTGGCCGGCGCGCGCAGCAGGAGCCGTGCCGCCGCCAGCCCCGCGCCCAGCGCCATGAGGGCGAGGCCGGCCACGAAGCCCGGCGCGGTCAGCAGCGGCACGTAGTCGAGCAGGAGGGCCTCTCCCCCGTCTCCCAACGCCGCCAGGCACACGAGCGCCAAGCCCACCCAGAAAGCAACCGGCGCAAGCTGCACCCACACCTCGCCCGCCCTGCCCGCAGCGCCATAGCCTGGCCGTCCGGCCAGCGTCCACAGGGCCGCCCCCATCGCGGCGAGCCAGGCGAGCACCCCGAGCGTGACGTGCGCGACGAGGGCGCGCGGGAAGGCCTCGGCCAGCGCTGTGCTCTCGCCCACACCCGGCGTGCGGGCGGCCACCACGAGCCCCGCCACCAGGCCCGAGCCCCCCAGGGCGGCGACGGCCGCCGCCAGCCAGGCGCGCGCCGCGGCGCGCGCCGGCGCCCAGGCGAGCCCGGGCAGCCCGCTCAGGCGCGCTCCCCGTAGGCGTAGGGGCTCCATTCAGGACCCAGACGCGGCGGCTGCGGGAAGTTGCCGGGCGGCGGGGGCGAGGGCGCCGCCGTCCACTCCAGCGAGCGCGAGCCCCACGGATTGGCCGGGGCGGGCGCGCCGCGCAGCGCCCCCTGCACCCAGTTCCACAGCGTCACCAGGGAACCGGCCAGGATCACGAAGGCGCCGAAGGTCATGAGCTGCTGCAGGCCCTCGACCTGGGGGAACTGGGCGTAGTCGTAGTAGCGCCGTGGCATGCCCTCGATGCCGGCCATCATCATGGGCATGAACACCAGGTTCATGCCGATGAAGGTGAGCCAGAAGCCCAGCTTGCCCGTGCTCTCGTGGTACATGCGCCCGGTCATCTTGGGGAACAGGTAGTAGACCGCCCCGAAGATGGCGAAGGTGCCGGCCACCGCCATCACGTAGTGGAAGTGACCCGGGATGAAGTAGGTGTCCTGCAGGTGCAGGTCGAGCGAGGCGATGGCGTTGGGGATGCCGGTGAGCCCCCCGATGAGGAAGAAGAAGATAACCCCCAGGGCGTAGAGCATGGGTGTGCGGTACTCGATCGAGCCGCGGTAGAGGGTGCCCACCAGCCCGATCATGAGCAGCCCCACCGGCACGCTGATGAGGAGCGTGGTCACCATCTGCCCCACGCGCAGCCAGTCGGGCAGGCCCGCTGTGTAGAGGTGGTGCACCCACACCTCGCCCGCCAGCAGCAGCACGCCGCCGAAGCCGCCATAGACCACCATCTTGTAGTTGAACACCCGGTTGCGGGCGAAGGTGGCGACGATCTCGTAGGTGATCCCGAGGAAGGGCAGCAGGATCACGTACACGGCCGGGTGGGAGTAGAACCAGAACAGGTTCTGGTAGATGAGCACGTCGCCGCCGTTGGCGGGATCGAAGAAGGTCGTACCCAGATACTTGTCGAACAGCAGCATGGTCACAGCCGTGCCCAGCACCGGCACGAAGATGAGCTGGATGATGAAGGCGACGACGATGGACCACACGAAGATGTTGAGCTTGTTCCAGCCCATCCCCGGGGCGCGCATGTAGAACACGGTGGTGAGGAAGTTGACCCCGCCGAGGATGGAGGAGAAGCCGAGCAGCAGCACCGTGAAGCTGTAGAAGGCGGTGTTGCCCCAGGTGCGCGTGGCGTAGGGCGGGTAGCCGGTCCACATCACGTCCGGCGGGTCCGGGATGACGAAGGTGGCGAGCGCCAGCAGGATGCCGGCCCAGAACAGCCACACGCTGAGCGCGTTGAGGCGCGGGAAGGCCACGTCGCGTGCGCCGATCATGAGCGGCACGCAGTAGTTGGCGAGGAAGCCCGTGAGCGCCGGGATCTGGAAGCCGAGGATCATGGCGGCGCCGTGGAAGTAGAGCCAGACGTTGTACTGCTGGGGGTTGTCGGTGAGATCCGGCCCGATGGCCGTCAGCTCGATGCGCATCAGCATCGCCATGATGCCGGCGATGGCGAAGGCCGCAAGCGAGCCGATCAGGTACAGGATGCCGACACGCTTGTGGTCGGTGGTGAAGAGCCAGGAGCGAAGCGCAGCGCCCATGGTGTCAGACCTCCCCCTCGTCGCGCGCGGCCGCGTCCGCCCGTCTTCCTGCGGCGCGGTACCAGGCCGCGAAGGCCTCGGGCTCCATCACGATCACCTTGCCGGCCATGCGCGAGTGCAGCAGGCCGCAGTACTCGGCGCAGGCCACCACGTGCTCGCCGGGCCGTTTGGGATAGAACCAGAGGTAGGTGATGCGGCCCGGCATGGAGTCCTCCTTCACCCGGAAGTCCGGGATGAAGTGGCTGTGGACCACGTCGCGGCTGGTCATGCGCAGCAGCACGGGGCGTCCGGCCGGCACGCGCAGCTCGTTCACCGTGACCGCCCCGTTGGGGTAGGTGTAGGTCCAGCTCCACATGGCGCTGTCGAGGCGCACCTCCAGCGCCCCCTCGGGCACGGTACGGTACTGCTGCCACAGCTCCCAGCCCTTGGCCGCGAGAAAGAAGTCGTCGGCCATGAAGACGAAGGCCGGCACCACGGCCCAGCCCACGGCGGCTCCGGTACCCAGCCGCGGCGGGCAGCCCTCCTCGTCCGGATGTCGCCGCCGGAAACGCCACATGAACCAGGCCGTCACGGCCGCGAACACCACGCCGATGAGCGTGATGTCCACCAGCATCTCGTCCCACAGCCGGTCCCAGCCCGCGGCCGGATCCGGGATGCCCTCGCCACCCGCGAGCGCGGCCGCGGGAGCGGGCAGCAGCAGGACCGGCGCCAGCCGGCGCAGCGACTCATGCATGGCCTATCCTCCCGGTGCGTCTGCGTCGGAAGACCGTGAGCGAGAAGACCACCAAGCCAATGCCGAGCGCCAGCGCCCCGATCCCCGCAAACAGCGGATAGTTGAGCACATAGCGCCCGTCGGCATAGCTGTAGCTGAAACACACACCCACCAGCAGGTCGAGCACACGCCCGGATGAGGCGATGCGGTCCCAGGCGGCGTCGACCAGCGCGAGTTCGAAGTCGCGCGGACCGATCTTGAGCCCGTACAGGTAGCGTACGATGCGCCCTTCGGGCGAGAGGAAGACATAGGCGTTCGGGTGCACGAACATGCGGTCCTGAACCGACCAGAAGTAACGGTAACCCACCGCTTCCGTCAGGCGGGGGATGTCGGCCGGGTCGGCCAGCACCGCGTGCCGCCAGCCTGCCGACAACGCCGGAGGCATGCCGCCCAAGCGCTTGACGAAGGCGCGCGCGCGCGCGGGCGTGTCGTGGCGGTCGAACGAGACCGTCAGCACGCGGTAGTCGCTTCCGATGCGGTAGCGCCGGACCGCTTCGATCGTCTGACGTAGGTTGCCGTTGAGGGCCGGACAGGCACCGTCGCACCCGTAGTAGGAGAGCACCAGCACCAGGGGCTTGCCATAGAGATCGCCGAGCCGGAAGCGGCGTCCTTCGGCGTCGATCAGGCGCAGGTCCGGATCGATCCGAGTGCCGAGGTGGCGCGTCTCGTCGATGCGCAGCACCGCAGGATCCAGGGTGGAGCGCTGCGGCCCGCCGCCGGGCGCGCCCGGCAGCGCGAACGTGGGCAGCGCCACCGCCGCCAGCAGCACCGCCAGCGCCGCGCGCATCGGCGCGAGCGCGGGCCGGCGAGACGTGGCTGGACGCCGGGCGCGCGCGCAGGAGGAGCGGCCAGGCACGGGACCTGCCCTGAAACCCGTGCCATGCGTGCGGACCGTCACTGCGCGCGTGCCGCGCATCCGCCTCGCCTTCACCAGTAGTAGACCTGGGAGACCACGAACAGCCACACGATGTCCACGAAATGCCAGTAGAGCGAGGCCGACCTGGTGAAAGGCTCGTTCAGCCGCCCACGCAGGGCCGGCAGGAGCAGCGCCACGAAGATGCCCAGACCCACCACCACGTGCGCGGCATGGAAGCCGGTGATGGAGAAGAAGGCCGTGCTGTAGGCGTTGGTGGAGAAGGTGAAGCCCTCGTGCATGAGCTCGCGCCACTCGGCCGCCGACAGTCCCACGAAGGCGACACCGAGGGCGATGGTGACGACCAGCCAGCGCAGAAAGCCTCTCTGGTCGCTGGCCGCCAGGCGCGCCTCGGCGACGTGGATGGTGAAGCTGGAGGAGACCAGGATCGCCGTCATCACGAGGGGCACCACCCGCGGCAGGGCCACCGTGCCCGCCGGAGGCCATTCCGGCGCGGCGAGACGCATGACCCAGTAGGTGGCGAAGAAGGAGAGGAAGATGAGCGCCTCGGCGAGGATGAACCAGGGCATGGCCGCGGGGCTGAGGCCGAGCGCCTCGCCGCCGAGCCCCTCGCGCACCCAGCCGACGATGCCGGCGACGATCAGGGGCGTGCCGATGCCCAGCGTCAGCACCGCCGCGAGCGGCTGCTCGTAGACGAACCTGAAGGAGAAGGCGAGCGGCAGCGCCAGCAGGATCCCGGCGCTGATGACCAGCGGCCAAGGGCTGGTCTCCCACTCGTGGGCATGGGCCTCGCCGGCGGCATGCCCTTCGCCCTGGGATGCGGCCGCGGCGAGGCGGCCGCTGAACTCGCGGTCGAACTCCGCGCGTTGCTGCGCCATGTCCTCCACCTCCTCCGGCTTGGCCCGCGGGGCAAGCGCCCCTCGGCGATAGGCCAGCCCTTGAGCCCGCGCCTCGGGCCCCCCCTCAGGGAAACCGGCCCACCTCGCACCCGTTCTCGTTCGTTGTCTGAAGTCATAATCCGGCCGCCCCCCCCTCACAACCAAGACGAGCACTAAAACTGATAAATATCAGGAAGTCTCCGCTCGGATGCCGCCAAGACCGTCAAGGGCCTAGGCCTGGGTGGTCGGCTGAATGGCTGCGACCTTGCGAACGGACTCCGGCGGGAGCGCTCCGCTGCGGTGCAGCACCGCCCAGGCCCGGCGGGCGAGCTTGCCGTGCCGGCGCCACGGCGACCACGTTGGGCGGGCGCCGGCGCAGCACCACCCGCCCGTGGGCATCCACGCCGTGGAGCCGGAAGAAGAGCTGCTTTGCCAGATCGAGCCAGATCGAGCCCGATCACGCCAACCTCACGCATGGACGTCGCCCTCCTGTGTCATCGTCTGTCGATCTGCGCCACACCGGGCGCGTGACCCCTCACAGGATGCCACCGCCCGGAAGGAACGGGAGGGCGGCGTCCATACCATCTCATCTGAAAAATCCGGTTTTTCAGGGCTTCCCCGCGGCCACGGACGGCGCGGGACGGCCCATGCACAGGGAAGCGCATGACGACTCAAGGAAAATCAGAATGGACCGCGAAGCGCTATCGCGCTGATCGGTCCGCGCAGCGGATTGATCAGAGATTCCTACAGATAGTAGGCGGTCGTCGTCATCACGCGGGAGGCGAGCCGCATGAGCAGCCGCACCGGGCGCGGGAGTTCCGCGCCCCCCGCCTCCAGCGCCCCGGTGGCGTGGCGGCCTTCGTCCACCTTCATCTGCTCGAGGATGGCGCGGCTGCGCCGGTCCTGTGACGGCAGCCGGCGCAGGTGCCCCTCCAGGTGCGCGACCACCTGCCGCTCGGTCTCGGCCACGAAGCCCAGGCTCCAACGGTCACCGGCGAGCCCCGCCGCGGCCCCGATGACGAAGGACACCGCATACCAGAAGGGATTGAGCAGGCTCGTGCGGCTGCCGAGCTCCTCCAGGCGCTCGGCGCACCAGGCCAGGTGGTCGTTCTCCTCGGCCGCGGCCTGCTCCATGCGGCCGCGCACCTCGTCGAGGCGCGCCGTCAGCGCCTGGCCCTGGTAAAGGGCCTGCGCGCACACCTCGCCCGCATGATCCACCCGCATCAGGCCGGCCGCATGGCGCCGCTCGGCCGGGCTGAGCGCGGCCTCCGGCCAGGTGTCGGCCGGGTTGGGGCGGCCCGTGGTGGAATAGGGGCCCGCGAGGGTGTGCAGAGCCTGGTCGAGGGTGACGACGAGCTGGTCGAGGATGCCGTGGCGCCGCATGGGCGCAAGCATACCAGTGCTGCCGTGCGCCGTGCGAGGCGGCCCTCCGGTGGCCTCGCATAGGCTGCTCCTCTACCGGGCCGAGGCATGGCCACCTGCATCGAAGGCGTTCCGCTTTCCCGATCGGCAGGCCGTCGCGTCACGGCTGCAGGGCGCGGGCCAGGAGGCTCACGGGGTGCAGGACCTCGAGGCTCACGCGGGCCTCGTGCGCGGCGGCCTGGAGCTGGAAGGCACAGCCGAGGTTCGGGGTGGCGATCACGTCGGGCCGGTGCTGCTCGAGGACGTGGGCCCAGGGCTCGCGCAGGGCATCGCTCAGCGCAGGCTCCTCGAACAGATAGGCGCCGGCCGCGCCGCAGCAGGCCGGCAGGCCCTCCGTCTCGATCAGGGTGAGCCCCGGGATGCGCGCAAGCAGCGCCCGCACTGCCCCGGGCTGGTGCAGCCCATGGCGCAGGGTGCAGGGCACATGGAGCAGCACTTTCAGCCCGAGCGGCCGCAGCGCCGGGGCGTGGGGCCATGGGATGCGGGCGAGGAAGCTCGTGAGCTCCTGTGCCCGGGCGGCGAGGGCGGGCTGACCGAGCCGGTTGAGCTCGGCAAGCTGCAGGGCGCAGCCGCTGGCGATGGCGAGCACCGGCGCTTCGTCGGTCCCCAGCGCGGCGGCGCAGGCGGATGCCCGGTCCCGGGCCTCGTCCGGAAGGCCGGCGTGCAGGTGGAGCGCGCCGCAGCAAAGATGCGCCTCCGGCACGCGCACCCGGAAGCCGAGCGCGGCGAGCGCGGCGAGGGTGTCCGTGGCGGTGCGGGCATCCAGCGCCTCGCCTGTGCAGCCCGGGAAGAGCCACACCGGGGATCCTGCCTCCGGCCCGGCCCGGCGGCCCGCAAGGCGCGCCGGCGGAGCGGGACGGGTGAGGGCGGCGACGAGCGCCCGCCAGCGGGCCGGCGCCAAGGGCAGGGCGGCCATGAGCCGCGTGAGCCCCGTGGCCTGCGCCAGCCGCAGCAGCCTCACGCCGGCGCGCAGCAGGCGCGGACGGTCGAGCAGGTGGCGCAGCGGGGCCGAGGCGGCGGGCGCGCCCGCACGGCGCGTCAGCGCGCGCGCGCCGTCCATGATGGCCCCGAAGGGTACGCCCGCCGGGCAGGCGCTCTCGCAGGCCCGGCACAGGAGGCAGCGGCCGAGGTGCGTGGTCAGCGTCGGCTCAGCGGGGAGTTCGCCGGCCGCCAGCGCCCGCGCCAGCGCCACTCGCCCCCGCGGTGAGTCCGCCTCCTCGCGCAGCAGCCCGTAGGTGGGGCAGGCCGGCAGGCACAGCCCGCACTGCACGCAGCGGTCGGCCCCTGCGACGACCGCCTGGACGCTTGGTTCGGAAGTGCTCGGTGATGGGGTCATGGGCCGCAGGCCGCCCGAAAGTCTGCATGGTAGCAGGGCTCCGGCCAGGAGGCGTGGACCCTGCCGGGCACCTTCCGTATGCTTCCCCCCTATGGGCTACTACCGTTACCACGTTTTCTTCTGCACCAACCGGCGCGAGGACGGCACGGCCTGCTGCGCCGGCCACGGGGCGCAGGCCGCCCGCGACTACATGAAGACGCGGGTGAAGGCCTTGGGGCTGGCCGGGCCGGGCGGCGTGCGGGTGAACACCGCGGGCTGCCTCGACCGCTGCGCCGAGGGGCCGGTGATCGTGGTCTATCCCGAGGGCGTTTGGTACACCTACGTGGACGAGGAGGACCTGGACGAGATCATCGAGTCCCACCTGCGCGAGGGCCGTCCCGTCGAGCGCCTCCGGCTGCCTGGCACCCCGGCCTGAGCCTGGTATCCACCGGGCGCTCCATCGGAGCGCCTCGCGGTCCATTCCGATCTGCTTGGCGCTGGTCATGCGCATCACCGGCAGAATGTCCCCGGCCGCGGGGATCTCTTACATGGACGCCGCCCGTCCTGCCAGGGGCTGAGGTGAGGGGGGTCGACTGCATGCTTGCATCCGGCCTCTGTCGGTGGCACCTTGCCGCGGTGCC